>CAKTQM010000028.1 GCA_934597125.1 uncultured Oscillospiraceae bacterium
TTTGTCGTAATATAGGACTACTATGCGAAAAGGAAACTTTTGGTTTTGACAGGAATACCACATAATGCAAATTATGTGGTACTTTTTTATTTGTATGCCCTCTATACGACGAGGCCTAACCGCTCCACCTTGCTGGCATATTCGTTGCGGCTGACGGCGGTATAGATGCGGGTGGTATTGATGCTGCTGTGGCCGAGAATATCTGCCAGACGGACGATATCTTTTTCAAGGCCATAAAACGTTCTGGCAAACAGATGACGCAAGTTGTGGGGGAAGATCTTGCTTTCCGCCACACCGGCCTCCCGCCCCAACCGCTTCATAGCGTGCCAAATGTTGGATCTGTCCAGGGGCTTGCCCGACGCCGTGCGGAAAAGATATCCCTCCTGAATACCGCAGCTCCCGGCGTAACGCGCCAGCGCGCTGCACAGCTTTTTGGGCAGGATCACGGTGCGCCGCTTTCCCTTACAGGTGATCTCCGCCCTGCGCGCACGCACCGCCTCCACCGTGATATAGGGCAGCTCCGACACGCGGATGCCCGTTGCGCAGATCGTCTCCATCACCAGACACAGCCGCTGGTTGTGCTTGCGGCGGGCGGCGTGCAGCAGGCGGAAATATTCCTCCTTTGTCAATTCACGGCTGTCATCCATAAAGGGCTGGCGCTGGCATCTTACAAGCTTCACGCGGCACTCATCGCACCCCGCGAAGCGCAGAAAACCGTTCACCGCCGCAAGGATGGAGTTCACACTGCTGACGCGATGCTTTTTCTGCAGCTGCTGCTTATAGGCGATGACCTCCTGCTTGCTGACCTGCTGGCTGTGGTTTTCCTCTAAAAACGCCAGAAACTGCCGCACATCCCGCAGGTATTTTCCAACGGTATGTACGCTTCGCTCCTGCTCGACAAGCCAATCCTGATAGCGCGGCAAAACGCCGGCAAGCTCTTTTCTCTGGATCATCTGAGAGTCCTCCCCATTTCTTTGATGGCTTCATTATACTCATTCCGCGCAAGGACAACAAAAGTCTTTTCTCTTTGTTTCCCTTATCAAGCAGCTCAAACTCCGCAAAACCTCCGGTTTCACCGGAGGTTTTGCTTTTCACCGCCTTTCCGTCAGTTGTGCTTGCTGCCAAATATGTAAAAAATCCGCGAATTCTGTGACATGCGTTTGGAAAAAGGTATTATATGTATATAGGGAAAAAGGAGGTCGCGCAGCATCTATGAATGACAGAGAAATCATAAGCTTGTTTTTCCAGCGCTCAGAGGATGCGATCACAGAGTTGTCCAGGAAATATGGAGACCTGTGCTTTCAAATCGCCAGCAATATTCTGAACGATCCTCAGGACGCGGAGGAATGTGTGAACGATGCCTGGCTTGGCGCGTGGAACAGTATTCCGCCCCGCTCCCCCGACCCGCTGAGAGCCTATATCTGCCGCATCGTCCGCAACCTCTCGCTGAAGAAGCTGCGGGCCAATTCCGCGCGGAAACGAGACAGCCGGTTCGAGGTATCTCTATCGGAACTGGAAGCCTGCATCCCGGATCACTCCCTGGACGAGCAGCTCTCCGCAAACGAACTGACAGCACAGATCAACGCATTTCTTTCCGCCTTGAGCCGCGATGACAGAGTCATGTTCGTCAAGCGTTACTGGTTCGCGGAGCCGCTGCCGAAAATCGCGGATACGTTTGGCATCACCGCGCATAACGCATCCGTCCGGCTTGGCAGGATCCGCCGGAAATTACATCAGCACCTAAAGGAGGTATCGCTATGATGGATCACAAAACCAATCGGCTGGCTTCCGCCATCGGAGACATTGATACGGCGTATCTGGAAGAAGCCCTTGACTTTGCCGGCGCAGAAACAGGCCGGAAGAGGATCGGTCGCTTCCCCAAATTATCTGCCGCGGTTGTGGCGGCGCTGGTCGTATTGGCCTTGTCCGTGACCGCCTTTGCCATCAGCAGGATCCCGCTGTCGTGGCGCGACATCTTTTCCCCCGGCCAGACCGTCATCGGCGACGAGGATGAAGTGCCGGTGGCCTCCCTGCAGCAGCCCGCGGCCACGGAGGCGCTGCAGATCAAGGTGGAAAAGGTGATCTCTGACGAGCGAACCTTATATCTTCTCTATTCCGTGAAGGCCAACGAGGGAGCCGTGCTTGATCCAAAGGGTCAATTTGCCGAACTTGACCTGTACTTTCCCGGTCAGATGATGTCCGGCGCCTACGTGCCGTACTTTCTGGAGCGGAGGGACGGCGTACCGGAGAACGAATTGGAGGGCGTCGTATTGGCCGACTGGCAGGCGGGCAACAGCGCCAACGGCCTTGTGATGGGCTTCTCCAACTGGCAGGAGAAAAAGATGTTTGAGAATGTGAAGGTGGACTTTAATGTGGCGGAGATGGTGGAAAACGCCGGAGAAAACGCCAACCTGCCGCAATGCCTGGATTACGCCGGCGATGGGTCTCCACGGTATTTATGGCAGCCGGGCGACGCGGATGTCAAGCTGCCCTACGGCGACCTGTCCATCTGCAATGCCGGTTGGGAGAATGGCGTCCTACAGCTGGTCATGAAGGGGCCGGTGAGCGCAAGTGAATGGTCATCAGGGGAAAACTGGTATTTTACCGACACGCGAACGGGCACCGTCATCTCTCCGGAGCCAGGTGCCAGTTACAGCAGCCCTGACGCATTTGATCCTGATATCGGTGACGCCGATTGGCGGTATATCTGGGCGTTTGTGACCGTTGACAAGGAGGCGCTTCCCTATCTTGAGATGCACTGGGGCGGAAAGGAGATCCTTACCACCGTGCTTCCGGGGCAATGGCAGGTCACGCTGGACGAAACGCCCGTCACCGTACAAAGCGAGGTGCTGGCGGAGAATGTTTCCCTGTCCTATGCCGGTGAGGAGCTGCTGGCAGAAACGATCGAATGCTCCAAGCTCTCCATGGCGGTCTATTTCGACAGCTATGTGGATTCCACCGCCGATACCGGAAGATTTGAGATATTTGACGCAAATGGCAACCTCATTCCAAGCCGGTGGGGTTTTATCGCAGCGCAGACCGACGACAGCTGCATGTTCTTGACACGGTTCGACGAACCCATCGAGCCGGAGCGCATCTGCAAGCTGACGTTTAACGGAGAGACTGTGTTTGAGAGATAGGGCAATTGGCGCCCCAATTGCAAAACAACGGTCGCGTCGGATCACTCTTCCCAAAATATTCAATATGTGTAAAACCGTCTCAAGCGCATTGCTTGAGACGGTTTTACGGTTATCTGGCAATGCACCGCGCGGCCATCTCTCCAATGCCGCCGGACACGCCTGTGACCCACGCGACCTTTGCCATAACGTGGGATCATCATACCACCAATGATCTGACGTGTATTGCTCAAATCGGCAGCAGGTTATGAAAACCTCGACCCTCATGGCTGCTGTATTTCAGGAGATTCTTTAGAAGAAATAAGTTGCAGAAATTTCTGAAATAAGCAGTTAATATGTGCAATATGCTTGTACAATATATCAAAAGTGAAAATTGTTTTGAAAAACAGAAAATTCCCCGGCACACTTGGTTCTTTTTTATCAAAATAGTGAAAAAACGCGCATTTCCCCTTCCAAATGCTGGCAAAAGATCGCCCTGTATTGATTGATTTGTCAATTGTGCGCGCCACGGTGCAGTAGTATATTGTAGACAACGGTGAGCTGTGGTACTTCGTATTTTTGCAGAAAGGACAGAGGCTGAAAATGGATCGTAAACGAGCACTTCTCCTGGTGGCGGGGCTCCTTGCCGGTACAATCTTGAGTGTGGTGGTATACAAAGTCCTGGATATCCCATTTCTCAGGCAGATAATTCCTATTGTTGTTCTTCTTATGAGTGGATTTATCATAATCAGGGCGCTCCGCAAGAACTAAGTAATCCGAAAAGGGTGGGAACCCTTATGTCTAAGAGTAAGAAAATGCTACTATGCGTTTTTGTTGTCTTTCTTGTATCAACAATTCTCGGCGTATTGCTGAACATGCTCACCGGTGCGAATGAAATTTACACATTCGCGTGGAAAAGGCTTTTTCCCTCCTCCGCAATGGCGGCATACGCGCTCTTTCTCTATTCCCGAGATTTCATTGACAGCGCACATCAAATGGGAACACGAAAACTTATAACAGTGGCGGCCATCGGAGGGTCGCTTATGGTCGGCCTGAATCTTCTCTTTGGCTTGCTTCGGGCAAAGATAGGCGGAGACCTGCTCACACAAAATCAAGAAGCGTTGAACGCTGCGGCGGCAACACTCCCAATCGTTGCTTTCTTTGTTTCGGTATTCTGTGCGCCGATCGTGGAAGAGACCATATTCCGTTTTATTCTGCAAGGATGGCTGCGAGAGCGGATCAAACGGGGTGGCGCGCCGATTTCTGTGATAATCGCAGGAACGCTATTTGCCTTGCTGCATACAGGTACTCCTGTAGATTTGATCCAATACCTTCCTGTCGGTCTTTTGTTGGGAGCTATTTATGAACAGACACAGTGCATTTCCCTTTTGATCTGTATACATAGTTTTAACAATCTCATCGCCTTTGCGCTTCAGAACATGTGACAAGGGCCAAACCGCAGGATTTTACCGCTTCGCGTACCCCAGGGGCACAAAGACCTGGTGATATATGGAGTCGCTGTAATGAGCACTTGGTTTCGGTCTCTGTCTTATCTATGCACGGGCAAAGAATCTTTGCTTTCCGTGGCTTTTCCATACATTTTTGAACTGTATTGCTTGCATAGGCATTGTCCTTGGATAGCGACATCTGCCTATGCAGACCGTTAAGCATTTCAGATAGGAGGATCAAAATGAAGATCAATTGGCACGCAGGAATCATGCTTCTATTTGTGTTGTCTTCACTTTTCTTTTTAGGTAAGGCATTGGCAAATAAGCGAAGCGGTAAACCATTTCGTTGGAAAATAGGAAACCTCCTATTTATTTGTATGAGTTCTGTCTCTGTCGTGTTGTTACTCGCAGCACTTCTGTTTCTGCTTCTCAAGAACTACAACTTGATGCAATGGTTTATTTCAATAGGGTACGTCTTATCTGCTTTGTGTGGCGTCCTTTTTGCGCCAAGTGAAAAGCATGATCCCACATGAATACTTAATCATCGTGCGAACTGGGGGTACAACAGAATGACCCCTGCCGCAGTACTGCTTTGTGGCGGATCTATGTCGGCAGATAATCCGGAAACGGATATGGTGGGGATAGTCCCCGTCATATCCTAATTCTAATTAGAAGTGAAGGATGACGGTTTTGCGAAATAGCCGAAGCTCCATTTTGATATGCTCCTACCTTGGAACATTTGTCATTGCTTTTGTCATAGGTTGTGCAGTTGTCGACGACGAGAGAATCGTTGTGGTCATGGCATATACCACCGTGATAGTCAATGCATTGTTAGCCGCAATGGCATGCCTTTTGTATCGAGATGTATTTCGCAACGGGTTCAAAAAAATCGGTACAAATTTTGCAAAACAACTTTTTCTGACTTCGGTCGTCATTCTAAGTGCTAATATTCTTATGACTTTATTACGCGGCATGTGGATATCACAAGTCACCGAAAATCAGGAAATACTAAACAATTATACCGCTGTTTTTCCGATAGGCATGTTTTTTGATTCCGTAATCTTTGCGCCGATTATCGAGGAAACAATAATCAGAGGAATCATTCAAAACAGGATGGAGGAAAATCTGCAAGGACACCGCCCCTGGATAAGCATACTTCTGTGCAGTTGCATATTCGCCTGTATGCATGCTGAAATTTCTGTTGACTTTTTGCTATATTTTGCTATCGGCTTGATATTAGGTGTTACTTATAAAAAAACGAACAATTTAGCTTTGGTTACTTGTACTCACGCCGTAAATAATCTGGTTGTGTTTTTATTCATCAACTTCGTTTTGCCGGAGTAACGAGAGAGAACAAAATGGATTTGCCATTGAAAATAAACCGGCATTGGATGATTATTGGAATAACATCAGTAATAGGTGATACACTTTGGTCTCCGTAAAGATTGTCTCTCAGCAAAACTACGATCACCTATTACGAAAAGGGGGGAAGATTATGGAGATTATTCTGGCGAAGATTGTGACGATTCTTTTATTGGCGGGGTCTTTTGCGCTCATTTGTGCAGGGCTTTTCCGCAGGAAACTAAAGCTGTCGCAGTTAAGCGGGAAACTGCTTCTGCTTTCTGTTTCAGGGCTTGCTTCCTACGCGATCATTGTTGCCCTGGCAATATGGAAATGGAACAGTGCCGGAGGATCCTTGATTATCGCAGGTGTTTGCTCCTATGCGCCCGCCGTCGCGCTGTATCGTATTCTGATTAAAGATTTGAAGGTCTAATATAAAAACTGACACACATTTATATTCGGAGGGTTGCGTATGGCTTTTATCGTAATTACCATCCTTGTACAAGCGGCAATTGCTCTTGCTGTGCTGCATGCATTCAAAGTGCGGAGGCAAAAGAATATCACATGGACGTCTCCGGCACGGAAGTGGTATTTTGTAGCGAGTGCTGCGGCGCAGGCAGCCTTAGCGGTCATTTCCTTTGTCAAAACCGATGACAGCAGCTTTTGGCTATTGACGATCATTGTGTCCGCACTGGCTGCGATCAATCTCTGTACACAACTGACGATCGGTAAGGCGAAATAACACAGGACACTTCATCGGTAACCTCCTATTGCTTTGGTAGTGGCACCAAACCTTTACCTAAGCAATAGGAGGTTTTACTCATACGAAAAGCGACTTTGCAGACACCAAATCGTCTCCCTCGTTTCACAGTCGTTCTAACAATTGTTGTTACATTCTATAGCTTTACTTTTCCCGTTAAATATTCTACTATATAATCACAAAAGGAAAACAACACCAAACCAAAACATAAAAACATTTTTTAAGGAGGAATCTACCATGAAGAACATCAACACTTACATCCTGACCGCTATCGTATCCCTCGTTCTGGTGGTCGCTACCTCTTTCCTGATGACCGCCGCTGATGAGCCTATCCGTCAGGCCGGTTATTACCTGCCCGTGGTGTTCGGCGCCGTGGCCGCTTGGGCCGCCGGCAAGGCCGGTCTGCTGGAGCTGGACTACGAGGAGCGCTCCGCCCGCCGCAATGCGCACGCCGCAGCATAAGATAATCACAAACGCCCCTCTCTTTTCTCTCCCACAATCCAACCATACAAAAAGGAATGACACGCGAAAGCGTGCCATTCCTTTTTGTGTTTTCACCTTGACCGTCAGGGACGATCCCCGTTATGACAAATCCCCGGGAATGTCAAAAAAGTTGACACTTCTGTGGATTTGTCATGACAAAATGCAGGGAATACTCATAGCAAAAAGACCCGGTCTCTGCTATCATAAAAATAGCAAAGAGAGCATTCGCACACGGTCACCATGCTTTCTCATTCTCTTTTTCTTCCATGCGGCCGGTCAAAAGGCGGTGCATCTGCTTTGCCAGTTTTTCCCTGTCGAAATCCTTTTTTTCACAGGATTCCAACAGTAAGCCAACGATACCGTATGTACAAAAGTTGAGCGCGATGTCCATGTCCTCATAGGGAAGCGCCATCCTCCTCCCCCTTCGGGTCATCAGCTCCTGCAGATAGGTACGGATCGAGCGCACCATGATGCGCTCGATATCCTCCCGCTTTTGCGAGTGGAGCAGCTTGTGCAAAAGGACATTGGCATTTTCAGAGGCCACGATAAAATCGTGAAAAACCGCTTCGGAATCATCCGCCGCCATGTTTTTCTCCAGCAGCTTTTGAAACGCCTGCTCCGCCGACCACTCGACGACCTCCAGAATATCCTGAAAGTGGTAATAGAAGGACTGGCGGGAAATGCCGCACTCATCCACAATATCCTTGACGGTGATCTTGTCGATGTTCTTTTCCCCGGACAGCTTGATAAACGCATCGGCTATCATGGATTTTGCATTGACCGCCATATGAAACCTCCCGCCGCTTGCTTGCTGGTATTGAGTTTACCATAAAACGCCATCACTTGTCTATTCAGAATTTCCACGGAGGGATCCGACCTATGAAAAAAACAGCAAAAGTGATTACAGCCGTTCTTTCCGCCGCCGCGGTGTACGGCGCGGCCACCTATGGCGTGACAAAGCTTCTGATGGATGTAGCCATGAACCGTGAGCCGCCCCGTCTGCGAAGAAAAAACGACGGCAGCTCACGTCTGACCGGCGAGACGCCCAACGACGCCTTCCGCGCCGCGCAAAAGGCCGCCACAGGGCGGTTGGCCGCCGCGCCCCATGAGGTGGTGTCCCTGAAAAGCCGGGACGGTCTGCAGCTGGTGGGCCACTGGTTCCCCTGTCCTGACGCAAAACGGATCCTCCTCGCCTTTCACGGGTGGCATTCCGCGTGGTATCGGGACTTCGGCATGATCGCCGACTTCTGGCGGCAGGAGAAGTGCAGCGTCCTCTATGTGGAACAGCGGGCCCAGCAGAACAGCGAGGGCGCGTATATCGGCTTCGGCCTGACAGAGCGTAACGATTGCCTATCGTGGGCACAGTGGGCGGTGGAACGGTTCGGTACGGCGCTGCCCATCTATCTGGCGGGCGTCTCCATGGGAGGCGCCACCGTGCTGATGGCGGCAAACCTGCCGCTGCCTGACGCCGTTCACGGCATCATCGCGGACTCGGCATACACGTCGCCCCATGCCATCTGGCGGCATGTGGCGCGGAAAAACCTGCATATTCCTTTTGCCCTTGGCGGCAGAATCGCCGACCATCTCTGCCGCAAGCGACTGTCCATCGGCTCGGATGACTGCTCCACCCTTACCACTCTTGCCGCCGCGAAAAAGCCGGTGCTGCTGATCCACGGCGGGGACGACCATTTCGTGCCGGTAGAGATGGCCTATGAAAATCAGGCGGCCTGCGCATCACCCTGCCGCCTTCTGGTGGTGCCGGAGGCCGACCACGCCATGAGCTGCTACACAGACCGCCCGTCATACGAAGCGGTTCTGCGGCAGTTCTGGGCATCTTATGATGCGTGACGCAATGGGGCACAGGATGAAACCTTTCTTTTTCTGTCTGCTCTATATGACGGCTTTAGGCGTTCTCTTTTTTGTGATCGGGCGCCTGCTTCCCAAGCGCTGGTTCCACGCCGAGCGCTTTCCCTGGCGCTGCGTCCCTTCCGAGCAGAAGCTGTGGAAACGGCTGCATGTCAAGCAATGGCAGGCCAAGGCGCCGGATATGAGCCGCGTCTTCCGCAAAATCATGCCGGCCAAAAAGCTGACCCGCGAGAATTTTGATGATCTGCCGCGGATGATACAGGAGACCTGCGTGGCGGAGTGGACACATTTTGTGCTTTCCCTTCTGGGGCTTGCCCTGCTGAAAATATGGCCGGGGATCGGCGGGGTCTGCATGACCGCGCTCTATATCTTGCTGGGCAATCTGCCGTTTATCATCATCCAGCGCTATAACCGGCCACGTTTACAAAAGCTTCTTATCATGAAGCAGCGAAAAAACAAATAGGAGAATCTCTAATATGCCAACCCTGATCCTGAGCTGCAACACGGGCGCCGGACACAATTCCTGCGCGTCGGCGATCCAGGAAGCTTACCATGCCCATGGTGAGACCTGCGATGTCACAGACGCCCTGCAGTTCATCTCGAAGCGGGCGTCCCGTTTTATTGCCAACTGGCACACACGGATATACCTGCATGCGCCCAAGCTCTTTCGCGCGGGGTATCAAAGCGCGGAAACGCACGACGACATTTTCCGCGATGGGACGCCGCTGTACAAATACCTGTCCTCCGGCGCGGAGCGCATGTATGCATACATTCTTGCCAGAGGATACGACAATGTGATCTGCACCCATGTGTTTCCCGCCTTGGCGCTGACGGAGCTGTGCCGCAGGCATCCGGAGCTGCGGCTGACAACCAGTCATATTTCCACGGATTACACCTGCTCACCCTGCACGGCGGATTCCGCATTGGATTGGTACTTTCTTCCCGCGTCTTCACTGACGGAGGAATTCGCGCAATGCGGGATACCGCGTGGAAAGCTGGTTGCCAGCGGCATTCCTGTGTGCCGCGCATTTTATGAGCACGTCTCGCCGGATGTTGGAAAAGCCCGCCTTGGGCTCGATCCGGCTCACGGACACATTTTGATGATGTGCGGCAGTATGGGCTGCGGGCCAATGGCGGAGATCGTGTCCTATCTTGATACACGCCTCACCGCGGCCCAGGAGCTTACTGTTGTGTGCGGCAGCAATGACGAT
Organism: uncultured Oscillospiraceae bacterium; assembly: GCA_934597125.1. Lineage (GTDB taxonomy): Bacteria > Bacillota > Clostridia > Oscillospirales > Oscillospiraceae > Vescimonas. The sequence continues at coordinate 10,226 of CAKTQM010000028.1, forward strand.
CTGTATGAAAAGCTTTGGAAGCGGGTGGGCGACAATCCGCAGATCCACATTTCAGGCAAGGTCGGCAATGTGCCGCAGCTCATGCAGGGAGCCGATCTTTTCCTGACAAAGCCAGGCGGCCTGAGTACCTCCGAGGCAATGGCCGCGGGGCTTCCGATGGTGCTCATTGACGCCGTGGCAGGCTGCGAGGAGCACAACCTCTCCTTCTTTCTGCACAACGGCATGGCGGTCACAGCGGATCTGCCGGAGTCCATCGCCGATACCGCGCTGGCACTTTTGGACGACCGGCCCCGCCTTTCCGCGCTGCGCGCGGCGATGGCTCCGCCGACGAACACAACGCCGGCCGAAACCATTTATCAATGGCTCCACAACCACGCAGAACGGTCAAAGTAAGCAGATAAATGCGGAATAAAAGGCTGAAGGGAACATCTTACCCTTCAAAAACGCCTTCCGTAGGGAAGTTCTTTGCGCAAACAGAGCATTTCACGCAAATTTGTGTAAAATGCTCTGTTTCTTTTAAATTCGAAAGGAAAAACATTTTCCACTGTGGATTCCTTGCATAAATTTTACGATGATGATATGATACCAGCAGTTGACAATGCCTTTGTCAACTGCTGGTATCATGAAAAACAAACAGGAGGAACTATGCGGAATATCTGGACGGTTTTCAAAACCGACGTGAAAACGCTGAGCAAATGCTTTTTCGCCTGCGCCGTGATAGTGGGCATCGTGCTGCTGCCCAGCCTGTACGCATGGCTGAACATCTATTCCAATTGGGATCCCTACGGCAACACCGGCGGCATTTCCATCGCCGTGGCGTCTCTGGATCAGGGCTATACCGACGAGAACGGCGTATACACCAACAAGGGTGAGGACGTAGTCAACGATCTGCGGGAGGCCACCAGCATCAACTGGGTGGTGGTGGACAGCGCGGAACAGGCAAAGGACGGCGTCTACGCCGGTGATTACTACGCTGCCGTGGTCATTGATCAGGACTTCTCCTACAAGATGTACCACATGCTGACGGAGTGGACAGGCAAGCCCTCCCTCACCTACTACGAAAACGCCAAAAAGAACGCCGTGGCCACCAAGATCACCGACACGGCTGTGGAAAGTCTGAAGCGCACCATCAACGAGAACTATCTGGACGTGGTGGTGGGCGGCGTGATGACCCAGGCCAACCTGCTGGCTGCCGATCTGACGGAGGATGATCCGGAGACGGCGGTAAAGGGCGTGTTCTATCAGGCCCGTGACCTGCTGGCGGGCTGCCGCGCCACCATGGACGCCTTTGAGGCGGCGGGCCAGGGCGGCACGGACTTTGACGCCGATCAGCTCTCACAGGCCATTCAGGACATCAACAGCAATCTGCCTGACGGTGAACACTTACAGCAGACAGCGGCGGAGATCGACCGGATCGTGTTCACGACGCTGGAAAAGGTGCAGCGGGCACTGGACAAGCTCCAGCAGGCCGCCGAGGACGACAGCAAACTGCAGGAGGCCCGCAAAGCCATTGAGGAGGCAGCCGCCGCCATGGGCCAGCTGGGCGACCAGCTGACGGCCTGGGCAGACCGGCTGGAGCAGCAGCCGCTTGGCCACGCGGCCGCCAAACTGGCCCGTGAGATGGCGGCCAAGTGCTACGTCCTGCAAAGCCGCCTGTCGGCGCTGCCGGACAATGAGGATCTGCAGACTGCCATTCGTGACTGCAAGACCATCGTCACCGCCATCGGCACTATGACCGGCAAGCTGACACCCACCGCCAGGGAGCTGCGGAAGGAACTGGAAAACGTCATGGGGCAGGTGTCCCGCACCATGGGCAGCGTCAAGACCCTCAGCGGCGACGCGCAGGCGGTGCAGGACGCCCTGTCCGACACCGCGCTGGCGCTGGAGGACACCATGGCGCTGCTGCGGCCCGCCGCGGACGGCCTGTCCCGCTCTGTTGACGAGGCCATCGACAAGCTGCAGGATCTGAGTGACGAAGATTACATGGATACCCTGCTGAACATTCTGGGCGGCGATCCGGAGGAGTACGGCCAGTACTTCTCCCAGGTGGTGCAGACCACGGTGACGCCGGTGTATCCCATTGAGAACTACGGCTCCGCCATGGCGCCCTTCTATACGGTGCTGGCCATCTGGGTGGGCGGCGTCATTCTGGTGTCGCTGGTGAAGCCCCACGCCCGAAAGGACGGGCTCATCGACCCCACCCCCGCCCAGCTGTATTTCGGCCGCTACATCCTCTTCTTCCTGCTGAGCCAGCTGCAGGCGGCCATTATCATCACCGGCGACCTGCTGATCTTGAAGATCCAATGCGTACATCCCGGTCTTATGTATCTCACAGGCTCGCTGACAGCGCTGACCTTCAGCCTGCTGATCTACTCCCTTGCCCTGTCCTTCGGCGATGTGGGCAAGGCCATCGTGGTGGTGGTCATGGTATTGCAGATCGCAGGCTCCTCCGGCACCTTCCCCATTGAGCTGCTGCCGGGGGTCTATCAGAAAATTTACCGCTTCTTCCCCTTCCCCTACGCCATCGACGCCATGCGGGAGTGCATCTGCGGCATGTACGGCAATTACTATATGACGCAGCTGGCGTATCTGCTGCTGTTCGCGGCGGCGGCACTGGTGATCGGTCTTCTGGTGCGGCGGCCCTTTATGGGGCTGAACCATTTCATGGAGGCCAAGCTGGAAGAGACCGAGCTCTTGTAAGGAGGTAGCCGGATCATGACAACAGAAGAAAAGTACCATCAGCTGTATGATCGGCTGCTGGAAGAGGTGACCGCCCTGCACCGGAGCAATCAGCGCCGCATCCGTACCGGCATGCGGGCGCTGGTGATCGTGACGCTGGGCCTGATGCTGCTGATGTTTCTGGCGGAGGGCAACAAGGTGTTCACGCTGATATTGTGGATCGTGTCCATGTTCGCCCTGGCGGCGTATCTCATCGGTGTGGAATATATGGACTATGAGCTTCAGAAGAAGCTGCAGGACATCACACAGGAGGAGCTCTCCGATCTGGGACAGCTGTCAGCGCTGCCCCAGCTGGAGCGTCCGGTCGTCCGGCTGCCGCAGCTGCTGCGGCGAAGGGACAAAGCACAGCCGGAAACGGCGGAGGAAAGCCCCGCCGACAACGGGCAGGCTGTGACCCTGCCCATGCCGGAAGGGGCCGCCCGCCCCGTGGTGACAGGCGAACCCGCGGAACAAGCGCCCGCTGAACGTGGGGAGGTGAACCGGTGATGAAGCATATCTGGAACATCTTCCGTGCCGACTGGCAGCGGCTGACCGCCAGCGTGGTGGCCGTTGTGGTGATGCTGGGTCTGTGTCTGGTGCCGTGTCTGTACGCCTGGTTCAACATCCTGTCCAACTGGGATCCTTACGGCCCCGACTCCACCGGCAACATTAAGGTGGCGGTGGCCAGCGAGGACGCGGGCACCGAGCTGCTGGGGTTACAGCTGAACATCGGCTCTCTGGTGCTGGACGGACTGAAGAGCAACGACCAGATGGGCTGGGTCTTTGTGGACGACCAGGACGCAGCCCTGGAGGGCGTCTACGCCGGGGACTACTACGCGGCGCTGATCGTGCCGGAGGACTTTACCGACGATTTCGTCAGCCTGCTGGACGGCGCCCTGGAGCACCCGCAGATCCAGTACTATGAAAACGAGAAGAAGAACGCCATTGCCCCCAAGATCACCAGCAAGGCCAAAACCGCCGTGCAGGAGGAGATCAACAGCACTATCGTGGAGAAGGTAGCCGGTGCGCTGACCACCGCCAGCTCCGTGTTCCGGGCCCTGGGCCTGGACAGCCAGGACATCGCCGACGGGCTGGTGGAGAAATTACAGGACGGCCGGACGCAGCTGGGACAGCTTCGTGATATCCTGCTGTCGCTGGATACGGTGATGGACAATGCCGATGACCTGTTGGCGGCGGCGTCGGTGACGGTGGACGATGTCAACGGCGTGCTGGTGAACGCGGCGGATACCGCGGACAGCATCGGCGGCATGGTTTCCACCGGAACGGACATCGCGGACAACGCCTCTGATGACGCGCTATTGGTGCTGAACGCCATTGACCAGAGTTTGGTGGATCTGGAGAACAAGCTGCGGCAATGGGGCACCGAAGAGGATCCCACCTTTTTGCAGCAGGCGCTGGCGCAGCAGATCGACGATGTAATCGCCAAACTGGCGGCGCTGAAGCCCATCGCGCCCCAGCTGTCCCATCAGATCGACGCGGCGGCAGCCGCGTTGACCCAGCTGCGTGAGCAGGTGCTGGCCGGTATCGACGCCGACATAAAGGATGCGCTGCTGGATCAGCTGACGCAGGCCCGCCAGAACATTCGGGCGGCTGCCCTGCAGTGCAACCAGAACGTCAACGACTACATCCACAGCAAGAACGACACGGCACTGGCCGCGTTGGACGCTGTGCAGGATCTGCTGCGCAGCGGCACCGGCAAGCTGGGCGAGCTGTCCGGCACGCTGGAGGGCTATGCCGCCGCGCTGGCGCAGTCCCAGACCTCTCTGGCGGCGGGCGCCGCCCTGGCGGACACCGTGTCCGGCTATCTGGCGGATCTGGAGGCAGACGTGCGCCGCGTGACCGACAGCGCTGCCTTTCAGGAATTCTGCGACATGCTGGACAACGACCCGGAGAGCCTGTCGGATTACCTATCCTCGCCGGTGCAGCTGAACACCGAGATCGCCTATGAGATCGGCGACTACGGCTCCGCCATGGCACCCTTTTATACGGTGCTGGCACTGTTCGTGGGCTCGCTGCTGGCGGCGGTGATGATCAAGGTTCCGGTGAAGCAGCCGCAGTTTCTGGGCTATCGTGCCATAGAGCGCTACTTCGGCCGGTTTACCATGTTCTTTCTGGTGGGCATGGCACAGGCGCTGGTGACGGCCTTCGGCTGTCTGTACTTTGTCGGCATTCAGTGCGTGGAACCCGCCCGTTTCGTGCTGGCCTGCTGCCTGTGTTCGCTGAACTTCGCCATGATGAACTTCGCCCTGGTCTATGCCCTGGACAACATCGGCATGGCACTGGCGGTGATCATCATGGTGCTGCAGGTGGCCGGCTCCGGCGGCTCCTATCCCATCCACGTGCTGCCGGCTCTGTTCCAGAAGCTATACGCCATCATGCCCTTCCACTACGGCATGGACATGCTCCGGGAAACCATCGGCGGCATGTACGGCCATACTTATCGCAATTGTGCCCTGATCCTGCTGGGCATGTGCGTGATCTTTACCGCGTTCGGCCTGCTGGTGTACTACCCCGCCCGCAAGCTCAACGCCGCCATTGCCGAGAGCAAAGAGCGCTCCGGTATCATGTAACAAAGAAAGTGACACGCAAAAGCGTGTCACTTTCCTTTATCTCCATGAAATCATTCTTTAACATTCAGACGCAGAAAACCGCTTTGGCAAGGGCCTTGCCGCTCTCTGTCCACATGATTTTCCGGATAAAGTTCTCCACGTTCCGGCGTTCATACCCGTTTTCGGAGGCGTTGGCGATATAGTCCGCTTCCAGCAGGATTTGATAGTCCCGTCCATGGACGTCTGTAAATGTGTGATGATGTCCCACAAGGAAGGCCACGCGGTCGATCTGCATTTCTGTCAGGCCGGTATCACGCAGGAAATCCCGTACCAAGGGCATGCCTTCCGTCTCCTGATGCTTTCCATTGGTGTTGCCGTATTTCTCCCGACACAGCGGGCAGGCGATGTCGTGTGTAATGGCGGCAACCTCAAGGATGTACTGCGTCTCCGCGTCCAGGCCCTCCAGCTCGGCAATGGTCTTGGCATACGTCCACACACGGATGAAGTGGTCGATGTCGTGGATGTTGCCGTCGGAAAAGTCGATCATTTTTTTCAATATTTTTGCGATTATCATATGTGCTTCTCCTTCGGTTATCGGAATATGGGGGTACTCCGACCCGTATATCAAAGTGCGGTGCCTTTCTTCGGAATGAAAAAGTCCGTCATATCGGCATGCTCCCATTCCAGCAGCTTCACTTTTTTGTCAATTCCGCCCGCATATCCGGTCAGACTGCCATTCGTGCCGACCACCCGATGACAGGGAATGATGATGGAGATTGCATTGTGTCCCACCGCGCCGCCCACCGCCTGGGCGGACATCCGTGGAAGGCCCAGCTTTGCGGCAAGCTGCCGCGCGATCTCACCGTAGGTGGTGGTCTGTCCATAGGGGATTTGCAGGAGAATATCCCACACGCCCCGACGGAACGCGGAACCGATAGGGTGCAGCGGCGGGGTAAAGTCCGGCTGTCTGCCGGTAAAGTAAACATCCAGCCAGCGCCTGGCTTCCGAAAGAACAGGCGTGTCCTCCTCAAGACGCTCCGCAGGCAGATCACGGGCAAAGTATTTCTGCCCATCAAACCACAGGCCGGTCAGACCGATCTCATCCGCCGCCAGCAAAATACCGCCCAGCGGGGAATCGTAGTGCTGAATGAAAGTCACAACATATCCTCCTCTATTTTTGGGGTTTGTAGTCTCGCATTTCCGGAATCGCCCCGCCAGCCACCGCCCACAGATACAGGCTTGCCACGCTGCAATATGGGCTAAAGCGGCGGCGGTATTTTTCAAACATCCTACGGTCGACGCTGCGGTGATGGTAGACCATGCGCAAGCCCTGTTGAATAGCCAGATCGTCGTAGCTGAAGACATCGGGGCGCTGCAGGCAGAACAGCAAAATCATTTCCGCTGTCCAGACGCCGATGCCTTTCAGATCGCACAACGCTCGAATGGCGTCTTCGTCACTCATATGCGCCACCGTGTCCAGATCAAACGCGCCGTTGTGGACTTTTTCCGCGAAATCCGTGATGTACTCCGCTTTGCGGAAGGTCATGCCCAGAGATTGCAGTTTGGGAACATCCGCCGCCAGAATGGTTTCGGCGCTCACCTCGCCCAGCGCCTCCTGCATCCGCTGCCAGATGGTGGCCTGCGCCTTGGTGGATATCTGCTGTCCGATGATGTGATGAACGACAGATGAAAATAAGTCTGTATCCACCGCGCGTTCGATGTGCCCGATGCGGTCAATGACTTCGCAAAGCCGCTTGTCTTTTTCTCGCAGATAGGCAAGTTCGGTTTCTCCATATGCGAAATACACTGCCGTCACCTCCTCGTGGTTTTCGTCTATTCCGGTATGATGATATGGCCTTGTCCGTGATGGCGTCAAATCAAATCTCTGTATACTCCGCGGTGTTTCCGTGGGATTGGATCAATTTCATCAAATCATCAGCCTGCATCCAGACGGTCGCCGTGTTGTCGTTGGGATGAACGCCAATCCTATTCCCGTTAAACTCCGCGTCCAGATAAAAATGTACACGATGCTCTGCGTCATTCAGAATACCAAGTGGGGTAACAGAACCGGGTGTCAACCCCATGATGTGAAGCAGGTCATCGGCAGACGCAAAGGAAAGCGCCCGTAGGCCGCGCAGTCTGCGGAACTCCTTCAGATCCACCCGTTTGTCTCCCTTTACGGTAATCAAATAGTAATTGCGCTTTTTGTCATCCCGCACAAACAGGTTTTTCGCATCCCATTCCGGATACGGAAGCTCCACAGAATCCAGCTCCTCCATATTGAACACCGCTTTGTGTTCAGTCACTTCATACGGAATATTCTGTTCCGTCAAAAAAGCGTATATCTCTTTTTTATCCATGGCGTTCTCCTCAGATTCCTGTTCGGCGGCATTATCATCAACTATTCCGCACACATTATAGCGTAAAATATTCTTCAAGTAAAGCAAGGGATGGCACTGGAAACGCTGCGTCTTGAAATGGCAATATTCAACCGCAGAAAACCACCTTTACAGAAACCGATCTGCTCTCCACCGCACGATCTCAAGGCGATCCTCGTCACGTCAGCGCATCCGCCAGCGCACGGCTCAACTCCGACAGGAAGCCTTCGATCTGCGGTGTGACCACTTTGCTGCGATGCAGCACCATCTGCACCGACTGGGTCAGATCCCACGCAGGAACGGACAGCAGTGTCAAGCGTCCAGCCTCCACATCGGCGCGGACGGTGTACCATGGTAACAGGGATAGATATGGCCCACCCAGCAGCAGGTCACGGGCGGCGCTGGCGCTGGGCAGCCGCAGGAACGGCTCACACGCCACCTGATGCTGCGCCAGCATGCTCTCAAAACGCCGGTTATAGGGGGCATCCTTCTCCATCATGATGAGTTCGCTGCCGGAGAGCTCCCGCAGCGTCACCCGCTTACGGTCAGCCAGCGGGTGGGACGGACTGGCCGCCAGCACCACAGGTACCTCCGTCTGCTGCCAGATGTGCCACTGGGCGGTCGGCAGCGGATCGTCGATGACGCACATAGCGTCGATAGACCCCTGCTGCAACAGCTGCGTCAGATTCACGGTGGTGTCCACCAGCAGTTCCACCCGTACCTTGGGAAAACGGGCATGGTAGGCAGGCAGCAGCGGCTTCATCAGCAGCTCAAACAGGGAATCCGTGATGCCGATGCAGATGACTCCGCCCAGACTGGCGTCGGACTTGCCGAAATTCTCCACCGCCGCTACCGCTGCCACGGCGCTGCGGGCATAGGGTACCAGCGACCGCCCGAAGTCCGTCAGGTACACGTTCTTGCCGATACGGTCAAACAGCGGCATCCCCAGCTCCTGCTCCAGCTGGCGTATCTGGACGCTGACCGCCGACTGGGAGTACCCCAGCTCCGCCGCCGCTTTCGTGATGTTCTGCAGCGACGCCGCGTGCAGGAATGTGTTCAGATTTCGTATCTCCATGGCGCAGCCCTCCTCTCCCGACTATCGTATCATATTCTCATCGAAAATCAATGACATATTTTAATAAATATTATAAAAATCATTCGTTTTACAAAATTATCATCCTGCGATACAATGACCTCAACAAAGGCCGGTGCGGACAGCACCGCCACATGACGATTTGAGAGGAGTGTATCACAATGGAAGGAAAGCTGCACATCAACACCACCGCCGTACACGGCGGCGCACGGAAGGACGACTGCTTCGGCGCTATCAATGAACCCATCTACATGACCTCCAACTACCGCATTCCCACCGACGGTACGCCGGTGGACTGGAGCGGCATCCACAGCAACATCTACCAGCGCAACCGCAACCCCAACCAGATGGTCTTGCAGGACAAGCTGTGCGCCCTGACTGGCGCGGAGGACGGCGCGGTGTTTGCCAGCGGCGTGGCAGCGCTGGCCGCCGTGTTCACCACTATGCTGAACTCCGGCGACCACGCCATTGTCTCCGAGGTCTGCTACAGCGCCACCAATCTGCTGTTCCGCGAGTATCTGCCCAAGAAGTACGGCGTAGAGGTGACATTGTTGGACACCACTGACACTGAGGCCGTCCGCGCCGCTGTCCGCCCCAACACCAGGCTCATTCACGTGGAGACACCGGGCAACCCCACTACCGGCATCAGCGACATTGACGCCATCGCGGACATCGCCCACGGGGCCGGGGCTCTGCTGAGCGTGGACGCCACCTTTGCGGGCCCTGTGTGCATCCGTCCCCTGTCCCACGGCGCGGATTTGGAAATCCACAGCATGACCAAGTACATCAACGGCCACGGCGACTCTCTGGGCGGCTGCGTGCTGGGACGCACTGAGCTCATCGACCAGATCAAGGAGCTGGCCATGGTGAACTACGGCGGCATCCTCAGCCCCTTCAACGCATGGCTGGTGGCCCGCGGCCTTGCCACCGCGCCGCTGCGGATGAAGCAGCACAGTGCCGTTGCCATGGCGGTGGCGGAATTTCTGGAATCCTGCCCCGCCACCCGCTTTGTGTGGTATCCCGGTCTGAAAAGCCACCCTCAGTATGAGCTGGCGGAAAAGCTGATGCACGGCCAGTACTCCGGCATGATCTCCTTCGACCTGAAAGGCGATGAAAAACAGCACGAGAAGTTCCTGGACGCGCTGAAGCTGGTGACTCACGCCGTGTCTCTGGGTGACATTGAGAGCCTCATCGTCTACTACGACAAGAACAGCGACAAGCTGCCCCACTACCCCGCCATCTATCAGGAGGGCTTCTTCCGGTTCAGTATCGGTCTGGAGGACGCTGAAGACATCATCGCAGACCTGACGCAGGCCATGCAGGTGGCCGGAATGCTGTAAATACTTGAACATCACAAAAAGGCAGCTGCCATGCAGCTGCTTTTTTTATGATCTACTCTGCTTTCTGCCCCAGCGTTTGCAGGATAAACGCGGTGATATATCGCTCCATCCGGTCGGCGGGGATCGCCATGTCTCCGTTGATCCACGCGGCCACCACCCGCGTGCAGCCGCCCATGATGTACTCCGACAGGAAACGGATCTCCTCCGGAGAAGCATCACTGTCGGCATTGACGATCAGCTGGTCGATATGGGGCAGTACGAACACCAGCAGTTTTTTCGTAAACTGCTCGGTAAATTCCCGGTTTCGGGCCACCTGCACCAGCTCCTTATTCTCCGAGAGGATGCGGAAAACACTGGTGAAGAAATCCGGCATACCGGAACCGGTGGCCGCGGTCTCGTCAAAAAGCCCATGGATCTTGTCGATAAACGCATCCTGTGTCTTTTCAAACAGGTCGTAAACATCCTTGTAGTACTTGTAAAATGTGCCGCGGTTCACATCCGCCAGCGCGCAGATGTCCGTAACGGTCACGGCATCAAGGCTCCTGCTTTCCAGCAGTTCAAACATGGCAGCGCGTATCACCTGCAATGTGTATTTTGTCCGCCGATCCAAATGTGAACTTTTCATAAACAGCCTCCTGTTTCTGCACAAATCACAGACATTTGTATAAGAAAAATCAAAATGTATGAAAGTGAATATTGTGTTTCTAATTCACCGTCAGTATAATGTGCAGGCACGATAAAGTCAACTTTTGTTTTTCAAAAAACAAGTATTGTATGCGGAAGGAGTTCGACCCTTGAGCAAGTTTGCAGCGTTTATTGACCGGTACAAAAAGGTCATCATCATTGCTTTTCTGGCGGCCTCGCTGGTAGGCGTATTCCTGTTCCTGCTGACGCCGGTAAATTACAACATGATGGATTACCTGCCGCAGGAGGCCAACTCCACACAGGCGCTGACGGTGATGGAGGAGGAATTTGACCAGCCTCTGCCGAATCTGAATGTGATGGTGGAAAACGTCAGTCTGACACAGGCGTTGGGGATCAAAGCCCAGATCGCGGCGGCGAACCATGTGAAGGAAGTCCTGTGGCTGGATGATACGGTCAATCTGAAAACGCCGCTGGAGACACAGGCTACTGTGACATCGCCATCTTTCCAGAGGGAACGCGGCGTACAGAGAATGTCCTGCTCCCTCTGCGCAGCGGCGCTTTCTCGATCGCCAAACGCAGCGGCACGCCTGTCGCCATGGCCACGCTGCAGGGCACAGAGCGTATTCTCAAGAATTTCCCTTTCCGCCGCACAGACGTCCGCTTTGACGTGCAC
>CAKTQM010000029.1 GCA_934597125.1 uncultured Oscillospiraceae bacterium
GAGCCGGAGAACTCCAGCATGGGCTGCTTGAACTGGCTGCCCTTGACGGTGTTGTCCTGCATATCCTTCTTCTCGGATACCTCGGCCACGCAGTAGTCGAACACATCCTGCTGGGGCAGCTCGCCCTCCTGGGCAACCATAGCCAGGGCGTTGACGGGGCAGGCACCCACGCACACGCCGCAGCCCATGCAGTCCAGCGGGCTGATGGCCATGGTGAACTGATACTCACCCTTGCCCTTGCCGGCCTTCACGTCCACGATCTTGGCGGCGGCGGGGGCGTTCTTGGCCTCGTCGGCGGTCAGTGCGAAGGGACGGATGGTGGCGTGGGGGCAGCAGTAGGCGCACTGGTTGCACTGGATGCACTTGGCGGCGTCCCAGGTGGGGACGGACACGGCCACGCCGCGCTTCTCATAGGCGGCGGCGCCCAGCTCGAACTGGCCGTCCACATGATCCACAAAGGCGCTGACGGGCAGGCTGTCGCCGTCCATCTTGCCCACGGGCTCCAGGATCTCCTGAACCATCTTCACCAGCTCAGGCTTGCCGTGCAGCTGCTTGGGCTCCTTGTTGTCCACAGCGTTGGCCCAGTCGGCGGGCACGTCGATCTTCTTATAGGCGGTGGCGCCCAGGTCGATGGCCTTGTAGTTCATGTCCACCACGTCCTGGCCCTTCTTCAGGTAGGAGGCCTTGGCCTTCTCCTTCATATAGGCGATGGCTTCCTCCTCCGGCATGACCTTAGCCAGAGAGAAGAACGCGGACTGGAGGATGGTGTTGTTGCGCTTGCCCATACCGATCTCAATAGCCAGGTCAATGGCGTTGATGGTATACAGCTGGATGTTGTTCTGGGCGATATAGCGCTTGGACGCGGCGTCCATGTGGTGGTTCAGCTCGTCGAAGTCCCACTGGCAGTTGATCATATACACGCCGCCGGGCTTGACATCCTGCACCATCTTGAAGCCCTTGGTTACATAGCTGGGGTTGTGGCAGGCCACAAAGTCAGCCTTGTTGATATAATAGGGGGAGCGGATGGGCTTGTCGCCGAAGCGCAGATGGCTGATGGTGACGCCGCCGGTCTTCTTGGAGTCATACTGGAAGTATGCCTGCACGTACTTGTCGGTGTGGTCGCCGATGATCTTGATGGAGTTCTTGTTGGCGCCCACGGTGCCGTCGCCGCCCAGACCCCAGAACTTGCACTCGATGGTACCCTCTGCCGCGGTGTTGGGGCAGTTGGGATCCTCGGGCAGGGACATGTTGGTCACATCATCCACGATGCCGATGGTGAACTGGCGCTTCATCTCTGCCTTAGCCAGCTCGGTGTAAACAGCGAACACGGAGGCGGGCGGCGTATCCTTGCTGCCCAGACCGTAACGGCCGCCGATGACGGTGATGTCGTTTCTGCCGGCGTTGGCAAGAGCGGTAACAACATCCTGATACAGAGGCTCGCCCTGGGAGCCGGGCTCCTTGGTGCGATCCAGAACCGCGATCTTCTTGCAGGTGGCGGGGATGGCCTCGATCAGCTTCTCGGGGGCGAAGGGACGGAACAGACGCACCTTCACCAGACCCACCTTCTCGCCGTGGGCGTTCAGGTAGTCAATGACCTCCTCGGCCACGTCGCAGATGGAGCCCATGGCTACGATGACGCGGTCAGCGTCGCTGGCGCCGTAGTAGTTGAACAGCTGATAGTTGGTGCCCAGCTTGGCGTTGACCTTCTCCATGCACTTTTCCACCACGGCGGGCAGAGCGGTGTAATACTTGTTGCAGGCCTCGCGGTGCTGGAAGAAGATATCGCCGTTCTCGTGGCTGCCGCGCATGTGGGGATGCTCGGGATTCAGCGCGTGGCGGCGGAACTCGGCCACAGCGTCCATGTCGCACATGTCCTTCAGATCCTCGTAATCCCAAACGGCGATCTTCTGGATCTCATGGCTGGTGCGGAAGCCGTCGAAGAAGTTGATAAAGGGCACCTTGCCCTCCAGCGCGGCCAGATGGGCCACGGGGCTCAGATCCATGACCTCCTGCACGTTGCCCTCGCACAGCATGGCAAAGCCGGTCTGGCGGCAGGCCATCACGTCGGAGTGGTCGCCGAAGATGTTCAGCGCGTGGGTGGAAACGGTACGGGCGGATACGTGGAACACGCAGGGCAGCTGCTCGGCCGCGATCTTATACATATTGGGGATCATCAGCAGCAGGCCCTGAGAGGCGGTGTAGGTGGTGGTCAGCGCGCCTGCGCCCAGAGAGCCATGCACCGCGCCGGCGGCGCCGGCCTCGGACTGCATCTCCACGACCTTCACCTGGGTGCCGAAGATATTCTTCAGGCCGTTGGCGCTCCACTGGTCAACAAAGTCAGCCATGGGAGAAGACGGGGTGATGGGATAGATGGCGGCTACCTCGGAAAACGCATAGCTTACATGCGCGGCAGCGTTGTTGCCATCCATGGATTTCATCTTTCTTACCATTTATGAACCTCCTTCATACTCTCTTCGCCTTTTATCAAGGTGAAAAACTCAGCGTATCAGGATAATATCACAAAAAAAGGGCAGTGTAAACGGCATTTTTATGAAATTTTCGCAATAGGAAACTAAAAGTGCGTTTTTGCTGTTAAGAATTCTAACATACCCTGACAGCGAAACTTATTTTGACAAAACTATTGTCCTTTTCCACGAATGTGTGATAAAATAAGCTGATATGAGAAAATCGCAGAGGAGGGCGGACAAATGGTGACCACAGCGCGTTCCCTGGGCCTGTCCGGCATCAGCGGGTACGAGGTGACGGTGGAGTGTATGCTCTCCGGCGGGCTGCCGGCCTTTGACGTGGTGGGCCTGCCGGACACGGCGGTGAAGGAGGCCCGTGAGCGGGTGCGCGCCGCCGTGAAAAACTGCGGCGCCATGTTCCCCGTCAGCCGCATCACCGTGAATCTGGCCCCCGCCCGTGTGCGGAAGGAGGGCACGGTGTACGACCTGCCCATCCTGCTGGGGCTGATGGCCGCCGCGGGAGAGCTGCGGGCGCTGCCGCCGGATGCCGCCTTTCTGGGGGAGCTGAGCCTGACGGGTGATCTGCGCCCCGTCACCGGCGTGCTGCCCATGGCCATGTTTGCCGCCCGGCAGGGGGTGAAGCAGCTCTTCGTTCCCGCCGCCAACGCTGCCGAGGCTACGCTGGCCGACGGCGTCACCGTTTACGGCGTGGAAAACGTCCGTCAGCTGATGGCCCACCTGAAAGGACAGGACGCCATCGACCCCGCGCCCCGCTGGGAGCCCTCCGCGCCCGCCCGTCCCCTGCCGGACTTTTCCGACGTGATGGGGCAGGAGAACGTGAAGCGCGCGCTGGAGATCGCCGCCGCCGGCGGCCACAACGTGCTGCTGATGGGCTCCCCCGGTTCCGGCAAATCCATGCTGGCCCGCCGCCTGCCCTCCATTCTGCCGGACATGACGCGGCCGGAGGCGCTGCAGACCACCGAGATCTACTCCGTGGCCGGCATGACCGACCCCGGCCACCCGCTGGTGGACAGCCGCCCCTTCCGCAGTCCCCACCACACCGCCTCGCCGGTGTCCCTGTCCGGCGGCGGCAGTATCCCCCGCCCCGGCGAGATCTCTCTGGCGCACAACGGCATCCTGTTTCTGGACGAGCTGCCGGAGTTTGATAAATCCGCGCTGGAGACCCTGCGCCAGCCGCTGGAGGACGGACAGGTCACCATCACCCGCGCCACCGGCTCCCTGACGCTGCCCAGCCGCTTCATGCTGGTGTGCGCCATGAATCCCTGCCGCTGCGGCTGGTACGGCCATCCCTCCGGCCGCTGCCGCTGCTCGGCCCAGCAGGTGGAGCAGTACATGCGCCGCGTCTCCGGCCCGCTGTTAGACCGCATCGACATGCATATCGAGGTGCCGTCGGTGGAGTATGAGGCCATGCGCCGCAAGGAGCAGCCGGAATCCTCCGCCGCGGTGCGCAAACGGGTCAACGCCGCCCGCGAGGTGCAGAAGCGCCGTTTTGAAGGCACCTCCGTCACCTGCAACGCCTATATGACCCCCGTTATGATCGGCCGGTACTGCCGGCTGGACGCGGCGGGGGAGAAGGTCATGCAGGGCGCCTTTGACCGGCTGGGCCTTACCGGCCGCAGCCATGACCGCATCCTCCGTATGGCCCGCACCATCGCCGACCTGGACGGTGCGGAGAGTATCCAAGTCCAGCATCTGGCGGAGGCCATTCAGTACAGAAGCAGTAATTTGTTGAAGTAGAACATTCAAAGCCTCCCCTGTGTAAGGGGAGGTGGCACGGCGTAAGCCGTGACGGAGGGGTTGTCCGGTAACCGACAATCCCCCAGTCAGCCTTGCGGCTGACAGCCCCCTTTGCACAAGGGGGCCTTTGATACACCTAATATATAAATAAGGAGACCCCCATGCACGAGATCATACTTTGCAAGCTGGGCGAGATCGTCCTGAAAGGACTGAACCGCCACAGCTTTGAAATGAAGCTGATGAGCAACATCCGCCGCCGCACCCAGCGGTATGGCAAGTTCAAAATCTACTCCCGCCAGTCCACCATTTATGTGGAACCCGTGGAGGACACCTGCGATCTGGACGCCGCCTATGACGCCTGCAAAAAGGTGTTCGGCATCATCGCCATCGCCCGGGCCGTTCCCTGCGCCAAGGAGAAGGAGGCCATCTTCGCCACCGCCAGGGAGTATCTGGCGCCCGCCCTGCTGGCGGCCAAATCCTTCAAGGTGGAGAGCAAGCGCTCCGACAAATCCTTCCCCATGGGCAGCATCCAGCTGAGCCAGTGGGTGGGCGGCGCGCTGCACGACGCCTTCCCCCACCTGACAGTGGACGTGCATCACCCGGAGCTGACGGTGTATCTGGAAGTCCGCGAGGACGCGGCCTATGTCCACGGCCCGGCGGAGGCCGCCGCCGGCGGCCTGCCCATCGGCATGGGCGGCCACGCCGTCAGCCTGCTGTCCGGCGGCATCGACAGTCCCGTGTCCAGCTATATGATCGCCAAGCGGGGCGTCCAGCTGGAGCTGCTGCACTTTGCCTCGCCTCCCTATACCAGCGAACAGGCGCGGGAGAAGGTGCTGCAGCTGGCTCAGGAGCTGACGGTCTGGTGCGGCCGCCTGACGGTGCATGTGGTGCCCTTTACGGAAATTCAGGAGGAGATCCGCCGCAAGTGTCCGGAGGATCATTTCACCCTCATTATGCGCCGCTTCATGATGCGGCTGGGCGACCGGCTGGCCCACGAGCTGGCCTGCAAGGCCATCGTCACCGGTGAAAGTCTGGGTCAGGTGGCCAGCCAAACCATTCAGGCGCTGGTGGTCAGCGATGATGTGGCTACTCTTCCGGTGCTGCGTCCCCTCATCGGCATGGACAAGGAGGAGATCGTCCGCATCGCCCGCCATGTGGGCACCTTCGATACCTCCATCCTGCCCTATGAGGATTGCTGCACCGTGTTCACCCCCCGTCACCCCAAGACCAAGCCCGATCTTGCCCAGGTGCGGGAATATGAGGCCGCGCTGGATATCGACGCTCTGTGCGACAAAGCCCTGGCGGGCCGCGAAATGATCCGCCTGTACCCGAAAGCGTGAGACGCTTATGAACGGGACATTGGAACAACAGGTCATCGCCGTCCTGAAAGTCCACGGCCTGACCCTTGCCACGGCCGAGAGCTGCACCGGCGGCCTGGCCGCCAAGCGCCTGACGGATGTGCCCGGCGCGTCGGCGGTATTCTTAGGCGGCGTGGTCAGCTATACCAACGGCGTCAAGGAGCGGGTGCTGGGCGTGCCCCACGATACGCTGGAAGAATACAGCGCCGTGTCCGGGCCCACCGCCCGCGCCATGGCGGAGGGCGTCCGTACCCTGACGGGAGCGGATATCGGCCTTTCCGTCACCGGCGTGGCAGGCCCCGATAAGGATGACGCGGGACATGAGGTGGGCACGGTGTATATCGCCCTGTCCGCGGAAAACGAAACCAACGTGCAGCTCCTGCACCTCTCCGGCGACCGCCGCGCCATCCGCGCCGCCGCTGCCGACGAGATGTTCCGAATGCTGCTGGTCTATTTGAAATAGTAAGGAGACAACACCATGGCAAAAAACAAGATCTATTCCCAAGTCAACCAATACGCCAACCGGGAAGAGGAGATCCGCAAGGCGAAGGGAAATCCCAACAAGAATAATCACTCCAAGAAGAAAAACAGCAACTACGGCGGCTACAGTGCCGGCAGCTACATGACCCAGAAGCTGGCGGAAAAGGCCAAGCAGCAGGAGCGTGTCAAGCTGCCCCTGTGGCTGAACATCACCCTCATCGCCCTGTTCGCCGCCATCGGCGTCACGCTGGTGCTGCGCTTTACGGTGTATAAGGATAACCAGTTGATGAACTACATCTCCTCGCTGCTGCTGGGCGTCACCTGCCTGGTGCTGTTCTATACCCGCCGGTTCAAGCACACCCAGAAAAACAGCGCCTTTTACACCATCGTCACCGTGCTGCTGACGGTCATGGGCGTGGTCTATACCGGCATGGGCATTCTGGGCATCCTGACGATGTTTGGTATCATCTGAAAAACCCGCCCTTTTTGGTAAAAATGCCATTGACAAACGGAGAAAAAGTGGTTATATTATCAAATATCTCATGGTAAACACCGTATAAACGCGATGAAGGGGACACGCAGCGCCTCGGTCTGACGCGAAGAGAGCCGCCGTTTCGGTGCAAGGCGGACGCAGACGCGGCACGGATATCACCCCGGAGCATCCGGCTGAAAGCAAAAGTAGGTACGGACGGAAGCGGGCCGTTATCACCCCGCGCCCACGGCTGGTGGGGCTGAGCGGCCGCATTGCGCGGCAACGAGAGTGGTACCGCAGAGGACGTTTTCAAAACGCCTTTGTCTCTTGACGAGACAAAGGCGTTTTTTATTTTTCTCTGCTGTGTTGTAGGGACGGACGACGCTATCCGCCCGCATCGACAGGCAGTACCAGCAATCAAAAAACAAAATTTTTCACATAGAAAAGGAGAAGCAACATGGAATACAAGAAGACGTTGAACATGCCCAAGAGCGGCTTTCCCATGCGTGCCGGCCTGCCCAAGCGCGAGCCGGATATGCTCAAGCACTGGGAGGAGATCGACCTCTATAACGAGCTGCTGAAAAAGAACGAGGGCAAGCCCCTCTTCTCCCTCCACGACGGCCCTCCGTTCTCCAACGGTGCGCTGCACATGGGCCACGCCCTGAATAAGTCCCTGAAGGACTTCATCACCCGCATGTACGCCATGCGCGGCTACTACACCCCCTATATCCCCGGCTGGGATAACCACGGCATGCCCATCGAGTCCGCCATCATCAAGCAGAACAAGCTCAACCACAAGGCCATGAGCGTGGCGGACTTCCGCACCGCCTGCCACGAGTTCGCCGACCATTATATCGACGTGCAGCGGGAGGGCTTCAAGCGCATGGGTGTCGTGGGCGACTGGGAGCATCCCTACAAGACCATGGATCCCGGCTTCGAGGCACAGGAAGTCCGCGTCTTCGGCAAGATGTATCAAAACGGCCATATCTACAAGGGCCTCAAGCCCGTCTACTGGTGTCCCCACGACGAGACCGCCCTGGCGGAGGCCGAGATCGAGTATAAGGACGATCCCTGCACCACCGTCTACGTCAAGTTCCCCATGCACGACGACCTGGGCAAGCTGGGCAATCTGGATCACAGCAAGCTCTATTTCGTGATCTGGACAACAACCGTCTGGACGCTGCCCGGCAACCTTGCCATCGCCCTGCATCCCGACGAGAGCTATGTGGTCGTCAAGGCCCCCAACGGCGAAATGTATATCATGGCCGAGGCGCTGACCGAGAAGGTCATGAAGATCGGCGGCTTCGACAGCTATGAGATCCTGGAGAGCCACCCCGGCTCCTTCTTCGAGAATATGCTGGCCGATCACCCCTTCCTGCCCAAGACCTCCCGTCTGGTGCTGGCGGACTACGTCACCATGGATTCCGGTACCGGCTGCGTCCACACCGCTCCCGGCTTCGGCGCCGACGACTATCTCACCTGCAAGCGCTACGGCATGGACATGGTGGTGCCCGTGGACGATCAGGGCAAGCACACCGCCTACGCCGGCAAGTACGAGGGCATGACCACCGACGAGTCCAACCCCGTCATCCTGCAGGATATGAAGGACAACGGCTCTCTGTTCGCCAGCGAGGACATCGTCCACAGCTACCCCCACTGCTGGCGCTGCAAGCAGCCCATCATCTTCCGCGCCACCCCCCAGTGGTTCTGCTCCGTGGACTCCTTCAAGGACGACGCCATTGCCGCCTGCGAGGATGTCCGCTGGGTGCCCGCCTGGGGCAAGGATCGCATGCGCTCCATGATCCTGGAGCGTACCGACTGGTGCATCAGCCGCCAGCGCCGCTGGGGCCTGCCCATCCCCGTGTTCTACTGCAAGGACTGCGGCAAGCCCGTCTGCACCGACGAGAGCATCGAGGCCGTGGCGGATCTGTTCGAGCAGAAGGGCTCCAACGCCTGGTTCGACATGGCCGCCGAGGATATCCTGCCCAAGGGCTTCACCTGCCCCCACTGCGGCAAGTCCGCCGGTTTTGAGAAGGAGACCGACACGCTGGACGGCTGGTTTGACTCCGGCTCCACCCACTTCGCCGCCATGGAGCGGGATCAGAACTTCTGGCCCGCCACCATGTATATCGAGGGTCTTGACCAGTATCGCGGCTGGTTCCAGTCCTCTCTGCTGGTGGCTGTCGGCGCGCTGGGCCGCGGCGCTCCCTTCAAGGAGTGCGTCACCCACGGCTGGACGGTGGACGGCGAGGGCAAGGCCATGCACAAGTCCCTGGGCAACGGCATGGATCCCGCCGAGATCTTCGATAAATACGGCGCCGATCTGCTGCGCCTGTGGGCCGGCAGCGCCGACTATCACGTGGATGTCCGCTGCTCCGATGAGATTTTCAAGCAGCTGAGCCAGAACTACCTGAAGTTCCGCAACACCGCCAAGTTCTGCCTGGATAATCTGGTGGGCTTTGACGCCGATGCGCTGGTGCAGCCCGCCGACATGCTGCCGTTGGATAAGTGGGCCGTCACCCGCCTGAACGACCTGATCGCCAAGGTGTTCGCCGCCTATGACAACTACGAGTTCCATGTGGTGTCCCACATGGTCAACGACTTCTGCGTGGTGGATCTCAGCTCCTTCTACTTCGATATCCTGAAGGATCGTCTGTACTGCGCCGCCGCCGAGGGTCTGGAGCGCCGCAGCGCCCAGACTGCTCTGTTCCTGATCCTGGACGCCATGACCCGCCTGTTTGCCCCCATCCTGGCCTTTACCTGCGATGAGATCTGGCTGGCCATGCCCCACCGCAGCAGCGACGACGCCCGGAACGTCCTGTTCAACGAGATGGTGCAGCCCTATACCGAGTACGCTCTGTCAGAGGAGGAGATGGGCAAGTGGGCCCGTATCGCCGCTCTCCGCAACGCCGTCAACGGTGAGTTGGAGACCGCCCGCGCCGCCAAGACCATCGGCAAGAGCCTTGAGGCGGAGGTCGATCTGACCGTTGGCGCCGAGGATGCCTTCCTTGCCGAAATGGACGCCGCCATGCTGGCGGATCTGCTGATCGTCTCTCAGGTGCGCGTGGAGGTGGGCAGTGAGCTGACCGTCACCGTCCGCCCCGCCAACGGCGCCAAGTGCCTGCGCTGCTGGAAGGTGCTGCCCACCGTGGGCAGCGACGCCCAGCATCCCGAGCTGTGCCCCCGCTGCGCCGCCGTGGTGAAGAACTTCCCCGATCTGGCGTAACAAAAGCAAAAAAAGATGTCTGCCCACTGGGCAGACATCTTTTTTTGCAGAGAAGAGTGAAAAGTTATGGTATGCCGCCAAAGGCGGCATGAATTAAAATTCATAGGGGAGGAAAAAGGCCCCCTTGTGTAAAGGGGGCTGTCAGCCGTAAGGCTGACTGGGGGATTGTCAATTAAGATGTGCCTTGGAAGTCCAGCTGGATGCTACGGCGGCGTAGCCGCCGAGATTGACACGAAAAATATGCCACCGGCACATTTTCTTAACGTGCCAACCCCTCAGTCACGGCTTCCGCCGTGACAGCTCCCCTTGCACAGGGGAGCCTTTGGACGCCCGCCCCATGGGATAGCCGTACCGTGTCCGGCTCCGGTCACTCCGCGTCCTGCTTTCGCCGGGATACCACCGCAGTGACGATCAGCGCCAGAATGGCGATGACGAAGGTGATCCACGGCACCTTCAGAAACACCAGAGTGGGGAGAAAGTCCTCCAGCAGCGCCTCAAAGGTTTGGGAGGTCTGGGGCGCATGGGTGGCGGCATAGGCCAGCATAGGCGGCAGCGCCACGATCCAGTGTACCACATCCACCGCCACCGATATGCCCCACAGGCCGGCCGTCACCTGAAAATAGGGGCGGGGCAGCAGATGCCGTTCACCACTCCATTTCCGCACCGCGCTCCGCAGCAGAAGATAGAGCGGCGGCAGCAGCAGAAGCGTCAGATCCCACCGGAAGGAGTCGTACAGATAGAACGACACATAATTGCGGTTGGGATAATCCGCCAGCAGCATATCCGGCAGTTTGATGTAGGCAAAAACGTAGTAGGAGGCGATCCATACCAGCATCACCCCGCAGGGCAGCAGCATGGCCAGACGGCGGCGCAGCGCCTCGCCGGAGCAGCGGCTCCAGCCGATCCATATCGCAGCCACAGCGGCTGCTGTCGTCAGACACGCCGCCCATAATACGGCGACAAACAGCACGCCCGCCAACAGACACAGCGCCGCCACCGCGTAGCCGATGCGCCAGCGCAGCTCGCCCCGGCGGGCAAGGTATTGCTCCACCTGATGGCCGCCGGTGGTGCCCCGCACCGTTTCGCCCGCCAAAATGTCGTCGGCGGTGACGCCGTACAGCTCTGCCAGCGCCGGAAGAATGGCGATATCGGGGAAGCCTCCGCCGCTCTCCCATTTGCTGATGGTCTTGTTGGACACGCCAAGGCGGTCGGCCACCTCCTGCTGGGTCATCCCCGCGTCCTTTCGCAGCGCTGCCAGATAGCCGCCGGTTTTTATGGTATCCATACGGTCACGCTCCTTTCGTTGTGACGCCAGTATGCCGCAAAGCAACCCCAAATGTCCACCCCGCCGTTCCGGAAATCAGTCTGCGCAGCGTAGACCTGTGCCAACACACCCGTTTCGCGCCGCAAAACGGGCCTGTTGTGTGCTTGGGGCGCACACGCCAAGGCCCCCTTGTGTAAAGGGGGCTGTCGAGCGTTAGCGAGACGGAGGGATTGACCGTCAACCCCTCCGTCACGGCTTACGCCGTGCTACCTCCCCTTACACAGGGGAGGCTTTGGATGCCAGCTCTTTTCATACTTCCACCCCGCGGCGCGCTCCGGATCAGCCGCGATAGTAGTTACCCTCTGTGCAGCTGAGAAAATAACTCGCTAAGGTTTCGGGGCTGTCGCTGATGGCAAAAAACACCCCGTTCAGACTATAGTGTCCCAAAAACAAGTCCCTTTCCCAATGCTGTGCCTCTGCTTCCAGCAGCACCTTGACGTAGTTGGCGTCGGAGCCGGGCACCGCGCTTTCTTCCTCCCACTGATCCTTCTGCTGCTCCTGTTGAAAGGAAAGCCAGCCGTAAACAGAACCGTCCGAAAGCTGATAGGCATAGGATTTTTTGATGCGGGCCGTGTCGATTTCTTCTGTGGTGACAAAGGTATACGCACCAAGCAGTTCCAAGCCCTGTTCGCCTTCGGCCCAATCGCCGACACCCTGCAAACGACCTTCCAGGGATCCGGGGCCGGGTACCGTGTGGCTCGCGTTCCACCAGCTGTAGGCAAGGCTCACTCCCACAGCAACCATGACGAGAAGGAGCGGGATCAGAACAAGCTGATACGTCTTTGCTTTTTTCATATCGTTCCTCCTTGCGGCGTGTCCTGCTGTTTTCCTGCGCCAATGCAGCCCGGTTTTTAATACTTCCAGCTCCGCCCCGGTTCCATGAACTCCGCCACCCGCTTGTGATAGCTGTCCATGGCCGCCTCCTCAAAGGCCAGCGTGTCGGACGCCGCACCCATCTCCCGCAGCAGCCATTTGCACAGGGTTGGATTCAGGATCAGCAGCGGCCCGATCAAATAGGTAGCCAGCAATCCGCCCCGGCGGAAGCCCTCGCCGCTGCCCTCGATGCCGTCGCGTCCCACGCCCTTTACGGTGTCAAACAGCGCCGCGCCGGTGCCGTGGGAATGACCGAACAGGCTCTTGAAGCCTACAATGTCCATTCCCTCGAATTTTCCCACGTAATAGCTGTTGTGCCGCCGCAGCATGTGATACTCCGCCCGGGTGTCCAGCAGGCCCAGCCCCTCGATCCGGGGCGCCGTGTCGCTGTCGATGGCGCAGCCCAGCACGTCCAGCGCGTTGCCGGTAGCCAGAAACAGCTGTCCGCCGTCGATTTTTTCCGCGATGGCCTCCCGATAGGGCCGCAGGGCGTCCGCCGCCAGTCGCAGCCCCTGCTCCGTGGTGGAGCCCATAAACACCAGCGTCACATCCCCGTCCAGAAAGGCGGGCCTGGATTTCAGATCCGTCTCCACGATCTTCAGTTCAGGGCAGCACCGCTTCAAATAGTGGATGTTCTGCAGATCACCGTAGAGGTTGCACACCTCCGGAAATAAGATCTCCGCTCTCATGCGTCCTGTCCTCCCTTCGCCAGCAGCTTTTCCCGCAGTTTCGCCTTCACCCGGAAGGCCAGCGGCGTGCCGTCCACGCCGTACAGGATATACACGTCATCTCCCGGCGTCAGATACAGCTTGTCCAGCGCCTTGAACTCGTCGTCCTCCAAAAAGATCTTCTCCTCCGGAATGCCCGCCAGCAGCAGCCGCAGCTTATAATCCCGGGCGCGGGGCCCCGCGCACACCAGCTGTACGATGTCGTCGTGGTTCAAAAACTCAAAATCCGTGTCGTACATCCAGCTGGGATTCTCCGACCAGTTTTTGGATACGCCCATGCAGTTCATCATCACCAGCAGCTCCTTGCGCCCCGGCTTGGACTGGATGTAGTCGAAGTTCCGGCTGCACGCCAGCGCGTTCTTGTCCTTGGACATCTGCATGATCACGTTCACGCCGCCGATCTTCTCCTCCGACAGACGGCTCTCCAGAATTTTCGTTCCGGCGAACCGCTTCCGGATGGTTTCGTGGCTCAGGCCCAGCTGCCGCAGGGCGGCGATGACCGCTATCATGTTATAGATATTGAACAGACTGTCGGTAATCAGCTCATAGGGATAGGTGATCCCGTCCTTCTCCCGCACCACCATAGTGCGTGCCCGCAGATCCACTTGCTCCGCCAGATAGTCCGCCTCCGGCGAGTGGAAGCCGCAGCTCTCGCACACCGCGTGGCCGATGTGGTGATACCGCCGGTACTCATACCGCAGCTTCCCCGCGCAGCGGGGACAGATGCGCATGTCGTTCAGCAGGTTCACGCAGTCCGTCACGTCGGTAGGCATCCGTCCGATGCCGAAATAGCACCGCGCGTTCTCCTCCGCCACGCCGCAGGAGATCAGGTCGTCGGCGTTCAGGATCAGCTTGCTCTCCTTCGGCAGATTCCGGCTCAGGATGTCCGCAATATACCCGGGATGGGCGTTGCGCATGATGGAATCCCGGAACAGATTGGTAATCAAAATATAGTCCGGCCGCACGTAAGGATAGATTTTCGGCGCCGACCGCTCGTCGATCTCCAGTACCGCCATGTCGCAGCCCTTCACCCGGCCCAGCAGGTCGCAGTTGCGGATAAAGGCCGTGGACACGCCGGAGGTGATGTTGCTGCCGGCCCGATTGCTCAGCACGCGGTGGCCCTCCGCCTCCAGAATATCCACCAGCATATTGCTGACGGTGGTCTTGCCGTTGGTGCCGGTAACAGCTACCATCTTCTCCGGCTTGCCCACATACTTCAAAAAGTCCGGACATACCTTCACCGCCAGCGCGCCGGGGAAGTCCGTCCCGTTGTGCCGTGTGATCTTCAGCGCCGGAATGGACAGCTTGCCCAGCCACAGCGCCAGCAGAAACCGCAGTTTGCCCATATTTCATTCCTCCATGGCGATGGCGCGGCAGGAGCAGCCATCGGAATTCTCAAATTTCAGCGGCAGCGTCACAAAGGTGAACCGCCGTCCGATCAGGGCGTCCAGCCCTTTCAGATTCTCCGTATTCACAAAGTCCGCCTTCATCAGCGTAATGTGGTTGGGGAAGTTTGTGCTGTCGCAGGGATCCAGCGAGATGGAATCCTCTCCCACCCCCTTCAGGGGCAGCGCGGCCAGATACGCCGCCGCCTCGGCGGTCAGACAGGGGAAGTCCTCATAGTAAGCGGGAGAACCCCATTTCCGATCCCATCCGGTGCAGAACAGTACAAAATCCGCCCCCGTCAGGTCATAGCGTTTCAGCAGCGGCAGCGTGATGGCCCCCTGACCGCGGCAGTCCACCACCACGGCGGCGCCGGTGAACTTTTCCGCGCCGTAGCTGTCCAGCGCCGCACCGTCCGGCAGCATGTGGGCCGGCGCGTCCATGTGGGTGCCGGTGTGGGAGAACATGTGCAGCAGCGTCTCCCGATACCCCGCCTCCGCAATGGTACACGCGGTGGTCAGCCGGGGCTGCTCCGTGCCGGGATACACCGGCATGTCATTTTGAATGGTGTGGGTCAGATCGTAAACCCTCATCCGCTCGCCCTCCTTATTTTCCTAAGTAGATCATCAGCGCCGCCATGTCGGCGGGGGACACGCCGGAGATCCGCCCCGCCTGTCCCAGACTGCGGGGCCGGATGGCGCTCAGCTTTTCCCGCGCCTCCAGCCGCAGCCCCTGAATGTGGTTATAGTCCATGTCCTCCGGCAGCAGCCGCTGCTCCAGCCGCTCGAACTCCGCCACCTGCTTCTGCTGCCGCTGAATGTAGCCCTCGTACTTCACGGTGATCTCCACCTGCTCTACGATGTCCGCCGTCAGCGCCTGCGGCGCGGGGTCGAAGGCCCGCAGATCGTCGTAGCGCACCTGTGGCCGCCGCAGCAGATCGAGAAGGCGGCACCCGTCATTTACCGGCGCGGTGTCCCGCTCCGCCAGCAGCGCGTTCAGTGCCTGACTGCCCGAAATGCCCGTGTGGGCCAGCCGCTTGATCTCCCGCGCCACGGCGTCGTATTTCGCCTCCACCGCCGCCAGCCGCTGGTCGCTTACCAGCCCGATCCGGTGGCCGATGGCCGTCAGCCGCTGATCGGCGTTGTCCTGCCGCAGCACCAGCCGGTATTCCGACCGGCTGGTCATCATGCGGTAGGGCTCCTCGGTGCCCTTCGTCACCAGATCGTCGATCAATGTGCCGATGTAGCTCTCGCTGCGCTTCAGCACCAGTGGCTCACGGCCCAGCAGCGCCAGCGCCGCGTTCACGCCCGCCACAAAGCCCTGCACCGCCGCCTCCTCGTAGCCGGAGGAGCCGTTGAACTGCCCCGCGCCGTACAGCCCCGCCACCGCCTTTGTCTCCAGCGTGGGTTTCAGCGCCAGCGGATCAATGCAGTCGTATTCGATGGCGTAAGCGGGCCGCGTCATCACCGCGTGCTCCAGCCCGGGCACGGTGTGCAGCATTTGTATTTGAATTTCCTCCGGCAGGGAGGAGGAGAACCCCTGAATATACAGCTCCTCCGTGTCCAGTCCCATGGGCTCGATGAACAGCTGGTGCCGGGGCTTGTCGGCAAAGCGCACCACCTTCGTCTCGATGGACGGGCAGTAGCGGGGCCCGATCCCCTCGATAACGCCGCTGTAAATGGGGCTGCGATCCAGATTCTCCCGTATGATCCGGTGAGTCTCCTCGTTGGTATAGGTCAGATAGCACACCGCCCGGTTCTCCGGCGGCCGTGCCGTTTCAAAGCTGAAGGGCAGGGGCGCGGGATCCCCCTCCTGCAGCTCCATCTTGCTGAAGTCCACCGTGCGGGCATTGATGCGGGGCGGCGTGCCGGTCTTGAACCGCCGCAGGGGCAGTCCCAGCGCCCGCAGCTGTTCCGTCAGCGCCGTGGCGGCGTGCATGCCGTCGGGGCCGCTCTCCTCAATGCACTCGCCGATGATGGTGCGCCCGTGCAGATACGTGCCGGAGCAGATCACGGCGGCCTTCACCTGAAATACCGCCCCTGTCCGCAGTACCACCTGGGCCACGCGGCCGTCCTCCGCCCGGATGTCCACCACCTCGCCCTGCCGCACCGTCAGATGGGGCTGGCGCTCCAGCGTGTGCTTCATCACCTTCTGGTATTCCCGCCGGTCTGCCTGGGCCCGCAGCGACCACACGGCGGGGCCCTTGCCCCGGTTCAGCATCCGGTACTGGATGCAGGCTTTGTCCGCCGCCTTGGCCATTTCGCCGCCCAGCGCGTCCAATTCCCGTACCAGATGCCCCTTTCCCGTGCCGCCGATGGCCGGATTGCACGGCATGTTGCCCACCGCATCCAGATTGATGGTAAAGCACACCGTCTCCAGTCCCAGCCGTGCCGCGGCCAGCGCCGCCTCAATGCCGGCATGTCCCGCGCCGATCACGGCAATATCAAATTGTCCCGCCAAAAACTCTTTCATACGCGACCCCTGCGTCAAATTCAAAATTACCTTATATTATAATGTGTCTTTCCCAAAAACGCAATAGGCACTGTGCAACATAGCCAAAAGAAGAGGAAAATAATTGTGAAATCCGTACAACTTTCGCCTTGCAAAACGGCGGGGGGAAGCATATACTATCTTATAGAAAATTGGAAACGAGAAAGGAGTGTGATAGGTACGATGTTGTATAAGTTCATCACGGGCGATCTGGACGACATGATCTTCGCGGACTGTGATTGGCAGCCCAGTGATCGGTAAACAGATCCATACGAAGGAACCACGACACACCGGTGCCGTGGCGATTTGCTTTTTATGGGGAGATTTTCCCCTGAAAGATACAGCCTCCGACAAAAACCGACCGGTTTCCCCAGGAAACGCGGCCGGTTTTTTCCTGTGCCGAATCAGGCTGTAAAGGGGCTGTAAAAATCCTCCTCTTAACAACATTTTTACAACATTTTAACGCGAGGCTGTGATATAATACGAAATGATTACAGCGGCTTCGGCGGGAGGTGGAAAACACGTGACAAAATGGAAGATCCCCTGGCCGGGCCAGTGGACAAAAAAGCGTAAGATCTTTCACCATTCCCTGCTGTATTCCGGCAAGGATTTCATCATCTCGGCATCCCTGTTTTTCGTCACGGTGCTGCTGTGTCTGCTGCTGCGCTCGGTGGATCCCCACAGTGACACCAGCTATGTGGCGGTCATCTTCTTCCTGGATGTATTCCTCACCGCCCTGCTGACGGATGGCTACCTTTTCAGTATCCTCATCGCCGTCACCGGCGTGCTGTGCGTGGACTACGTCTTTACCGAACCGTATTGGGAGATCAGCTTCACCCTGGCCGGCTTCCCCCTGACGTTCATCGTCATGATGTTTATTTCGGTGGTTACCGGTATGCTGACTAGCCGCGCCAAGCAGGTGGAGATCTTAAAGCGAGAGGCGGAGCGCGAGCGCATCCACTCCAACCTGCTGCGGGCCGTGTCCCACGATATTCGAACCCCCCTCACCGGCATCGTCGGCGCCACCGACGTGCTGATGGAGCAGGAGGACTCCCTCACGCCGGAGCAGCGCCATCAGCTGATCTCCTCCGCCAACGAGGATGCCCGCTGGCTCATCCGCATCGTGGAAAACCTGCTGTCCATCACCCGCATCGGCGCCCAGGGCGACGACACCAAAGTCACCAAGACCCTGGCCGTGGCCGAGGAGGTCATCGAGGGCGCGGTGGCAAAATTCACCAAACGGGGCGGGCAGCTGCCCGTTCACGTCCACCTGCCCCAGGAAGTGCTGCTGGTGCCCATGGATGAGCTGCTGATGGAGCAGGTGCTGCTGAACCTGCTGGAAAACGCCGCCATCCACGCCGAGGGCGCCACCGAGGTGGATGTGACCCTGGAACGACGGGGCAATACAGCCCGCATCACCGTGGAGGATAACGGCGTGGGCATTGCCCATGATAAGCTGGATAATCTCTTTGACAGCAGCGCCCACCAAAGCCAGCAGGGCGACCGCAAGCGCAATATGGGCATCGGCCTGTCCGTGTGCAAAACGGTGGTACAGGCCCATGACGGCACCATTCGCGGCGAAAACGTCTCCCCCCACGGCGGAGCGCGCTTTGTGATAGAATTACCTATGGAGGAGGAAGACCATGAAGATTAAAGACAAGGTACTGATCGTAGAGGATGAGCAGAGCATCAGCAATTTCATCTCCATGATCCTGACAGCCAACGGCTACGACACCATCGTTGTCCACAGCGGTGAGGAGGCGCTGACTATGATATCCTCCCACTGTCCGGATCTCATCATTCTGGATCTGGGCCTGCCGGATATGGACGGCATGGAGGTGCTGCGCTCTGTCCGCAAATGGTCAAGCCTGCCGGTGGTGGTAGTCTCCGCCCGCCATCACGAGCATGATAAGGTGGAGGCCCTGGACTACGGCGCCGACGACTATATCTCCAAGCCCTTCGGCACGTCCGAGCTGCTGGCCCGCATCCGCACCGCCATCCGCCATACCCGCACCACCCTGTCCGACCCCCAGATCGCCCAGTCCGGCAAATTCACCACCGGCGACCTGACTATCGACTACGACAAGCATCAGGTGCTCATGCACGGCGAAAACGCCAAGCTCACCGTCAACGAATATAAGATCGTGGCCCTGCTGGGCAAATACGCCGGCAAGGTGCTGACCTACGACTTTATTATCCGCGAACTGTGGGGCCCCAAGGCCAAGACCGACAACCAGATCCTCCGCGTCAACATGGCGAATATCCGCCGCAAGATCGAAAAGGATCCCAGCCATCCCGAGTACCTCTTCACTGAAGTAGGCGTGGGTTACCGCATGCGGGAGGGCGATTAAGTCAAAAATTTTCTTTTCACGAAACCTACATAATTTGGACAAAAGACCTCCGCGCAAAGCGGGGGTCTTTTTGTTGATTTGCTGCCCCGTAACGGATTTTTTATAAGGGGAAGATAAAGGAAAACCGCCCCCACGCAACGGCTGCGTTAAGAACGCCTCCGCCTTATTTACAGCCGCCCGCAGAAATAGTAAACTCTCCATACACCGTAATTTTCCCCGTACGGTAACTAAGTATTAAGGAGAGAAAACAATGGAAGAAAGAAAAGGCTTTGGATCCAATTTTGGATTCCTGATGGCTGCTGTCGGTTCGGCGGTCGGCCTGGGCAACATCTGGGGCTTCCCCAATAAGATGGGCGCCTGCGGCGGCTTCACGTTCCTTATCATCTACCTGATCCTGGCGGTCTGCTGCGGCTTCATCGTCATGGTGGGCGAGCTGGCCCTGGGCCGTAAGACCGGCCACGGCGCGGTGGGCGCTTACAAGGTCCTCAGCAAGAAATTCAGCTGGATGGGCTGGCTGGGTATCCTGTCCGCGTTCTTCATCCTGTTCTTCTACTGCGCCCTGGGCGGCTACTGCATCAAGTACACCGTCCTCAACGTGGGCGACCTATTTGGCGCAGGCTTCGGCTCCAACGGCCTGAACGGTGCCGAGATCTTCGGCGCTTTCATGGGCAACCCTGTCGAGGCCATTATCTACGGCCTGATCTTTGTGGCGCTGACTATGATCATCGTCATGGGCGGTATCGGCGGCGGCATCGAGAAGGTCTGCTCCATCGGTATGCCCGCTCTGTTCGTGGCGCTGCTGATCTGCATTATCCGTGCCTGCACCCTGCCCGGCGCTGTGGACGGCCTGAAGTACATGTTCGTTCCCGGCTGGTCTGTTGCCAACGGCATCGTGACGGAGCCCAGCTTCTTTGAAGTCCTTTCCGTTGCCGGCGGCCAGATGTTCTTCTCCCTGTCTCTGGGCATGGGCGCCATGATTACCTACGGCTCCTATCTGGACAAGAAGGAGAATCTGGAAAAGAACGCCATCCTCATCGTGGTTATGGATACGCTGGTGGCCCTGATGGCCGGTCTGTGCGTCATCCCCGGCCGTTTCGCTCTGGATCCCGAGGGCGCTCTGGGCGGCCCCAGCCTGCTGTTCATCACCATGCAGAACGTGTTCCACAACATGGGCGCTGTGGGCCCCATCTTTGGTATCCTGTTCTATCTGCTGGTTGTGTTTGCTGCTATCTCCTCCTCCATCTCCCTGCTGGAGGTCATCGTGGCCCACTTCGTGGATAAGGCCCGCGAAGCCGGCAAGGGCGATAAGCGTAAGCCCTACAGCCTGATCGCCGCCGTTCTGGTGGGTCTGGGCTGCATCCTGGTGTGCGCTGACTGTCTGGGCGGCGCCGGTATCGCACCGGCAGACCTGCTGGGCATCGAGAATCCCCAGACCTGGGCGGCTGACTGGCTGGACTTCTGGGATATGCTGTCTGAGGGCGTTATGATGCCTCTGGGCGCGCTGCTGATGTCCCTGATGATCGGCTGGGAGATCGGCCCCGAGGTCGTCAAAGAGGAATGCGAGCAGCAGGGCCAGAAGCTGGTTAGCTACGGCTTCTTCAAGATCTGCACCAAGGTCATCACCCCCCTGTGCATGCTGCTGATCCTGTACGGCCAGCTCCAGTCCTTCTTTAACTTCTAAAAATTTTTAGAAGTCTGACAAAAATTTTACATCCCAGAAGCCGCCGGAGCTCTTGCTCCGGCGGCTTTTCTGCTTTCTTTTCCCCGCCGGACACGGCAAAACGGCGCTTTTCAGCCCGAATGTGAACAATTTGTGAAATTAGTCAAACCGTGAGTTAAAAACTTGTTAAAAGAACTGAAAAAACGCTAAGAACTTGACAATGATGTTAAGAAGCTATAAAATGAGAGCACCATAAATCATGAGGAGGTAAATCTCATAATGGAAAAGAAAAGCACCAAAATTGCGTATTTCGTAGCGCTGGGTGTCTTTGTCGTGCTGCTGGTTATTCTCGGCGTCACGTTTAAGAACACTCCGCTGCCCACCCTGGAAGTGGATGGCGAGATGATCGAGGCCACCACTCCCTTCGCAGGCACCTTCTGGTCTCTGCTGCCCCCCATCGTCGCCATCGTGCTGGCCCTGATCTCCAAGGAAGTGTATTCCTCTCTGTTCCTGGGCTGCCTGGTGGGCGCGCTGCTGGTCAGCAACTTCCACCCTTGGGAGACTGTTGTTCAGCTGGTGGAGGGTGACAACGGTATCGTCACCACCGTCTCCGATGCCGGCAACATCGCCATCATCGTGTTCCTGGTTGTCCTGGGTATCATGGTCGACCTGATGAACAAGACCGGCGGCTCCGAGGCCTTCGGCCGTTGGGCTACCAAGACCGTCAAGTCCCGCGCCGGCGCACAGCTGATGACTATGCTGCTGGGCGTTCTGATCTTCATTGACGACTATTTCAACTGCCTGACCGTGGGCGCCGTTATGCGTCCCGTCACCGAGAGCCATCACATCTCCCGCGCGAAGCTGGCCTACGTCATTGACTCCACGGCCGCTCCCGTCTGCATGATCGCTCCCGTGTCCTCCTGGGCCGCCGCCGTTTCCGGCTACGTCAACTCCGATTCCGTCAGCGGTATCGAGATGTTTATTAAGCAGATCCCCTGGAACTA
>CAKTQM010000030.1 GCA_934597125.1 uncultured Oscillospiraceae bacterium
CGGCTCAGCTCCTTGCCGGACAGCTCCATCAGGATGCGGCCGTCTCCGGTGGGGGTGATGAAGCTGTCGTGCTTCTCGGCGGTGAAGCCGGTCATGGGCTGGAACCAGTGGGTGAAGTGGGTAGCGCCCAGCTCGGTAGCCCAGTCCTTCATGGCGCAGGCGATCTCATCGGCAATGGAACGATCCAGCGACTTCCCCTGCGCCTGACATTGCTGCCAGGCCTGATAGACGTCAGCGCTGAGACGCTGTCGCATTTTGTCCTCGGTAAACACCATGCTGCCGAAGATGTCAGGGATCTTTGTCACATTCTCGTTCATTGTATGATTCTCCTTTCACCGCGCTTTGCGCGGGTAATATCACATGAAAAGCGCCATTACGTGGGGGGTCACATAGACTTCCGCCACGGCGGCCACCACCAGAAGAGACAGAATATGCATGAGGAACATCCGCAGCAGGTTCAGCAACAGAGGTTTCATCACGCCTTTTGTATTTTTGCGGACATACTGTGTGGTGCGTCTGCACAGCAGAAAACCGGCGGAAAAGGCCAGCAGCAGAGCGGACAACTCGAAGATACCATGGGGAAGGATGCCGGCGAAATACACCGCCAGCGAAGCGCCGTTGTTGAGGAAATACGCGGCAAACACGCCTAAGATCAGGGCATTGGTGCCCAACGCCAGCGCCGTCAGATAGAGGAAGGGGATAAAGCCGTACAGGATACTGACGCCGCAGGCCCGCAGGTTATTGCCGAACAGAGCCAGCAGGTCGATGCCATCCTCGGTGACAATGTCGTTGGCATCCAGCAGCTGCTGGAAGTAGTTGACAACAAACTCCGGAATATTCCGGTTGAAAATGCCCAGTGCAAAGGACAGCAGCGCGACGATGACAAAAGCGGCAGCGGTGATCAGCAGGGCCTCGCCCAGTTCCTCACGGTAGAAGCGCCACAGGGCGCGGTGTTGTTGCTTTAGCCAGTTCATCGTTTACCCCAGCTTGGCAAGGCCGGCTTTCAGGCGGCACAGCGTTTCCTCACGGCCCAGGATCTGGCAGATCTCCACAGCGCCGCCGGGAGTCACCAGCTTGCCGGCGGCGGCAATGCGCACCGGCCACATGAGGGTGGCGTTTTTTACGCCCAGCTGCTCGGCCAGGGCGATGAGGCTGTCGTGAATGGCATCCGTCGTCCAGTGGGGCAGCTGCTCCAGCATGGGGATGGCGGACTCCAGCATGGTCTTGCAGACCTCGGGATTGGTCTTGGACTTTTTGTTGGTGAAGAAGTCGATGCCATATTCGGGGCAGGCGTCAAAGAAATCCACCTTTTCGGGGATGTCCGTCAGCTTTTCGCAGCGGGCCTGCAGGAGACCTGCGATGGAGGCGATGTCGAAATTGCCCTTGACGCTCTGGCGGATGTAGGGCTCGGCTACCTTGGCGAAGGCGGCAGGCTCCATGGCCCGCAGATAGACGGCGTTGAAGTGATCCAGCTTGGCGATATCAAAGATGGCAGGAGACTTGGAGATACCCGTCATATCGAAGACCTTCGTCAGCTCCTCCAGCGAGAAGATCTCCTGCTCGGCGTACTCGCCCTTGGGCGACCAGCCCAGAAGGGCCACGTAGTTGAGGATGGCTTCAGTCAGATAGCCCTGGGCTTTCAGATCCTCATAGCTGGGGTCGCCGTGACGCTTGGACATTTTGTTCTGGGCGTCACGCATGACGGGGGAGCAGTGGACGTAGGTGGGAACCTCCCAGCCAAAGGCATGGTACAGCAGATCATACTTGGGCGCGGAGGACAGATACTCGCTGCCCCGCACCACGTGGGTAATGCCCATCAAATGATCGTCGATGACATTGGCGAAGTTATAAGTGGGCAGACCGTCCCGTTTCAGCAGCACCTGATCATCCAGAGTGCTGTTTTCCACAGTGATATCGCCGAAGATGGCATCATGGAAGGTGGTAGTGCCCTCGGCGGGGATCCTCTGGCGGATCACGTAGGGTTCACCGGCCGCTACGCGCTTCAGGGCATCCTCCAGAGGCAGATCACGACAGGGGTCGGCGGCGCGGTCAAATTCACCGGAATCCTCCTCGGACTCCGCCTTTTCGCAGAAACAGTAGTAAGCGCCGCCTTTTTCCACCAGCAGGCGGGCATACTTGCCGTAGGTATCCCGGCGCTGGGACTGGATGTAAGGTGCCACGGGGCCGCCCACATCGGGGCCTTCATCATGGGTCAGGCTGCATTCGGCCATAGTGCGGTAGATCACGTCGGTGGCGCCTTCCACCAGACGGCCCTGGTCGGTATCTTCGATCCGCAGGATGAAGGTGCCGCCGTGGTTGCGGGCGATCAGCCAGGTGTACAGCGCCGTGCGCAGGTTGCCCACGTGCATATAGCCGGTGGGAGACGGCGCAAAGCGGGTACGCACCTTTCCGCGGGGGATTTTTTCCTCCATTTGGGTAAAATAGTTCATATCCATCGCCATAATTCTTTCCTCCGGCTTTTTGACAAATTTACTTATCTATTATATGTTTTTCCAAGGAAAAGTCAATGACGATCATGGGATTCCATTGATTTTTTGCCAAAAACGTGATAGGATAGGGAGCGCAAGAAGAATACGGATGGAATATCCGTGATAATGTGAGGTAGAAAATGGCTGATACGAAAAAGAGAATTTTCAGCGGCATCCAGCCCTCCGGCGAGTTGACGCTGGGCTCCTATATGGGCGCCATCAAGAATTGGGTGGATCTGCAGGACGAGTACGACTGCCTGTACTGTATCGTGGACATGCACGCCATCACGGTGCGGCAGGATCCCGCCACGCTGCGCAAGCGCAGCGTCAACCAGCTGGCACAGTACATCGCCTGCGGTCTGGATCCCCAGAAGAACATCATGTTTATTCAGAGCCATGTGCCCCAGCACGCGGAGCTGAGCTGGATCCTGGGCTGCTATACCCAGTTCGGCGAGCTGAGCCGCATGACCCAGTTCAAAGCCAAGTCCGCCCAGCACGCCGACAACATCACGGCGGGACTGTTTACCTATCCGGTGCTGATGGCGGCGGATATCCTGCTGTATCAGGCGGATCTTGTGCCGGTGGGCGAGGATCAGCGCCAGCATGTGGAGCTGACCCGCGACATCGCCCAGCGCTTCAACAGCGTCTACAGCGATACCTTTGTGCTGCCGGAGGCGTTTATCCCCAAGGTCGGCGCGCGGCTCATGTCTTTGGACGATCCTACCACCAAGATGAGCAAATCCCTGCCGGACGGCTGTGTGAACCTGATGGATTCTCCCGAGGTCATCATGAAGAAGTTCAAGCGGGCCGTTACCGACTGTGAGACCGCCGTGAAGTACGACAAGGAAAACAAGGCCGGCATCTCCAATCTGCTGACGATCTATTGCGCCGCCACCGGAAAGACGCTTGCCGAGGCCGAGGCGGAGTTTGCGGGACAGGGCTACGGCGTGTTTAAGCCCGCCGTGGGCGAAGCCGTGGTGGAGCTGCTGCGTCCCATCCGCGAGGAGAGCCAGCGCATCATGGACGACAAGGCGTATCTGGAGAGTGTGTATCAGGAGGGCGCGGCCCGAGCCCGTCACCTGGCCCAGAAGACCCTCAGCAAGGTGCAGCGCAAGGTAGGCTTTGTGGCGGCAAAATAAGCACCAAATGTTTGGAATGTTTCTTGCAAAACCATTTCAAATCTGCTATACTATGCAATAGGAAACCCCCGGGGGATCCCGGCGATCATTTCAAATTAAAGAAAGGAACATCGTCATTATGATCTATACGACTGAGGTTCAGCATATGTGTCCTGTGGCTAAGGGCGCTTATCACGGCCCGGCTCCCATTCCCGAAGAGGGCAAGTGGGTGCAGGCCAAGGAGATCAGCGATATCTCCGGCTTTACCCATGGTATCGGCTGGTGCGCTCCCCAGCAGGGCGCCTGCAAGCTGACCCTGAATGTGAAGAACGGCGTCATCGAGGAGGCGCTGGTGGAAACCATCGGCTGCTCCGGCATGACCCACTCCGCCGCCATGGCTTCTGAAATTCTGATCGGCAAGACGATTCTGGAGGCGCTGAATACCGACCTGGTGTGCGACGCCATCAACACCGCCATGCGAGAGCTGTTTTTGCAGATCGTCTATGGCCGCACCCAGTCCGCGTTCTCCGAGGGCGGCCTGTCCGTGGGCGCCTCTTTGGAGGATCTGGGCAAGGGTCTGCGCTCCCAGGTGGGCACCATGTTCGCCACCAAGGAGAAGGGCCCCCGCTATCTGGAGATGGCCGAGGGCTATTGCAGCAAGCTGGCGCTGAACAAGGACGATGAGATCATCGGCTATGAATTTATCAGCCTGGGCAAGATGATGGACTTCATCAAGAAGGGCGACGACGCCAACGAGGCATTGAAGAAGGCCACCGGCCATTATGGCCAGTGGGACAGCGCGGTCAAGTATATTGACCCCCGCCACGAATAAGGGAGGAGGACGAAATCATGGCTCTGTTTGAAAGTTACGAGAGAAGAATCGACAAGATCAACGGCGTCCTCGCCCAGTACGGCATCGGCTCCGTGG
This sequence comes from uncultured Oscillospiraceae bacterium, assembly GCA_934597125.1. Taxonomy (GTDB): domain Bacteria; phylum Bacillota; class Clostridia; order Oscillospirales; family Oscillospiraceae; genus Vescimonas. The sequence continues at coordinate 4,536 of CAKTQM010000030.1, forward strand.
AGGAGTGCCGCGAGATCTGCAAGGCCAAGGGCTTTGATCCCTATGAGATCGTCAAGGGCATCCAGCCCATCTGTTTTGAGAACGCCTGCTGGGCGTATACCGTGGGCGCGGCCATCGCCATCAAGGCCGGTGTCAAGACCGCGGCTGAGGCGGCCAAGCTGATCGGCGTGGGTCTGCAGTCCTTCTGCATTGACGGCTCTGTGGCCGAGGATCGCAAGGTGGGTCTGGGTCACGGCAACCTGGGCGCCATGCTGCTGAGCGACGAGTCCAAGTGCTTCGCTTTCCTGGCCGGCCACGAGTCCTTCGCCGCCGCAGAGGGCGCTATCGGTATCGTCAAGAACGCCAACAAGGCCCGCAAGCAGCCCCTGCGCGTCATTCTGAACGGCCTGGGTAAGGACGCTGCGCAGATCATCAGCCGTATCAACGGTTTCACCTACGTGCAGACGCAGTTTGATTATTATACCGGCAAGCTGAATATTGTCCGCGAGATCCGCTATTCCGAGACTGAGCGCGCCGATGTCCGCTGCTACGGCGCTGACGATGTCCGCGAGGGCGTGGCTATCATGCATCACGAGGGCGTGGATGTGTCCATCACCGGCAACTCCACCAACCCCACCCGATTCCAGCATCCTGTGGCGGGCACCTATAAGAAGGAATGCATCGAGCAGGGGAAGAAGTATTTCTCCGTGGCCTCCGGCGGCGGCACGGGCCGCACGCTGCATCCCGACAACATGGCCGCCGGCCCCGCCAGCTATGGTATGACCGACACCATGGGTCGTATGCACTCTGACGCCCAGTTCGCGGGCTCCAGCTCCGTCCCCGCGCACGTGGAGATGATGGGCTTCCTGGGCATGGGCAACAATCCTATGGTTGGTGCTACCGTGGCCGTGGCTGTGGCGGTTGAGGAAGCTGTGAAGTAAGAACGCATAACAGAGAAATGTAAAAAAAACACCCGCACACGATCGTGTGCGGGTGCTTTTTAACGGTCAGGCTCCACATCGGAGCGGTAACGGAGCTTGGCACCGCGGACGTGGTCTTGCAGTATGCAATCTGTAACACGGATCAATTCCTCCGGCGTGCGGTCGATCTCGCCAATGAGCCAGCTTTCCAGCAGGCCGGTCAAGGCCACCACGTAGAAATGGGTGATCAGCTCAGTCTCCGCAGGGGCTGTGTCGTTGCGGATAGCGCCTACCTCGCGACCGAACTGCTCCACGGTGCGGTGGATGATGGCATGGATATCCCGTTCAAAAAAGCGCTTCAGGTGCTCCCGTCCTACGGAGCGCAGGGCACAGAGACAGACGGCGCGGTTTTCCTCGATATACCGGAACAGCTGCAGGAGACCCTCCTGCCACAGCAGCATCCCCTCGTGCTGGTGGAGAAGGGAGACCGCTTCATTTTGAAACATCCAGCGCATCAGATCGTAAAGATCTTCAAAGTGGTAGTAAAAATTCTGGCGCCGTATGCCGCAGCGCTCGGTAATATCATGAATGGTGATCTTGTCGATGGGCCGCTGCGCCATCAGCTCTTTCAATGCCGCCGCAAGGGCGTGCTTCGTCTGATCGGAAGCGGCGTAGGTACGTTTCTCCACGGCTGATCCCTCCTGTGCCGCCATTATATCATGGGAAAGGGAAAAAAGCCAATAGGGTAAATGGCGTCAGTGCAAAAATCTGACACAGGGAATGCATTTGACCTTTGCTTTTGCGGAGGATATCCGGTATGCTATCCTGGATCATACGACTTTAGGAGGCATTTATGATCCGATATCATGTGGTGTTGGAGAGTCCGTTGGGAGAGCGAAGCGGCATCCTGACCCTGCGGGGCAGCGGTGACGCCGTAACGGGTACGCTGTCCCTGCTGGGTGTGGATAATCCGGTAACAGGCGCATGGGAGGGCGCGAGCCTTGTTCTGCGCCATGTGCTGCGCACCGGACTGAGTGCGCTGGAATGCAGTACGCGCCTTGATGAGGAAAACGGCGGACTGCGGGGAATCGTCCGCAGCGGCGGAGTTCAGATGCCGCTGCGGGGGACGCGGCTGGAGGAAGAGGAACGAAAGGAGGTGCAGAGCCATGGCACAGAAGACCGCCCATAAGGAGAGCTTTATGGTAAAGCTGGCGACCTTTATTGTGGATAAACGGAATCTGTTTTTCCTGCTGACCGTCATTGCGTTGATTTTTTCCGCCTTTTCCCGCAATTGGGTAGAGGTGGAGAATGATCTGACCTTCTATCTGCCGGATGAGTCCGAGACGAAGCAGGCGCTGACGGTGATGGAGGCGGAATTTACTACCTATGGTACGGCGGAGGTGATGGTGGACAACATCACCTTTGACGAGGCGCAGGCGTTGGTAGATACGCTGGCCGATGTGAAGGGCGTGCAGAGCGTTACCTTTGATGAGAGCAGCGACCATTACAGCAATGCCGCGGCGCTGTATTCCGTGACCTTTGACGCCGACGAGAGAGACGATGCCTGCCTGACGGCGCTGGACGCGGTGAAGGAAACGCTGGCGGGCTATGACCTGTACATCTCTACGGATCTGGGCAATACCCTGCAGGAGACCATCGCAAGAGAGGTCGGCATTATTATGATCTATGTGGCGGTGATCGTGGTTGCGGTACTGCTCTTTACCTCCCAGACCTATGGCGAGGTGCCGGTATTGCTGCTGACCTTTGTGATCGCCATGATCCTGAATCAGGGCAGCAATTTCCTGCTGGGCAAGATTTCATTTGTGTCCAACTCCGTGACAAGCATCTTGCAGCTGGCCCTCAGTTTGGATTACGCGGTGATCCTGTGCAACCATTTTAAGGAACAGCGGGAGACCATGTCCGTCCGAGAGGCGGCCATTGTCGCTTTGAGCCGCGCCATTCCGGAGATCAGCGCCAGTTCCCTGACTACGGTGGGCGGTCTTGCGGCCATGCTGTTCATGCAGTTTAAGATCGGGCCGGATATGGGCATTTGTCTGATCAAGGCCATCATGTATGCGCTGCTGTCGGTGTTTGTTGTGATGCCGGGGCTTTTGGTGCTGTTTGGGCCGCTGATCGAAAAATCCAAGCATAAGAGCTTTGTGCCAAAAGTGAATTTCATCGGAAAATTCGATTTTAAGACCCGCCGCATCATTCCGGTCATTTTTGCGGTGTTTGTGATTTTCGGTATCTTTTTCTCCGGCAAATGCCCCTATGCCTACGGTTACAGCGGCCTGACGACGCCCAAGCTGAACGAGACGCAGATCGCGGAGAACAAGATCAAGGACACGTTTACCAGCTCCAATATGGTGGCGCTGGTGGTGCCTGCCGGCGACTATGAAAAAGAGGCGCAGCTTCTGCATGAGCTGGAGGGCTATGAGGAGATCGACCACACCATGGGCCTTGCCAATGTGGAGGCTATGGACGGTTATATGCTGGCTGACAGGCTGACACCACGGCAGTTTGCCGAGCTGGCGGATCTGGACTATGAGATGTCGCAGCTGCTGTATGCCGCCTATGCCACAGAGCAGGGGGATTACGGCAAGTTGGCGGGGAACATTGCCTCGTACAAGGTGCCGCTGATGGATATGTTCCTGTTTGTCTGCGATCAGGTGGACGCGGGGATCGTCACCATGAGCGATGAGCAGACGGAGATGCTCAACGACGCCAGAGGGCAGATCGAAAGTGCCAAGGCGCAGCTGCAGGGGGAGGAGCACAGCCGCATGCTGCTGTATCTGACGCTGCCGGTGGGCGGCGATGCGACCTATGCCTTTACTGATACCATTCGTGAGGTTGCCGGCAGCTATTACCCCGACGGCGATATCTACGTGGCGGGCGACTCCACCAACGAATACGATTTCCAGAAATCTTTCTCCCGCGACAATACGGTAGTCAGCGTGGTGTCCATTCTGATCGTGCTGGTGGTGCTGCTGTTTACCTTTAATTCCGCAGGTATGCCGATTTTGCTGATCATGGTGATCCAGGGCAGTATCTGGCTGAATTTTTCCATCCCCGCTCTTACGGGCAGTCCGCTGTTCTTTATGAGCTATCTGGTAGTCAGCTCTATCCAGATGGGCGCCAATATCGACTATGCCATCGTGATCGCCAGCCGCTATCAGGAACTGAAAAACCGGATGGATCATCAGCAGGCCATCATTGATACCCTGAATTTTGCGTTCCCCACGGTGCTGACCTCCGGCAGTATTCTGACGGTGGCCGGTGTGCTGATCGGGCAGATGACCTCGGAGGCGGCTATCGCCGGTATCGGACAGAGTCTGGGACGGGGAACCATCATCTCCATGCTGCTGGTGCTGTTCGTGCTACCGCAAATCCTGCTGGTGGGCAGCGGAGTCGTGGATAAGACATCCTTCGCCGTACCAAAGGTGATCCGCAGGCGGGAGACCAGCGGCCGCGTGTTTGTGGATGGCGTGGTCAGCGGAGAGATCCACGGTGTGGTCAGTGGTGTGATGCGGGCCAGCGTGGAGGGCGATGTGAACCTGAATCTGCTGTCCGGCAGCATGACGGAGAAAGCAATACCGGAGCATACCGGAGGAGAGGAGGCACACCATGAAACGGAATAACATACTGCGGCGCATCATTGCGGCTATGCTGGCGCTGGTACTGGTGCTGTCTCTGTGCCCGGCGGTGTTTGCAGAGGGAAAGACGGTGCGCATCGGTACAAAAAAGGAGCTGCTGGCCTTTGCCGAGCACTGTAGGGTGGATACTTATTCCCAGAATCTGACGGTGATGTTGACCGCCGACATTGACGCCGAGGAAGCGGAGATATCGATTCCCGTGTTCTATGGCACCTTCAACGGGCAGGGACACCGAATCTACGGCCTGAATCTGACGCGCAGCGCCACAGGCTATGGCCTGTTCAGCCGGATCGAGGCCGGCGCGGTGGTAAAGGATCTGGCGGTGGAGGGCGATGTGACGCCCTCCGGCACCCAGAGCCAGATTGGCGGCATAGCCGGCGTCAACGCCGGACGGATCGAGACGTGCAGCTTCAGCGGCATCGTTATGGGCGGCGACTATGTAGGCGGCATTGCCGGAAAGAATGAGTCCAGCGGTGTGATCGCAGACTGCCGTGCCGCCGGCGCGGTGCGGGGCAGCCAGTTCACCGGAGGCATTTCCGGTCAGAACGCGGGAACGCTTTTGAACTGCAGCAATACGGCAGCGGTGAACACCGCTGTCAGCGACGAGAACATGGCGGCGGATATCAGCGGCCTTGAAAGTACGCTGTACAGCCTGCTGAAGCGGGAGGATGTGTCAGAGAACGCCGTGACGACGGATACCGGCGGCATTGCGGGCTATTCCAACGGTGTTGTACAGAGCTGTGTAAACTCCGGCACGGTGGGTTATCCCCATGTGGGGTATAACGTAGGCGGCATCGCGGGACGGCAGAACGGCTATATGGCCAGCTGCATCAACCGCGGCGTCGTTCAGGGCCGCAAGGACGTGGGCGGCATCGTGGGACAGATGGCGCCGGACATTACGCTGCAGTTCTCCTCCAATGGTCTGGCGGAGCTGCAGAGCGAGCTGAATGTGCTGCATGATCTGATCGACCGCGCATTGGATGACGCACAGTCCGCTTCTGATACGGTGTCGGGAGGAGTCTCCCGCTTGGCTGACTATGCCGACGGCGCCCGTGACAGCGCTTATTCTCTGTCGGGGCAGCTGGGGGATTTTGTAGACAGCAACGTGGAAACCGCCAACAACATTCTGCTGCTGGCAGAGCGGTATCTGGCTAAGGCGTCCCCTATTTTGGAGGATCTTTCAACAGTGGCGGACGGCATGACGCAGTCCATTGCCGCGCTGCGAAAGCTGGTGGAGACCATCAGCGGCATGGAGGAATACAATGAGCAGGCTCTTGCCGCGCTGGAGGCGGTTTGCACGGAGATCACCCAGGGCTGCGACGCGCTGGAGCGGGGGCTTGCCGCGTTGGAGAAAGCACTTGTCCTGATTGCAGGTACGGACGGCGTGGATACCACACAAACCCATAACATGATTGCAGCCCTGTGGGAAGCGGTGGAAACGCTGCGCGACACGCTTGCACAGGCGAATCGTGAGCTTGCGGTGGGCGGCGCGGTGACGGCGGATACCGCTGCGCAGCTGCAGACCGGTCTGTCGGCCGTTCTGGAGCGATACGCTGCGGCCATGAGCAGTACGACGGCGCTTGTGGCATGGATGGATCTCTCCGGCCTTCCGAAGCTGGATCTGGACACCTTGCGGCAGGCTGCCGCGTATCTGCAAAGCGCCGCAGAGGCGTTTGGGGAGGCGTCGCGCCATTTCAGAAGCGCCGTGGCCCATCTGGGGGAGGCGCTGGACGCGCTGCGTAAGATCAACGGAGAAATGGGCGAGATTTCGGAGCAGCTGGATGCTGCGCTGGCAGGAGCGGAGGACGCCTCCGCAGCGCTGAGCAGCGCATTTGCCAAGGCGGCACAGTGGGCGAAGGATTTGTCGGGGGAATCCCCAGGCTCCTTTGTGGGGCTGGGCAGCGAGTTTGGCGAGAGTGCTGATGCCCTGAACAGCGCCCTGGGCGGGATCGGCAACGAGTTGACCGCGCTGAATGATGAGATGTCCCGCGCGGGAACGGTGCTGCTGGCCGATGTAAGGGCCGTCAACGATCAGTTCATGAAGGTCATGAACCTGTTCCTGAACGTGCTGAACAGCACACAGAATGTGGATTACTCTGACATCTATGAGGATGTGTCCGAGGAGAGTCTGCAAAGCGCCACTCGGGGTAAGGTGCTGGAATGTACGAATTACGGCATCATTGACGCCGACCGGAATGTCGGCGGCGTGGCAGGCTCCATGGCTATTGAATATGACCTGGATCCGGAGGATGATCTGCTGACATCGGAGAACCGGACGGCCCGCTTTACCTATCAGACCCGCGCGATTTTGCTGGACTGCGAAAATAACGGCAGGGTACAGGCAAAAAAGAGCTGTGCCGGCGGGCTGGTGGGCCGTATGGATCTGGGGACGGTGTCCGGCTGCGGCGGATACGGCGATGTTTCCAGCGAGAACGGCGACTATGTAGGCGGCGTATGCGGTCTGTCGCTGTCCTCCATTCGTAACAGCTATGCCAAATGCACCCTGGGCGGCCGCAAATATGTGGGCGGCATCGTGGGTTCCGGCAGCCGTGTGTCTGACTGTCTGTCCATGGTGGAGGTGACGGACTGCACGCAGCTGGGCGGCGCCGTGGCCGGTGAGATCACCGGTACATACAGCGGAAACTACTTCGTCTCGGACACGCTGGCCGGTGTGGATCGGATCAGCTATGCCGGAAAGGCGGAGGGCATCACCTATGAAGCGCTGTGCGAAAGGGAGAACACTCCCGATACGTTCCGGAGCATGGAGCTGCGCTTTGTGCTGGATGGTGAGACGCTGCAGTCTCAGCGCTTCACCTATGGCACATCCTTTGAAGATAACGTGTATCCGGTTCTTCCGGAAAAGGAAAATTACTATGTGCATTGGGACAAGAGTGAGCTGAAACACCTGCGCTTTGATACGCTGGTCACGGCGGTCTATACGCCCTATGTGACCACCCTGGCCTCACCCCAGCAGCGCGATGGACACGATGTGCTGCTGGTGCAGGGGAAGTTCCGTGACAGCGATATTCTGCAGGTGCGGGAGGAGGAGAACACCGTTCCCAAGGCTGTGGAGACGCTGTCCATCCAGATCCCCGACGACGGGCAGGAGAGCCATACGGTGCGCTGGCTGCTTCCCCAGAAGGGAGAGCGCTATACCGTATATGTGGACGGCGGCAGCGGCGCGAAAAAGGTCGATGCCGAAGTCAACGGCAGCTACCTCAACTTTACCATGGAGGGGAATGGGACGATTACGCTGATCCATGCCGGACATGGAATGTGGTGGCTGGCCATTGCCGCCGCGGCGGCTTTGGCTGCCGTGGGAGCCGTTGTGCTGATCCGGCGGAAACAGCATGCCGCCGGTAAGAACGGCGAAGCGTAATAAAGAACAAGCAGAATGTCCGAAGCCATAGGCTTCGGACATTCTGTTTGTTCAGTTCATATTCAGTTGCGGAAAGGGGGTAAACGGCGCGGGGGGCACGTCGTGGCTGCCCAGCATTTTTTCCATCCAGGTCATGTGATACCAGGTGCCGAACTTGTAGCCGCAGTGGTGGAACCGGCCCACCTCATGATAGCCCATGTGGGCGTGAAAGGCCACGCTGTTGCCGTTCAAATAGGCGTCGTCGGCATCGGGGTAGGCGATGCAGGCATAGAGATTCTGCACATGCTGTGCACGGGAGATATCCTCCAGCGCCGCGTACAGCCGCTTGCCAAGCCCCTTGCCCCGCACATCCTGACGCAGATAGATGCTGGTTTCCGCCGCCCAGCCGTAGGCAGGACGCTCACCAAAGGGGCCGGTGTAGGCGTAGCCGAGGATATCGCCGTTTTCCTCCGCCACAAGGTAGGGATAGCGCTGCAGCGTGTGGGCAATGCGGCCACGGAATTCCTCCAGCGAGGGAACCTCATATTCAAAGGCGATTGCCGTATTGGTGACATATGGCGCGTAAATAGCCAGTAAGGCCGCCGCGTCCGCCGTGTTGGCGGTGCGGATGGTGATGGCATCCATAAAGATCAACCCTTCTTTCTCTTTTTGGGCACGGGGATGAGGGGTTCCAGAACGGCGATGACCTGTGCCGTCAGTGCCGGATCGTCGATGTCCAGGATATAGTGCTCCTTGGCGCCCTCATAGGGGCAGCCGACTTCGGCGCCGGCCATGAGTTCCGACAGCGCCGGAAGCATCTTGACAAACACCGTGTTGTCGCATACGGTCAGCAGCGGCTTGTCATTGATATACACCATATACTCGCCGAACATTTTACGGCAGCGCACCGCGCCGCACGCCGGCAGACGTTCGCACACATATTGGATGTAGTCCTGCGTGGTAGCCATATGGATCGCTCCTTATCAAGAATAAAAAGACGTCTGCCGGTCAATCGGCAGACGTTCCCTCGGTGTTTGGCGAAATATCGCCGCCTTCATTTTTGAGGGCTGCATAGATCTCGGCAACATCGCGGCTGGTCAAAGAAAGACTGAACCGACAATTCAAGACCTTTGCAGCAACAGCGGAGCGCCAGCCATACGCGGCGTAACGCGCCAATGCTTTTTGAGCGTCCAACGGAAGGGACTCAAAACAAATGTCCATGATCGACTCCTTCTTATGTGAGAGTTTTCGTCATTGAAGCACATACGTGCTGATTGCCTGCCCAATGGCTCGGATGTCTGAGTTGCCGGTAAAGTCGAAGTGGACTTTGCCAAGGCCGGGGAAATACATCTCCAGCTCGCTGTCCAGATCCAGAATACCAGCCGTCTCGATGGAAAACACGGAGATCTTGCTGTAGGGCATCGAGGTCAGATCCCGCCTTTTTCCGGTGATGCCCTGGATATTGCAGGAGATCACACGCTTGTTGGTGAACACCACAAAATCACGAACCACCGTATAGGATCCGATCACTGTTTCGCCGGGAACCAACAGATCATCCACAAGGCGTGCGCCGCGTCCGTTGTCCGGCGACAGCTTAAAGATCGCGCCATTTTCAAAATCTACCATCGGTACATTCCTCCTGCAAAACAGTGTGCTATTCCAAACAGGTCAAATCAAACTATCGCTTCACGATACATAATATTACCACATAATTCGACGTTTTTCAAGGGGGTCAACTGGGCAAAAAGTAATGGAAAGTAGGAAAATCATGCGCTTGACCTGGGGAAGAAAATATGATATAGTCTTTCAAGACACGCCGCCGGGTGCGTCAACGCGCTTTTTCTGCATCGTTAGGCCTTTGAAGATGCAGAAGGGGCGCGATTTTGCTTTTTGAGAGGAGTTTTTTATATGGCATGGGTCTTTCTGGTGATCGCCGGTCTGACGGAGGTGTTCTGGTCTACCTGTCTGAAGCTGTCGGAGGGCTTTTCCAAGCTGGGATATTCCGCGCTGACGATCGTTGGAATGCTGGTCAGCTTCGGCCTTTTGTCGCAGGCCATGAAAACGCTGCCGCTGGGCACGGCTTACGGCATCTGGACAGGCATCGGTGCGCTGGGCGCCGTGGTGGTGGGGCTGGTACTGTTCAAGGAGCCGGCCACCGCATGGCGCATGTTTTTTGCCGCTCTGCTGTTGGTGGGCATCGTGGGATTGAAGATCACATCCCCGTCATAAGAAAACGCGCCGCACATGCGTGCGGCGCGTTTCTTATATACGCTTAGTCAGCAGCCGAAAAAGCTGCACAGCATCTTCAGCAGGGAAGCGCAGTCAAAGTTGCAGAACATTTCTGTGACCTCCTCGGTTGGATTTGCTCTTGCAAGAACACGGCCATTATACCGCGCCATGTGCTGCATTGCAAATGCAATGCTTGCCAGAAATGGCAGATCACAAAATCAGCAGCAGGCCAATGGCGATCAGCAGTTCTTCATCCGCGTTTTGCTGAAAGAGGAAGAACAGCATGAACAGCAGCAGCAGATCGCCGGTGTCCAGGTCGTCCAGATGCAGCGCTTCCAATATCCCCTTGCCGAAGGCGATCTCCGGCGGCCGGTTAGGCTTCGGCGGTGGGGGTGGCTTTGGTGGTGGGTGCTGTCCGGATGGTTTGGGGGGCGGCGGAAGCGGCCCGTCATCCATAGAGGCCCGCACAAAGCCGCTCCGTTCCTGGCGACCATAGCGGTCATACAATGTCAAGCCCTCCCTCCGTCAAAAACCGTTTGCCGATGCAGATGATCCGCGCCAGCTTTGCTGCCCGCTCCACCTTGGACTGCTTTTCCTCTTTGAGAAAGGGCCGCAGGGCATAGAGAAGCTGGGTGGTCTGGCTGTTGGACTGGCGCAGTTCCTGCAGGATCGGCAGAAAGCGCGCCAGCAGCATGGGATCAAAGCCACCCTCCGGTGGCGGTGAAGGCGCACTGTTCTGCTGGGGTGGAGGCGGCGGTGGATCGGCCTGCGTCGCTCCGCCGGAGAGCTGCTGGGCCATCTGGATGATACGGGCCATGGCCGCCGGATCGTTCAGCATGGCATTGAGCTTGCTGTCCATATCCTCCATACTGCTGCCTCCTTTCTGCTGTGGCTTACACTATTGCTGCTTTAGCTGCTGACTCAGCCGCTGCACCAGTGCCCGGCCCTCGCTGCTGGACAGCACGGTTTTCAGCAGTGCCGCCATCTCTGCCGCGCTGTTGCCCTCGCCTTGCTCCATGGCCTTTTGCAGCTGTGTGCCGTTTTGCTGCTGCATCAGGGCCATCAACGCCTGGCCGTCCGGAGACTGGGCCATGCGCTGCATGGTATCCGGATCGGTGTGCAGCTGCGCGGCTGCCTGTTTCAAGTCCATATGTCCACCTCCCTGTACCGCAGTATATGCGGCGGGCAGAAGAAAAGTGCCAGTCCCACAGGACTGGCACGGGATATGTCATTTCATTGGGCACTCATGCCGTAGTCGCACAGCGCCTTCAGCGGGCATTCCACGCATTTTGGCCCGCGTGCCATACACAGGGCACGGCCATGCAGCACCATCCGGTGGCAGAAGTTGTTGGATTCTTCCGGCGGGATGGTTTTGCGCAGCTGCTGCTCCACCTTCAGGGGATCCTTGCTGCCGTCGGTGATGCCCAGTCGCCCGGTGATACGGATGCAGTGGGTATCGCAGACATAGCCCTCTTTGCCGTATACGTCGCCCAGCACCAGATTAGCCGTCTTGCGGCCGACGCCAGGCAGGCGGAGGAGCGCTTCCATCGTGTCCGGCACCCTGCCGCCGTAGTCGTGCAGCAGCATCTGGGCGCTGCCTACGATGTCCCTGGCCTTGGCCCGCCAGAAGCCGCAGGAGCGGACGTATTCACCTACCTCCTCCGGTGTGGCTGCCGCGAAAGCTTCCAGCGTAGGGAAGCGGGCGAACAGGGCAGGGGTCACCAGATTCACTCGCGCATCGGTGCATTGCGCCGCCAGCCGGACGGAAAACAGCAACTCATAGTCCTTTTCATAATCCAGTGAGCAGATGGCGTCTGGGTACAGCTTTTTCAGTTCTTCAATGATGGCGCTGATCTGCGCTTGCGTCTTCATGGGGCCTCACCTCGGGTATCATTGTATCAGACCTTGCGCAAAAAAGCAAATGGTGGTATACTACCACCAGTATGATTTTCGGGAGGTGAGTGCATGCGGCCGTTGGCGGATGAGATCCGACCCCAGACGCTGGATGAGGTAGCGGGACAAAAGCACCTGCTGGGCGAGGGGGCGCTGCTGCGCCGTCTGATTGAAAACGGGGCCGAGGCCAATCTGATCTTTTACGGGCCCTCCGGCACGGGGAAGACCACCATTGCCAACATTATTGCCAAGCGGACACAGAAGGCGCTGTACCACCTGAACGCCACCACCGCTGGTTTATCTGATATCAAGGCTATTATCGCCGATGTGGACACCATGATGGCGCCCAACGGTATTCTGCTGTATCTGGATGAGATCCAGTACTTTAATAAAAAACAGCAGCAAAGCCTGCTAGAATTTCTGGAAAACGGCAAGATCACCATGATTGCCAGCACCACGGAGAATCCCTATTTTTATATCTATAACGCCTTGCTGTCCCGCAGTACGGTGTTTGAGTTTAAGCCCCTGACGGCGGAGGAGACCCGTCCCGCCGTGGAGCGCGCGCTGCGCATCGAGCAGCAGCGCAGCGATCTGCCGTTTGAGTGGGAGGATACGGTTCCTGCCACGGTGGCCGCTGCCTGCGGCGGCGACGTCCGCAAGGCGGTGACGGCGGTGGAGCTGCTGTATCAGTCCGCCAAGCCGAAAGACGGCGTGTTATATGTGACAAGTGAAGATGCTTTGCAGCTGGCCCAGCGCAGCGCCATGCGCTATGACCGGGATGGGGACGAGCACTATGATCTGCTGTCCGCCCTGCAGAAGTCCATCCGCGGCTCCGATCCGGACGCGGCGGTGTATTATCTGGGGCGGCTGCTGGTGGCCGGCGATCTGCTGTCGCCCTGCCGCCGCCTGCTGGTCATTGCCAGCGAGGATATTGGTCTTGCCTACCCCCAGGCCATCGCCATCACGAAGGCCTGCGTGGACGCGGCGGTGCAGCTGGGATTGCCGGAGGCGCGGCTCCCGCTGGCGGAGGCAGCCATATTGCTGGCTACGGCCCCTAAGTCCAACGCCAGCCACAACGCCATTGTCGCAGCGATGGAGGATATTCAGCACGGCGCCATGGGCAGTATTCCCCGCCACCTGCAAAACGTCCACGCGGACAGTGCCGGACAGGAACGGGAGCAGGGCTATCTCTATCCCCACGTTTTTCCCCACCACTATGTAAAGCAGCGGTATCTTCCGGAGGAGTTGGGGGAGAAGCGCTACTATGAATACGGCGACAACAAGACCGAACAAGCCGCCAAGCGGTATTGGGACGAGATCAAGAAAGGATGAGCCATGGATCTGCAGCTGCATGACATTCTGGAACTGAAGAAGGATCACCCCTGCGGCAGCCGCCGGTGGGAGGTGCTTCGTGTGGGCATGGATATCAAGCTGAAATGCCTGGGCTGCGGCCATGAGGTCATGCAGCCCCGCCGTAAGGTGGAAAAGATGATCAGAAGAATCGTACCGAAGGAGGAACTATAAATGCGCAAGAAGACCACTCAGATCATTGTGGGCGTCATTGCCTGCCTGATGGCGGTGCTGATGCTGGCGGGATTGGTTATCCCGTATCTGGGACTGTGAGGTGACGGATGAAGCATTACATACTGGCAAAATGGAACGGAAAAGTGACCGATAAAGCCGCTTTATTGCCCCCAATAACGGCCTTATTCGGCACCATAAACACCGTTTCCGGCGTGCGTGGCGCACAGGTATACCCCTGCTGCATTGACCGTGAAAACCGCTATGATGTGATGATCGTGCTGGACATGGACAAAGAGGCGCTGGGGAATTGGGACGCCTCGCCGCTGCACCGGAAATGGAAGGATGAATACGGCGCATTGATCGAGAGGAAAGCCATTTTTGACCATGAATAAAGGACGGAGCACCCTGTGGGAGAAATCCTGCGGGGTGCTTTTTTGCGACAGGATTTCCAGGCAGGCCGTCCTATAATAAAAGGCGAGGTGAGGGCGGTGACGGTGGTATACGTTGACCGGCTGCTGGCGCTGAATCTGGCGGTGGATTATCTGCTGCTGATGACGACTGCAACGCTGGCCGGCACGCCGCTGCGGCGGCTGCGCTTTGCCGTTTGCGCCGCCGTGGGAGCGTTTTACGCCGTGTCGGTGTTTCTGCTGCCGGTGTTGGCGCATCCGTTATGCCGCATCGGTGTGGGGATGGTTCTGGCGCGGTGCGCATTTCACAGAGAGGTGCGGCCCTGGCGGCTGACGGCGCTGTTCTGGCTGTTGTCCGGCGGGCTGGCGGGACTTTTATTGGCGTTGGGACTGTTGGTGGGATCGCCCATGGGTCTTCTGCGGCGGGTCTATTATGCCAACATCAGCTGGCCGGTGCTGCTGGGAACGGCGGCGGTGTTTTACGGCTTGCTGCATGTGGTGTTTCGACAGGGGGCGCGCCATGAAGGGGGAGAGCTGATGGATATTGAAGTGGTTTTGAATGGCCGCCGCTGTCGTCTGCGGGCGCTGCGGGACAACGGCAATACGCTGCGGGATCCTGTGGGCGGGCAGCCGGTGTTGGTGGCGGAGGCATCCGCACTGCGGGGGCTTTGGCCTGCCGCAGCGGTGGAGATCCTGTGCAGCGCCGCGGCGCCGGAAGAGAAGATGGCCCGACTCTATCGGGCGGGGGTCAGCATCCCCTTTGTCCTGCTGCCATTTCGGGCGGTGGGGACAGAGGGCGGTTTGCTGCTGGCCTGCCGCAGCGATCATATTCAGATCGGCCGCAGGCGGATCCCGCGTGCTTTGGTGGCACTGACGGATACCCAAGTGGGCGCCGGCGGTTATCAGGCCCTTTGGGGCGGCGGAGAGAAAGGAGAGACACATGGGACTATGGCGACGGTTTGTACAATGGATCCGACGGCTGATCAGGCCGGATAGTGTTTACTACATAGGTGGCAGTGACACGCTGCCGCCGCCGCTTTCGCGTCAGGAGGAGGCGGAGGTGTTGGGACGCCTGCCGGAGGAGGGGGCGCGGCAAACGCTGATCGAACGGAATTTGCGTCTGGTGGTCTATATCGCCAAACGATTTGACAACACCGGCATCAACATTGAAGACTTGATTTCGATTGGCACCATCGGCCTGATCAAGGCGGTGAATACCTTTCGAACCGACAAAAATATCAAGCTGGCCACCTATGCCTCGCGGTGCATTGAGAATGAGATCCTGATGTATCTGCGGAAGAACAGCAACACCCGCACGGAGGTCAGCTTTGATGAGCCGCTGAACACTGATTGGGATGGCAAGGAGCTGCTGTTGAGCGATGTGATGGGCACCGAGGAGGATGTGGTTATGCGTCCGCTGGAGGAGGACGTGGATCGTCAGCTGCTGCACAGCGCTGTGGCGAAGTTGTCACCGCGGGAACAGGATATTATCTCGCTGCGCTTTGGCCTTGGCGGGCGGAAGGAGCTGACGCAGAAGGAGGTGGCCGACCGACTGGGGATCTCTCAATCCTACATCTCCCGACTGGAAAAACGAATCATCCTGCGGCTGCGGCGGGAGATCGTAAAAATGGCATAAAAACGACCGCAAGGCATTGCCTTGCGGTCGTTTTTTTGAAATGTTACTGCAGAAACAGGCTGGCGGGGCGGTTAATCACCATCATATTATAGTAACGCAGCAGGTGATAATCGTCCTTATCCAGCTTGATGCTGCTCAAAAGACGCTCGCTTTCCTCCAGCGGTTCGTTGGAGATCAGGGTCTTCAAGGCGATGGGAGCGAAGAAGGGGGTGCTGCCAATACCGGACAGCAGGCCGATGGCGGGGGTACGGTTCTGCATAGGGTTGAGCATACAGATGTACATTTTCTCCGCTTCGTTGATCTGATTGTTCAGCACCATATGGGTAATGGTGTCGTAGGAGCGCATTTCGCCGGTGAAAAGATGCTGACAGCGGTCAGGATCATCGAAGGACGTGACGCCCAGATACAGCGTGACCTCCACCGTTGTGCCGTTGGGGGCGGGGGAGAACCGCAGCAGTGAGCGCACCATCTGGCGAATCCGGCCATCGTAGTAATACATATAGGCCAGCGACTGATTGAAGTAGGCATTTTTATGCAGGGCCGGTTCATTGCGGAAGGTGGGCGGCTGGTAATCCACGAAATATTTCAGGTCGATATCCAGCGCCTGAGAGATCTCGTACAGTGTCTCAATGTCGATGGTGATGGCGCCGTTTTCGTATTTGGACAACGTTGCCTTACTTTTGTTGATCATGGCGGAGAACTGCTCAATGGTATAACCGCGGCTTTTCCGATATTTTTTGATACGATGTCCCACAAAGTTGGAAAAAGAACCCATCCCAACGACCTCCTTTCAAAATGCAACCCTATCATACCAAACATTCCGTCATTCGTCAACTAAAAGTTTCTAAATATGAAACGAAATTTTTGTTTTTTTTCCGAGAAGTAAACGAAAGAAAAAGTGTCCGGCACTCATACGAGTGCCGGACACAGCATCCTTATGTCTGATAAGGGAAGGGGATGGGCAGCTGCTTACTTGCAGGCTTCCATACCTGCCTGCAGGGCCTTCTTGTTGCCCTCCAGGAACTTGGCCTTCTTCTCACCCAGCTCGATGCGGATGGCTTCCATCATGCTGTCCAGAGAGGTGACGTCGGCCTTGGCCATGACAGCGCCCAGAATAGCCACGTTGGCGCCCTTGGGGTTGCCCACCTGCTCGGCGATGGCGTTGGCGTCGCAGTACACGACGGTGATGTCATCACGAACGGCCTTGCGGTCGATGATGCTGGAGTTGATGACCAGAACGCCGCCGGGCTTGACGTGCTCTTCGAACTTGTCCAGAGAAGGACGGTTCATCGCGACGATGACGTCAGCCTTGTCCACCAGGGGAGAGGCGACGGGCTCGTCGGAAACGATGACGGAGCAGTTGGCCGTGCCGCCGCGCATCTCGGGGCCGTAAGAAGGCAGCCAGGAGACGTGCTT
>CAKTQM010000031.1 GCA_934597125.1 uncultured Oscillospiraceae bacterium
ATGATTCTTCTGGTTGGTATTCTACAAATTGTGCTTTCCCTCGTTTTAAGCAGTAATCTGAAAAAGGAAACACTGGTAGAAAGAATAAGGTATCAGGGATAGCAAGTATTGCTGGGATATCCTCAGTATCATAAGGATACCGAGGAGTTCATTAACACCTATATGGCGAGCAAGGCACGAAAAAGCATTGATGAGGCAAAAGTCTATGTCAATACAATGGACGCAAAGGAGCTTAGGGCTTATTTCACTGAAACGGAAAACTATCGTCTGAAAGATGGCAAGGCTTTGGAAGGGTTTATGCCGTCTTGGATCGGAGAATTTTACGCCTATTACCAGTGGTATTACAATCTGCCGAGTGCAGAGCTTGTCAAGAAAATCCCCGTGTCTTTTTTGAAAAAGGCGTATGCCGGACTTCACGACTTGGAGCTTGATTTGGCAGTGAAAAAAGTGGGTGAAGTGTGATGGCTGTTATTTGCTTTCACAATCCGGATGAAGAAAACGGATACTTGAGCAACTGGTATCCCTCCCCGTTTACGCTGGATGGCGTTGCGTTTTCCTCAATGGAGCAGTATATGATGTACCGCAAGGAGGTCTGCTTTGGCGATGATAAAGTCGCCGCACAGATCCTCGTCACGGAGGATGTCGCCGAAATCAAGACTCTCGGACGGCTTGTGTCAGGCTATGACGAAAGCCTATGGAACGGTGTCCGGCAGATTGTTGTCTACGAGGGGCTTTTAGCAAAGTTCTCGCAGAACTCCGAATTAGGGGAACAACTGAAAAAAACAGGAAACACTGTTCTTGCCGAATGTGCGGTGAAGGATCGGATATGGGGCATCGGTCTGTCCATGCACGACTCTGACAGACTTGACCACGCGAAATGGCAGGGGCAAAACCTGCTGGGTTATGCCCTGATGATGGTGCGGGAGAAGCTGCGAACGGCATAGTGGGGACACTTGTCGCCCTGGCACACCGGAACGGCACTTTGGAATGATCTTAAACATCGCTCTCAATACGTTTGCCGCCGCTCAGGCTGCCATCAAGGAGAGCAAGTAAGTTTTCCCATCGGCAAAAAATCTACAACAAACGGGCTTCCGGCATTGGCCGGAAGCCCGTTTTCGCATGTCAGAGGGTTTGAAAAAAAACAAATGTCACCCCGCGGTTTTCGCAGTTCAGATCCCTGTCCGCGCGCAGCTGGGGATACCGCGTCAGGGCGCGGCGGGCCGTCTCGTCGAAGATGGTAAAGCGCTCCCCCGGCAGATAGGCCGTGATGTGGCCCCGGGCGGCAGCCTCCTCCAGATAGCGCCGGCTGGCGGTGCGGATGCGCCCGCCCTTGCCGGAGGAGCCGTAGCCGTGGATCAGCTTCATCAGCGGCGTGTTCATCTTCCGCGCCGCGTTCAGCTCAGCCTCCAGCCAGCCCAGTGCCTGATCCACCGTGGGCCGCCCCTGCTCCAGATTCAGTTCCCGTATAGCCATGGCGTCCGCCTCCTCTTTTGTCCGGATAACCGCATCATACCAGATTTTCCCTCCTCTGGCAATCCGCGGACGGATAGACTTGCAAATTGCCGCGTGATAGGGTATGATAATGGGTACGATATTTGAAATCATGAGAGGTGCGTTATGCTCTACGCTCTTTATGCCGCGGTGGTGCTGGTGCTGATCGGCTGTGATCAACTGCTGAAAAGCTGGGTCGTCAGCCATCTGGCGCTGGGAGAAAGCACCGCGTTTCTGCCGGGCTTCCTGCAGCTGACCCGCGTCCACAACTATGGCGCCGCATGGTCGAGTTTTTCCGGCAAAACCGCGCTGCTGGTGGCCGTGACAGCGCTGCTACTGACCGGTGTAGTCTATCTGCTGCTGCGCCGCATCGTGCGCCATCCGCTGGGTGTCGCCGCAGCGCTGCTGATCCTGGGGGGCGGCATCGGCAACATCATTGACCGCATTGCCCACCGCTATGTGGTGGATATGTTCGATCTGCTGCTGTTCGACTATCCCGTGTTCAATCTGGCCGACTGCTTCGTGGTGGTGGGCGTGATTCTTGGGGCGGTGTACTACCTGTGGTTCTACGAAAAATACGACGCAAGGAAGAAAGACGATGCAACTGACGCTGACAGCAACAAGTGAAGACCAGGGCCAGCGCATCGACACATGGCTGGCCACTCGCGTCGATGGCTTGACCCGCAGCGCCGCCGCCAAACTGCTGGAGAGCGGCGACGTTCTGGTCAACGGCGCTGCCGCCGCCAAAAACTACCGTCTGTCCGGTGATGAAGCCGTGCTGGTCAACCGGCCCGCGGCAGAGGACACCGCCGTGGAAGCCCAAAACATTCCTCTGGACGTGGTGTACGAGGATGTGGATGTGATCGTGGTAAACAAGCCCGTGGGACTGGTAGTTCACCCTGCCCCCGGTCATCCCGATGGCACGCTGGTCAACGCCCTGCTGCACCACTGCGGCGATTCCCTGTCCGGCATCGGCGGTGAAAAGCGCCCCGGCATCGTCCATCGCATTGACCGAGATACCTGCGGCCTGATCATCGCCGCCAAAAACGATGCCGCTCACCTGTCTCTCAGCGCCCAGCTCAGTAACCATACCCTCTCCCGCACCTATGAGTGTCTGGTGATGGGTAATCTCAGAGCGGACAGCGGCACGGTGGATGCCCCCATCGGCCGCCACCCCACCGACCGGAAGAAAATGGCCGTCAACCCCCGCACTGGCCGCCGCGCCGTGACTCACTGGGAGGTCATCGCCCGCTACAACGGCGTCACCCACGTCCGGTGCCGTCTGGAGACCGGCCGCACCCACCAGATCCGCGTTCACATGGCCCACATCGGTCATCCCATTCTGGGCGACACGGTATATGGCGCGAAAAAGCCCGTCCCCGGCCTGACCGGCCAGTGCCTTCAGGCGGTAGAGCTGCGCTTTCTCCATCCCCGCACCGGTGAACTGGTAACCGTCAGCTGCCCCCGCTGTGAGGCATTTGAGTGCCAGCTGCGGAAATACGCCCAAAAAACATGATGCTATCGGGCGGCACAAGACTGCCGTCCGATACTTTTTTGCATTTTTCTTACAAAAGGTGTTGACAAATCTGCCCACATACGCTATTATGTTAGTGTTGTCCGCGCGGTTAGCTCAGCTGGCTAGAGCACATGCTTGACGTGCATGGGGTCACAGGTTCGAGTCCTGTACCGCGCACCATCGGAAAAACCTGCTTTCTTTTTGAAAGCAGGTTTTTTGATAAGTTCAGAAAAAGAGACGCTTTCGCGTCTCTTTTTTCTATGCGCCGACGGGCAGAGGAACGCACCACAGGCGTGCAGAGGAGGCTTGTTTCAAGCCGCTGCATACAGTGTCAATATATCCGCGTTTTTTGTCACGCTATGCTGTCTGCCAGCTGCTCTAATATCCCCAGATCATAGGCAAGATCCAACACCACATACTTGGGGCGCATCTCCTTCGCCCAGAGGAAACTGGTTCGCAAATCGTCGGGCCTGATCCCAAGCGCCGCGGCAGTGGTAGGAGCACCCAGAACCTCCAGCGCATGTCTCAGAACCGGTTCATAACGTGTCACGTCCGCGATAACGCGCTTTATCTCCGCCTCACAGGACTGGATCCGCTGAATACGGCGCAGAATCTTCTCCTTATCGAAAATCTTGTCAGTCTGCTGTGCAAAGATCACAGGTGCGTGCTGACCACAAACAGCTTCTACCTGGCTGCGCCACGTCGTCTGATCCGGCATCCGCGCCGCGACTGCCTCCGCGTTGACTGTGCTGAAATCAAACTCTGCCAGTTTGGCATAGGTCTGCAGCATTATCAGCGTTCCCACCGCCACTTCAATGCCATGAAGATGCTGAGGGCTGCCGGACTGCATACCCCAGAAGTGCGTAATATGGTGCTCCGCTCCGGCTGCAGGGCGAGAGCTTCCGACCCAGTGCATCACAATACCGCTGAGCATCAGTCCCTCTGTCAGCGCCTGCACTGCATGCTCATCGTTCTGCGCCAATCCGGTGGAAATTGCCATACTCTCTTCCACCACGCGCATCAATTTGTCCACGGACTCCTGGCAATAATATTCATCATTGATCAGATGAGAAATCTTCCAATCGGCGCACGCTGTGATCTTTGCCGCCAGGTCACCCACACCGGCTGCCAGCAGCTTTTTGGGCGCGTGTTTCAGGTAATCTGTATCGGCATAGATCGCTTTGGGATAAATGGCCTCCAACGTCTGCTTGACGCCATCCACAAACAGGAGGGAAACCTTGGCGCTGTATCCATCCATAGATGGCGCCGTCGGAATCGAGAGATACGGCACACTCAGCTTGGCGCTGAGAAACCGCGTAATATCGTTCACCGCGCCGGTGCCGGCAGCCACGAAAAAGTCCACCGCGCTGTTGTACATCCGCAAAACTTCAAAAATATGTTTTTCATCCGGCATGACCGGCAGCGGATAGGCCAGCACCCGAACATCATCACAGGCGGTATGAAGCTGCGCGAGAATGGCATCGCCCATAATACCCATAATGGCCTCGTCCGTGATCAGCATGGCATTACGTCCCAACCCAAGCCGCTCCGGCGCGCTGGAAAGCTGCACCAGTGCGCCCGGCCCTATCACGATCTCGTCAATGGGGTTCGCATGCTCCCTGCCACAGCCGCAGAAGAAATGTTCTTTCCTGTACTCCTCCAACATACGCCTCTCCTTACGCTTGTCCATAATAGGCGTTTGCACCATGCTTTCGTTGATAGTGCTTATCCTGCAAAAAGCAGGGTGCCTCCTGCACATCGGCATCCACCAGCTGGGACAAAATCGCCATATGGGCAACCTCCTCCAGCACCACGGCATGATACACCGCCGCATCGGCGTCTTTCCCCCAGGTGAATACCCCATGGTTTTTCACTACCACACCGGGAACGGCCAGTGGATCTTTGTCGGCAAAACTCTCGATGATCGGGCCGGCCGTATTCTTTTCATATGCATCTGCGACCTCGCGCTCATTCAGCTGACGGGTGCAGGGCACGTCGCCGTAAAAGTAATCAGCGTGCGTCGTTCCATAGCAGGGAATGGGGTGCCCCGCCTGAGCAAAGGCTGTGGCATAGCGGGAGTGGGTATGCACAATACCGCCGATATTTCTCCACGCCTTATACAACTCCAGATGGGTGGGGGCATCCGAGGAGGGGCGATAACGACCCTCCACCACATGTCCCTCCAGGTCGATCACTACCATGTGCTCTGCGCACATTTCCTCATAGGGTACGCCGCTGGCCTTAATGACCACCAGTCCGCTGTCTCTGTCAATGGCGGAGACGTTGCCCCATGTAAATTTGACTAAATCGTACTGCGGCAGTTCCAAGTTCGCCTTCAATACCGACAATTTCAACTCTTCTAACATGATTTCAACTCCCTTGCGTCATACTCCATAGAAGTTCGTGGGATTCTCGTTGACCAGTTGATGGATCAATGCCTCCGACGCGCCCGACCGGCGCAGCAGGGGGATCACCACCGCAGGAATATGCTCCACCCCCGGAGAGCCGCCCAACACCTTATAGTTGGATCTGCGGCCGATATCGGTAGCCAGGAAGATGCGGTCTGAATAGCCTCTGCGGCACAGCTCCAGAATCACATCAATTTTGTGGCTCTCTTCCCCGTATTTGGGCTTACCTAATTGGTCAATGGACACATTGGCGCCAACATCCAGTACTTCTTGAAAGGATTCGGCACTGAGCTCCGTGCGCATGTCGATGTGTGAGATCAGCAGGCGGGAAAGATCCACCCCCAGCTCACGAAGCAGCTTCAACTGCTCTGTGACCATCGTGCCGCGCTGCGTGTGGGTCACCACCGGCAGTCCCGTCCGTCTGGCCACCTCCGCCACAATGGCCGCTGACCGATGTTCCGCAGGCGTAATGCGATCCAGAGAAGTCGACCATTTCAGAAACGAGGGCTTTGCGCCGGTCTTGGCTTCACCGTGCGCCCACTCGTCTACCATCTTTTCCACCCATTCGCTGTCAGAGTACCGTGACAAAACGCTTTCCAGTCCCTCGGAGCGGTAAAAGCCGATGCCGCCAAGGATGTGCACGCCGGTGTTCTGAGAAATGCGCTGCAGCACCGACCAGTCCGGCCCAAAATCATAGGGGCTGAATTCTACCAGCACACTGCCCCCCGCGTCTCGAAACCGGCAGGTCTCTTCACATGCCGCCGCCTCGTCCCGCAGGATCAAATCGGGATCCTCCTTCGCATGGTAAGGCTGTCCCCACAGATGAACATGGGCGTCCCAAACAAAAGCATCCTGACTTTCAACGGGCCCACGCATAGTATGTAGTACTTTTTTTACCATTCGCTTTCGTTCACTTCCCACCAATTGTAAACTTCAATCCCATATAATCCGGACAGTACAACCGGCCCACATGAAGCACTCGGCCATCCGCATAACGGTTTGCCATAAACGCCTTTAAGATCGGCGCGCCCTGGGCGATCTTCAAATAGCCCGCCACCGCCTGGGAAGCCGTTGCCGCCTGAATATCCAGATCCGCGGACACCGGCTTTTCCCCCAGAACTTCCGCTAAAAAGGCATACAGGGAGATCCGGCTGAAATCGGTATCCTTGACTTGCTCCCAGACGGACTTGTCAATATAGGATTCATCCAATACCAGTGGTTGTCCATCCAGGAAACGCACACGTGTCAGCTTTACCGTCAGCGTTCGCTCGTCCAAATTCATCATTTTACAGATGGACTTCGGCGGAAAGACCAGTGCGTTTTCCACTACGACCGAGACCAGTTCTCCATTTTCGCTGAATTCGTCAAAGAAGCCGGTGATCACGTTGGGATGGAAGGTTCTCTCCACCATTTTTTCCGCCACAAACGTACCGTAACCGCGGCGGCGCAGCAACACCCGCTCACGCAGCATATCGTTCAGCGCCTGACGCACGGTCATCCGGCTGACGTTGTAGGTGGCGGCCAACTCGATCTCGGATGGGATGCGGTCTCCCGGCTTCAGTTCGCGATTGTTAATCTTCTGTATAATGTCATCGCAAATTTGCTTGTACAGGGGGATGTCGCTTTCTCTACTAATAAAATTCATCGTTGTCCTCCATTCCAGTTCGTCAATCGCTGTATAATGCTCTTCGCTGTTCCCAGGAGGGCTGCATATCCCTCCGAATGGCGAAGTAGAGTTCGTATAAACGGTCATACCGCGCTTTCCGCTCCGGCCTTGGCATATAAATTTTGGAAAAACGCACCATATGAGAAATTGCCTCACGGTAGCCGGAATACATCTTGATCCCCACTGCCGCGGCGATGCCGCTCCCCAGCGCCGTCGCCTCTTGCTCCTCCTGCACCCGAATGGGCACCTGACAGATATCGGCCAGGATCTGGCACAAAATGCCGCTTTTGCTGCCGCCGCCTGTTACGGCAATATCCAGCAGCTTTACCGGAACAGCCGCGTAGCAGTCCCGCATGGCAAAGCCGATTCCTTCATAAATGGCACGCAGCATGTCCTGCCGTGTGTTGTGCAGCCCCACACCGGTAAACTGCGCTCTGGCGCCGATACTGAGAAAGGGTGCCGTCACGCCGCAGGAATTGATATACGGATGGTACATCACCCCGTTGCTTCCCGGCGCCACCGAATCCACCAGCCGGTCAATATGGGAAAAGATCGCGCTTCCCAATCTCGCCTTTTCTTCTGCAAAAAAAGTGTCAATAAACCACTGATAGTTGATGGCCGCGCCGCCGGTGTTATTCACCATGCGAAGCATCTGTCCTTCCACATACGCGCAGGTCATGCCTGCGCCATAGGGCTGCGGCTGGGGCTGGTCGATGATCAGGCCGTTCAGAAAAGTCGTTCCCAATACCGATGAACCGTGCCCCGCAGAAAGAGCGCCCGTTCCCAGCACGCCGCTGGGCATATCGCCCAGCCCGACGATCACGGGGATTCCGGCGTCCAATCCCATCTCCCGCGCCACCTCCGGCAGCAG
Source organism: uncultured Oscillospiraceae bacterium (assembly GCA_934597125.1). Classification (GTDB taxonomy): domain Bacteria; phylum Bacillota; class Clostridia; order Oscillospirales; family Oscillospiraceae; genus Vescimonas. Next base: position 7,953 of record CAKTQM010000031.1, read on the forward strand.
ACCGCCCGCGATTTTCTCCGGCTCTGCTACCGGCGGCAGAAGATGCTTGTAATCGGTCACATCAAAAAGCCGCAGCACCTCATCCGAGTATCCTCTGGCCCGCACATCCCCCGGCGAAAGCACCGCTTCCGTCACATCGGTGCCCAGCGTTCCGGTCAGCCTGAAGCGCAGGTAGTCCTTCATATTCAACAGGATCTTTGCTCTGTCCAGTAATGCCCTGTCATTTTTCTTCCACCAGCTCAGCAACGGGATCGGCCAGCCGGTTAGAATCTGCGAACCGGAAACGGCAAAACTTTTTTCCAGCACGCCGCCGCGTTCCCAGTCCTCTACCAGCTTTTTCGTACGGGAATCATTCCAAAGGACAGCCGGGCCGATGGGGTCATTATGCGCATCCAGAAAGATTGTTCCGGACATATAGGCGGTGATCGCCACACCCACTACCCGCATTTCCGGCGAAAGTGCTCTTTCCACCAGCGTCCTGACTGCGTCCACCAGATGACAATAGGTCTCATCCAGATCCGCCTCCAGCCAATCCGGCCGCGGCGACACAATGGTACATTTCCGCCGCTCCATACCGTGGGAGCGTCCCTCTTTGTCAAACAGGATGACTTTTAACTCAGATGTTCCGCGGTCTACACAAAGAATCAGGTCTTTCGACGCCATACCCCTGCCTCCTATGCCTTCTTCTTTTTCTTATGAATATCCGCATTGTTTACCACAATAAAGATCAGGACAATGATACCTTCGATCACCTGACGGGCCGCCTCAGACATCTGCAGCACAGTCAGCAGGCTGACGGTGTTGCACAGGATAAACGCACCGATCATGGTTCGTACCACATTGCCTTTGCCGCCCAGCGGAGAGGTACCGCCCAGCAGCACAGCGGCAATACTGGGCAGCAAATAGCTGTCCCCGATCCGCACGGCCGCAGTACCAGTATACCCCACAAGCATAATTCCCGTCAAACCCGTAATTGCTGCCGCCAAAGTGTAAACTTTAATGGTAACGCCTGCATTGCTGATACCGGACATCAATCCCACCAGCGGACTGGAGCCAAGAAAGAATATCTCGCGCCCCAGCTTCGTCTTGTACAGCAGCCACATTATCAGCGCGCCGCACACCAGCATCACCAGAATACCTCCGGTAACAGGGCCGATCACCCCCTGATTGACCCACGTGCTCAGCCCCTCTGTCGAAATGGCAATGGGCTTTCCGTTGGTAGCCACCAGCGTAGTGCCTCTTAAAACGTATTGCATTGCCACCGTCATCACCAGCGGCGGGATCCGCAAAAACGAAATACCCAATCCGTTCAGCACACCCACAACGGCACTGGCCGCAATCACAAGCAGCACACTAATGCCAAAGGGAACGCTTTTGTCTACCAGCGTACACAGCAAAATACCCGCTGCACTCAGCAGACTTGCCACGGACAGATCAATGCCCGCGATGAGAAAAACCAGCGTCTGCCCCATGGCCGCCATTGCCATAAAACTGGAAATATGCGCAATAGCGATAAATTTGGTGGCCGATGTCAGATAGGAGATCAAATAGAATATGGCCGCCACAGCCAGCAGCGCGATAATCTGTTTATTGGCCGCAATCACATTCCCCGCCGTTTTCTCCAGTCGTCCGGCTGTGATGCTTTCCCTCCGCATATCACCGCGCCCCCTTTCTCCAATTATTTACCACCACAGAGATCACCAGGATCACTCCCTGCACAAAATAAGTGTAGAAGCCGGTGATATTCAGATAGAACAGCACATTAACCAGAATCCCCACGACCACGGCGCCGGCAATGGTGCCGGCGAGCTTGCCCTCACCGCCATTGAAGGTAACACCGCCCAGCACCGCCGCCGTGACGGCGTTAATAGTCATGTCGTTGGCAATACGGGGGTCGCCGGACATTGTTCTGGCACACAGCATCAATCCGGCCAGTGCCGCCAAAACACCGCTGATAAAGAATGCCGCCACATAGCCCCACGTCACGTTCAGTCCGCTGGAAAAAGCCGCGTTCCGGTTCTGGCCCACCGCGTAGATCAGCAATCCCACTGAGGAACGCCGTATCATATACCACAGTGCCACAAACACCGCGCATACCAGAAACGCCACTGAAACCGGCCCGATCCGCCCTGTCAGGAAAGATGCGATACCCGGTGAAATATAGCCGCCCGGCGTCGGCAGAATGCCCAGTGCCAGCCCCTCAAACACGAAGGAGGTCGCCAGCGTAACCACAATGGTCGGCAGCTTGAAATGTCCGATCACGTATCCCACACAGGCATCCATGATGCCCACAAGCAGGATCACGGCAATAATGCGCGGTATATTGGTCAGGTCGCTTTCCACCATTATTTTGGCAAAAAAGCAGGTGGAAAGGCTCACCAGCCCGCCCAATGCGAAGTCCATACCACCAATCAGCATGACACACATCTGCGCCATACTGATAAAAATATACGGTGCCAGTTGATTAAACGTGCGGGTCAAGGTCGCCACCGCAAAGAAGTTCGGCTGTTTCCATACGTTAATCCCGATCATCAGCAGCATCACAATGTAAATCGGGATCAATTCGCCGTATCGTTTGAGAAATAAACTTCTCTTTTCCATGGCTTACTCCCCTTTCAGACCCATTATCGCGTAGGTCACTTTCTCCTCATTGATGTCCGCCCCCTTCAGTTCGGCATGGACACGTCCCTCGTAAAAAATATAGATGCGGTCGCTAATCCCCATCAATTCCATGATCTCGGTGGATACCAGCAGCACCGCCACGCCCTGCGCCACCAGTTCCCGCAGGAACAGATAGATCTCGTGCTTTGTGGCCACATCCACGCCACGGGTGGGCTCATCCATCAAAAGCACCTTAAACCCGCTCTTGAGCCACTTGCCAATCACGATCTTCTGCTGGTTGCCGCCGCTAAGCCGGCCGGCCAGCTGGCGGTACTGCCGCTGGTCGATCCGCAGCCTGTCCCGCACTTCATTCTGCATTGCCTTTTCGCGGCGCAGATTGATGCGTCCCATAAACCCGCTGAGATCCCGCAGCGCGGAAATTGTCAGATTCTCCTCGATCGGCAGCGTCAGAACCAGGCCCTCGGTCTTTCTGTCCGGCGGCACATACGCAAAACCGGAGCGAATCGCTTTTTGCACATTCTTCGCTTCATATGCGTTTCCGTCAATGGTGATCTCTCCGCCAGTGACACTTTCCAAGCCAAACAATGTCCGCAGCAGCTCCTCCTGCCCGTGTCCCCGCAGTCCGCCCAGTCCGATGATTTCACCAGGCCGCACCTCAATAGATACATCGTGTATTTTTTTGGTGGAAAGGCCCCGCGTAGTCAGTATCGGCGGTCTCATCTCATTCACGTTCTTTTCCGGATAGATAGTTTCCACCGTATACCCCATCATGCAGTTCACCAGGTCATTCTCTGTGACCGCCTCCAGTTGATCGTAGAATCCCACTGTGGCGCCGTCCTTTATGACCATTACTTCGTCCGCGATCTCAAAGATCTCCGGCATGCGGTGCGATACAAAAATGATGGCCGTTCCCTCCGCCAAAAGCTCACGGCAGAAGGTAAACAGCTTTTGCACCTGTACGGTGTCCAGCGCGGAGGTCGCCTCATCCAGGATCAGCAGCTTGGGCTTCCACGCCGCCGCTTTGGCGATCTCCACAATTTGTTGCTGCGCCATAGTCAATTCGCCCACCAGCGTATTCAGATCCAGCTGCACGCCCAGCTTTTCCAGCAGCCGCCCGCTCTCTGCCCGCATGGTAGCGCGATCCAGCCGCATGCCGCGCGTGGTGGCGGAATTCCCCGCAAACACATTTTCATAAACGGGGAGGTTATGAAAAAGCGTCAGCTCCTGATGCACCACCGCAATGCCGTTCTGCAGCGCCTTTTTCGGCGTCGCCCACGCGATCTCCTTTCCCTCATAGTATAATTCTCCGCTGTCCGCCTGCAAAGACCCGCTGAGAATGTTGATCAGTGTGGACTTGCCCGCGCCGTTTTCGCCTACCAGCGCCAGCACACGCCCTTTTTTGATATTGATGGAAATATGCTTCAAAACATCCAGTCCGCCGAAAGACTTTACGATCTCCTTCGCCGAAAGGACAGTATTTTCAAATTCAGTGCACATTGTATGGCTCTCCCTGTCGCTTGTTGTGAAATCCGCTTCGCTGCCCGATACCCCGTTGGGCACCGGACAGCGAAGCAGAGGTGAGCAAAGTGTCCCTTGAGTCGAGCGTACTTGTGGTTACTTGGTGAAGATCGCTGCCATATCCTCGGCAGAAATGGTGTCAAACGCAAAGACCTCGTCAGACTTGGAGGTATCGGCCCAATCGGCGATATTGTCATTCGTCATAACAGGCATATCCAGCGCAATGTCATTGGCGACAGTCTCGCCGTTCAGGATCCGCATTGCCGCCTCCAGCGCAACGGCGCCGATATATACAGGACACACAGGCGCGCAGCCGGACAGGCCGTTATCAATCTCGGCATACCACTTGTTCACAAAGCCGTAGGAAGCTTCGCCGGAGACGGGGATCATCTTCATGTTGTTCTTCTCCAGCACGTTGATCACACCCACACCGCAGGGGCCGCCGTCCGCCCAGACCGCATCAATTTCAGGGAATGCCGTGATCCACGCCTGCATCTTTTCCTCAGCAGGAGACTGCTCCCACTCAGCCGGAGCCTCCGCCAGAATGTTAATGCCGGAATTTTCGGCAAAGACCTCCTGGGCACCGGCCCAGCGGTCGGCGGCGATCTGATTGCCGGACAGGCCCGTCAGGCAGACAATGTCGCCGCTGCCGCCCAGCGCCTCAACGATAAAGCGCGCCATAATACGGCCCCACTCGGTCTGGTCAACAAACACGCGGGTATTGACGCAGGAAGGATCGTCCACTGTGCAGTTGTAGTTGACCACCACGATACCGGCTTCCTTAGCCTGCTTCAGCGTCGGATTCAATCCGGTGGAGGAGCTTGCATCCACCAGAAGAATGTCTACCTTCTGGTCAATAAAATTCTCGATCTGCGTGATCTGGGTAGCCGTGTTGTTGTCGGCATTGGCTACCGTCAGCTCTACCGCGCCGTCATAGCCGGCAACGGCTGCCTTTAATGTGTCAATGGTCTGGATCTGCCAGGGGATCGCCAGACTAAAGGTGGACAGAGCGACCTGGATCGTCTCTTTTTCCTCATTGTCTTTGGGCTCAGCGGTTCCATTGCCGCAGGCAACCAAAGAAAGCGCCATAACAAGCGCGAGGATCGCTGCAATGACTTTCTTCATTTTCTTTTCTCCTTCAAAATTTTTCAGAGGCGCAGCCTCTTTGTATAGACAGTCTAACACATCAGCCCAAGCGTTTGCAAGGGGCAGTTGTTTTTTTGTATGATGTGATAATTTTCCCCTTCAAAACTCACGGTTTTGCACAGAACGGCTTTCCGCTAAAAATCCACCGTTCGTCTAACATGTAAAACAGCACCATACGCTCTCTTGCTCTCCGCTCCCGTTTGTCGATCCATAAAAGCGAATTAAACGCACCGTTCCACGCAGCATCACTTCATTTTTGATGGCCGACTGCCGTTTCTCCGTTCCTCCCCCTTGACAAGTAACCATTCGATAACTATAATAAGGCTACCGAACGGTTACTATCGAAAAGGAGGCCGGTCATGGCCGGAGACACAAAGGAACGAATCCTGGAGACCGCACTGGGGCTGTTTGCCCGCAGCGGATATCTGGGCACCTCCATGAACGACATCGCAAACCAACTGGGGATCACCAAAGCCGCTTTGTATAAACATTACGCCAGCAAGCAGGAAATTCTGGATCGGATCATCGCGCGCATGCGCCAAATGGACTATGCGCGGGCAGAGGCCTATGACATGCCGGAAACAGAGCCGGACGGCTTTGCCGAGGCCTATCTGCGCACCCCCCTTGACCGGATCCACGCATACAGCGTGGCGCAGTTCGACCACTGGACAAAGGAGCCGTTTTCCGCAAATTTTCGAAAAATGCTGACCCTGGAGCAGTACCGCGATCCGGTGTTGGCACAGCTTTACCACGACTATCTTGCCACGGGGCCCACGCAATACATGGCGGCGATCTTCCGCAAGCTGACAGACTCCGACGACGCCGCTATGCAGCTGGCTCTGGAGTTTTACGGCCCCATGTATCTGCTGTACAGCGTCTATGACGGCGCGGAGGACAAAAGCGCCGTCGCTCCCCTGCTGGACGCCCACATTGACCGCTTTATCCGCCGGATTGAAGCTGACCGCGCCGATGTGCAACATTCTGACGGACTCAAGCGTTTATCAAAGTAGCAGTCAATAAAAACGCGGTAGAACTCGCCTATTGCGTGGAAAGGAAGTGTGAAAGTACCTTGACGCATACAATCTATCCCCGGACAGGGGACACGGAAACCATCCGGCGCAGCATTCCCGCCATTCAGGCGGGTGACATCCAAACGCTGGAGGCCATCCGATGAAGCCCGTCAGCCTTGATCCGAAAACCACCGCCCGGGCAGAAGCCTATGAACTATGGATGAACGCGCCAAACCCCATGGTAACGTTCTTCAAAGCGATGGATGTAACGCCCCTTACCCGCCTCAGCCGCAGAAAAGGACTCAAATTCAACATGCTGCTGTGCTGGTGTATCGGAAAAGCCGCCGGCGGGGTCAGGGAGTTCTACACGCTTCCCGTGGGGCACCAGCTGCTGCAGTATGATGCCCTTGCCGTGAACACCATCATCAAAAACCGAAACGGCCAGGTCACCTCCTGCGACGTACCGTTTTCCGATACCCTGGCGCAGTTCAACGCCGACTACCTGCGCCTGACGCGGCAGGCGGCCGAAACGTGCGAAAACCACGATCTGACTGACAGCATGGTAATCGGCACCTCCGCCATCGTGGACACCGAGATCGACGGAGCCGTTGGCATGAACAGCGGCATTTTCAACAACCCCTTTCTCATCTGGGGGAAATACCGGCAAGCGCTTTTCAAAACAACGCTGAAGCTGTCGTTCCAGTTCCATCACACCCAGATGGACGGTGCGCATGCGGGCCGGTTTTTGCAGCTTCTGCAGGAAAGCATTGACACAATATCATCAAACGATTAAGGAGAACTTTTTGAAACTTACCACTTTATTACTGGAGCGTGTGGCCTGACCGGGAGGTCTGGCAAATCCATTCACACGCCATTCCTCCCGAAGAACCAACCATACATCTTCCGGAGGAGTAAAATGAACCGCGAAAATAAACGCAAAACCTTTGAAAAAGGCTACTACAAAACCCATGCCTGCCACGACAGTTTTACCTGCAAGGTCTGCGACAGGCTCTGCACGCCGGAAAGCGCCGGCAGCGATCACCGCAACCACTGCCCCAACTGTCTCAGCAGTCTCCATGTGGACATCGAACCCGGCGATCGGGCCAGCGACTGCGGCGGCATCATGGAGCCGATCTCCGTCTGGGTGCGCCGCGGCGGCGAGTGGGCCATCATCCACCGCTGCAAGCGCTGCGGCGCCCTCAGCTCCAACCGCGTGGCGGCAGACGACAACCCCATGAAGCTCATGTCCATCGCCATGAAGCCCCTGTGTGAGCCGCCATTTCCCTTGGAACGCATTGAGGAAATGACCGCCCTGATGGGGGGCGATGGCCGCCTGCAATAACCCGTTGCCCCACAGTATTCACACACGCCGCCCTCCCGCGCCCCAAACCCTCTGGCGCGGGAGGGTGGCGTTTTGCATCTATTTGTTAGCCGTTCTAATATCCGATATAACATTCTATAGCTTTACTTTTCTCGTTAAATATTCTACTATACAATCACAACAAAGAAACACCCCAAAACAACAAGTTAAGGAGGAAACTACCATGAAAAACATTTCTACTTACGTTATGATCTCCATTGTCTCCCTTGTGCTGGTGGTGGCGACCGCCTTTTTGATGACCGCCGCCGACGCCCCTGTCCGCGAGGCCGGTGGATACCTTCCTCTGCTGTTCGGTGCCGTGTTCACCTGGAGCACCGCCAAAGCCAACCTGATGGAGCGTGAGCGCGAGATCCGCCGCAATGCCCGCACCACCCTCACCCCCAGCCACGCCGCCGCGTAACATACCTGACATTCTCTGTTTTCTCTCTTACATAACAAGGAAGGGACACGCCCCGGCGTGTCCCTTCCTTGTATCCAAATGAAAAGGGAGAGGCTCTCTCCCCTCCCTTTTCTTTATTTTACTTCCCGAAGTAGCGGTTCAGCAGGCCCTCGAAAGCCTTGCCGTGTCGGGCCTCGTCGCGGGCCATTTCATGCACGGTATCGTGGATGGCGTCCAGGTTGTACTGCTTGGCCAGCTTCGCCAGCTCGAACTTGCCGGCGGTAGCGCCGTTCTCGGCGTCCACGCGCATCTGCAGGTTCTTTTTGGTGCTGTCGGTAACCACCTCGCCCAGCAGCTCGGCGAACTTGGCGGCGTGCTCAGCCTCCTCCAGCCCGGCCTTCTCCCAGTACATACCGATCTCAGGATAGCCCTCGCGGTGCGCCACACGGGCCATAGCCAGATACATACCTACCTCAGAGCACTCGCCCTCGAAGTTGGCGCGCAGACCGTCAATGATCTCCTTGCGAACTTCCTCAGGCACGTTGTCGCCGAACACCTTGCCGACGCCTACCACATGCTCTGCCGCCCAGGACTTCTCCTCGGCCTGCAGGGTGAACTTCTCACCGGAAACATGGCACACAGGGCACTCAGCAGGGGGAACATCACCTTCATGAACATAACCGCAAACAGGGCAGACCCACTTCTTCATAATTCTTTACCTCCATAGTCTATTGTTGATTTGTCTGATTTGTTATTTTGACGCCGCTTTGCGCGGCCATTGTCAACTGGTTTTCTCTTTCGCCAGGCACGTATTGCAGCGGCCGTAAAAGGTCACGCTGTACCCCTCTTCCCTGCCCACCCGGGCCAGATCCGGCGCCTCCACCGGAATGGGCGGCAGGTCAATCACCGCGCCGCATCCGCGGCAGATAAAGTGCCCGTGAGGGGCCACATTGCCGTCATAGCGATCCTCGCCATCCACGCAGCCGATGACCTGCACCGCGCCCTCACTGCGAAAGCGAGCCAGATTCCGGTATACCGTCGCCAACGACAGATCCGGGATCTGCGGCTTCAACTGGGTATAGACCCATTCTGCCGAAGGATGGCATGTGGTGGAGCGCAGGCACTGCAAAATAGCTTCCCGCTTGGGACTGTATCGTGTGGCCGTTTCCATTCGCGCTCCTCCTCTTTTTATAATTGCTAACAATTATTGTTTGCATTAGTATAGTAACACACCCTTTGGGATTTGTAAAGAGGTTTTTTCAATTTTTTCAGAAAAATTTTTCCAACACCCTTTATCCTCCCCCTATAACGCCATAAATATGTAAAAAGGCCGGTACGGCTGCACCGTACCGGCCTTTTCCATATAGAAGTTTACTCAGCCTCGGCCAGAGCCTTGGCCTCAGCGATGGCCTTCTCCTGAGCCGCCGCGGGGCAATCCTCGTAGCGGACGAAGTTGAAGGTAAACGTACCACGGGACTGGGTCATGGAGCGCAGATCAATGGCGTAGCTCATCATCTCAGCCATGGGAACCTCGGCCTCCAGCACCTGCTCGCCGTCACCGGTGGGATTCATGCCCATCACACGGCCGCGGCGCTTGTTCAGGTCGCCCATTACGTCGCCCAGATAGTTGTCGGGGATGGTGACCTTCAACTCGCCGATGGGCTCCATCAGCACAGGCTTGGCCTCGGGCAGCGCAGCCTTGAAGGCCAGGTTGGCGGCCAGCTTAAAGGCAATTTCAGAGGAGTCCACAGGGTGATAGGAACCATCCACCAGAGTGGCCTTCAGGAACACCACAGGATAGCCGGCCAGCACGCCGTGCAGGCAGCTCTCGCGCAGGCCCTTTTCCACGGCGGGGAAGTAGTTCTTGGGCACGGAGCCGCCGAACACGTTCTCTTCAAAGATCATATCCTCCTGCTCGCTCTGGGGCTCGAAGATGATATGAACATCACCGAACTGGCCGCTGCCGCCGGTCTGCTTCTTATAGCGGCCCTGCTTGCGGACGGTGCTGCGGATCTTCTCACGGTAAGCGACACGGGGAGTGCTCAACTCGGAATCCACACCGAAGCGGGATTTCAGCTTGCTGCACAGCACGTCGATCTGAATGTCGCCGGCGCCGGAGATCACGGTCTGATGGGTCTCGGCGTTGTTGGTGACGAAGAAGGTGGGATCCTCCTCGTTCAGCTTGTTCAGGCCGGTGCCCAGCTTTTCGATCTCCTGCTTGGTCTTGGGGGAGATAGCGCGCTCATAGCAGGCGGGAGCAAAGGCCAGAGGCGCGAACTTGACGTAGGTCTTGGGCTCACACAGGGTGTCGCCGGTCTTGACCTTGTCCATCTTGCCGATGGCGCCGATATCGCCGCAGCAGATCTCCTTGGTCTCCTCGCTCTTCTTGCCCTTCATGGTGTACAGACGGCCCAGCTTTTCGGTGTTGCCGGTGGTCATGTTGTACAGGGACATATCGCCGGTGACCTTGCCGCGGATGACCTTGATCATGGAGAACTTGCCGTACTGGTCGGAGATGGTCTTGAACACGAAGGCGGCGGTGGTGCCGTTGGGATCGTAGGCGACCTCGATAGCGTTGCCGTCGTCGTCCTGAGCAGCCTCGGCGGGCATGTCGGTGGCCACGGGAACCAGATCCACGATGGTCTGCATCAGCATGTCAACGCCCATACCGGTGACGGCGGAGCCGCACAGCACGGGGCAGACAGTACCCTCGCGGACGCCGATCTTCAGACCCTTGGCCATATCCTCGGCGGACAGCTCCATGGTCTCGAAGAACTTCTCCATCAGCTCCTCATCGGCGCCGGCGGCAGCCTCCATCAGCTCGGAGCGCAGCGCCTCCACCTCATCGGCCATGTCGGCGGGGATGGCGCACTCGCCCTTGGCGTCATAAGCCTTGTTGTGCAGCAGATCCACGATCACGGTGACAGCCTTGTTGGCGTCCGCCTTGGTGGCCACGATGGGGGCGATGGCGGTGCCGAACTTAGCCTTGATGGCCTCCACGCAGGATGTGTAGTCGGCGTTGGCCTCCTCCACACGGTTAATAAACATCATGCGGGGCTTCTTACCCAGCATCTTCCAGGTACGCTCCATACCCACGGACAGGCCGTCCTTGGCGTTGCCCACCACGATGGAGCACTCGGCGGCACGGATGGCGCACACAGCCTCACCGGCGAAGTCGAAGTTGCCGGGGGCGTCCATCACGTTGATCTTCTTGCCCTTATACATGA
>CAKTQM010000032.1 GCA_934597125.1 uncultured Oscillospiraceae bacterium
CGACTTTTTTCTTTGACGCGCGGCTTCCCGATAAGCGCCCTCCTCGCGGACAGCTTTGTTAGGTTACCACACCTTTCTCCCATTGTCAACGCTTTTTTCCTTGTTTTTCCATGTTTACGGGCTGACGCTTTATCATAAGCATCACTTATGCGAGTTTTCTGTCCCAGACGTACAATTGTACAACCCGTCCCTTTTCCACGGGGCATATCTTGGTGATATTGTCTATTTACTTTCGCCCCACAAAGTAGTAAAGTATCGGCAACATCATTTGAAAGCGATGAAGGACATTCAGTAAGACGCCGTGGAGATCTTCCACAGAGAGCAGCCGGTGGTGCAAGGCTGCGGAGATGCGGCGTCCCAATTACCGTCCTGAGCCGCGCCCCGAAGCTCCCTGTGAGTGGTAGGCGGCGACGGGTGCGCCCGATACAGCGCTGCGGATATATCACCATTTATCAATGGCTGTATCCCATGAGGCCGCGCAGGCGGCAAACTGAGGTGGTACCACGGGTTCAAGCTCGTCCTCTGTGTCCTTTTGGACGCGGAGGACGTTTTTTTATTGCCCATCACGCGAAGGAGCGCAGACATATGACAACTTTCCTGAACACCAAGCGATACCCGCGGCGGCGGGACGAGAGATAACGACACCACACGCCGCCGCTGCGCCGGCAAAAGACGCGGCAACTACTATTTTAACCAAGGAGGAGCACATTATGCCCGCCATTACATTTTACAAACACGAGCCCATCCCTATGGAGATGCACAAGGTAAAGATCGTCCAGCAGCTGCACCTGCTGCCCACGGAGCAGCGGCTGCACAAGATGCGGGAGGCGGGGTTCAACACCTTCCAGCTGCACAACGGGGATATTTTCCTGGACATGCTGACGGATTCCGGCGTCAACGCCATGTCCGACCGCCAACAGGCCGCCATGCTGATGGCCGATGACGCCTATGCCGGATCGGAGACCTTCTTCAAAATGCGTGCCAAATTGCAGGAGCTGTTCGGCATTGAGAACTGCCTGCCCGCCCATCAGGGCCGCGCCTGCGAAAATATTCTGGCCACGCGGTTCGTCAAGCCCGGCAACTGCGTCATCATGAATTACCACTTCACCACCGCCAAGGCCCACATCACCCGTCTGGGCGGCCATGTGGCGGAACTGGTGAAAAAAGAAGGACTGGAGAGCCGCAGCACCCTGCCCTTCAAAGGCGACATTGATCTGGAGGCGCTGGAGGCCTGCATCCAACAGGAGACGCCCGCCAACATCCCCTTTGTCCGTCTGGAGGCCGGCACCAACCTGATCGGCGGACAGCCCATCTCCTACGCCAACATGAAGGCGGCCACGGATATCTGCCGCCGCCACGGACTGCTGACAGTGCTGGACGCCTCGCTTTTGCAGGACAACCTGTACTTCATCAAGACCCGCGAGGCGGGCATGCAGGACAAGAGCGTGCGGGAGATCACCCGCATGGTGGCCGACCTGTTCGACATCATCTACTTCTCCGCGCGGAAGTTCGGCTTTGCCCGGGGCGGGGCGATTCTGGTACGGGACAAGGCGCTGTTCCACTCCACGGAGGATCTGATCCCCATGTTTGAGGGCTTCCTCACCTACGGCGGCATGTCGGTAAAGGAGATGGAGGCCATGACGGTGGGCTTTGAGGAGAGCATGGACATGGACGTGATCTCTCAGGGGCCGCAGTTCATCGACTACTGCGTGAAGCGGCTGGATGAATACGGCGTGCCGGTCATCACCCCCGGCGGCGGTCTGGGCGCCCACATCGACGTGAAGGAATTCCTGCCCCACGTGCCCCAAAGCCAGTACTCCGCCGGTGCCCTGTCCTGCGCACTGTACATCTGCGGCGGCATCCGCGGCATGGAGCGCGGCACTCTCTCCGAGGAGCGGGAGCCGGACGGCACCGAGCGCATCGCCAGCATGGAGCTGCTGCGGCTGGCCTTCCCCCGTCGGGTCTTCACCCTGTCCCAGACGGAATACGTCATCGACCGCGTCAAGTGGCTGTTCGACCACCGCCATCTGGTAGGCGGCCTGCGGTTTGTCCACGAGCCCGCCACCCTGCGGTTCTTCACCGGCGTGCTGGAGCCCATCGGCGACTGGCCGGAACAACTGGCCGCGGCCTACAGAGCGGATTTCGGCGAGGAGCAGTAAGACGAAACGATACAATAAACCATTCGTAGGGGCGGGCGACTCTGCCCGCCCTGTCGATGGCTGTATGGCTACTTGCGGGCGGAGAGAGTCGTCCGCCCCTACAACTGAAAAAAAGGATGCAGCCGAAAGGCTGCATCCTTTTTTCACTCCGTATACTCGTTGAACCACGCACGGGTCTCGAAGGGCTTTTTCATCTTCAGCTTCACCGGCTCCTCCGCCGGTATGCCCACAGGCAACAGCCCCTTCAGCTGATAGCGCTCCGGCATGCCCGCCACTGCCGCCAGCTCCGCCGCGCAGTCCCGCACGTTGCCCTGATACCAGCAGCTTTCGTACCCCAGCGCCTTAATGGCCAGCAGCATATTCTCCATGGCGGCGGCGAAATCCTCCACATGGTAGAAGTATCCGTCGGCGGCCATCACCTCCTGCGCGAACACCATGACGAAAGCCGGTGCGCTCTGGCAGGAGGGCCGCTGGAAGATCGCCCTGACCGCCCGTACCTTTTCCGGATCGTCCACCGCCACAAAGGCGGTGGTCTGACGGTTGCAGCCGGAGGGCGCGGCAGCGCCCGCCCTGAGGATCAGTTCGAGATCATGGCGCGGCACAGGAATGTCACGGAACGCGCCCCGATAGCTGGAGCGGTCAAAGATCGTATTGAGAACAGCATTACCGCAGTCGGTCTTTTCGGCGCCCTCCGCTGCCGGCAGCGCCTTTTCCCTGCGGATACCCCTGTAGGGGCCGTCCTCACAGGTTCCGGCGGGCAGATAGCCCATCGTTTCATAGTAGCTGTTCAAAAAGGCGTTGTCCACGGCGCAGTCCAGCCGCATAAAGCGCTTGCCATGCCCCACGGCAAGCTTTTCCGCCTGCGCCAGCAGCTCACGGCCCGCACCCTTCACCGCCGGATCGGTAACCAGATTATGGACATAGTAAGCGGGAGAACCGGCCCGATCCAACCACCGGTCGTCGCTTTGCAGCAGAACGACAGCACCCGCCACACGGCTGTCCGCCAGCACATAGAGATTGCCCAGTTCCCGCTGCTGCTGATAGTATGTTTTGGGGTATTCGTTCAGATAATCCGTGTCATTCCACTGGCGGATATTCTGCCGGTTCATCCAGTCTACCCGCTGTTCAAACAGAGTGAATACGGCGTCGATATCACCGGCCGCCGCGGGACGAAGTATGTAAGCCATGGTCGTTTCCTCCTCTTTCTTTTTATAGAAAGGCCATCCTCCGCAGGATGGCCTTCATTTATACAATATCATACAGTTGCCGCAGGTCGTCGATCTCATAGTCGATGCGCAGGCCGTCGGGGCGGGGCGTGTGGTTGGGATTGTACCAGCAGCAGGGCAGGCCGTAGTTGTTGGCGCCCCGGATGTCGCTGGAGATGCTGTCGCCGATCACCAGGCAGTTGTCTCTGGTGATGCCGTCGATATGGGCGAATACATAGTCAAAGTACGCAGGCGAAGGCTTGGCGGCGCCCGCCTCCTCGCTGATGAAGGCGGCGGTAATATCGGGAACGATGGGGCTCTTTGCCAGACGCCCCCGCTGGACGGAGGCCACCGCGTTGGTGACAAGATACAGCTTGTGGCTGCGGGCCAGGGTATGGCACACCTCCTGGGCGCAGGGCAGCATGAAGGCGCACTGGCTCAGGGTATGGAGATGCAGGGCGTTGCAGCCCTCCGCGTCCCGCTCCAGCCCCATGGCCGACAGGAAGTTGCGGAAACGCTGCACCACCAGAAACTCCTTGCTGCACTCGCCCCGGTCAAAGGCCGCCCACATCTCGTTGTTGCAGCGCTCATACAGCCGGAAGGTCTCGTCGCTGTCGGGGATGTCGAACTGGCGGCACACAGCGTGGAACGCCTCACGGTTGGCTTGGTCGAAATTGAACAGGGTGTTATCCGCGTCAAACAGTAAGTAGGGGTATTTCATCGTCGCTTCCTTTATACAAATAATGCGTTTTCCGCCGGACGGGCGTAGACTTCCTCCAGCTCCCTCTTGTGATAGAGATAGCCCGGATCGTCGTAATACTTGGCGCCGGTAGGACAGCCCTTGACGCAGGCGCAGCACTTGATGCACACGCCGGTCACCCGGGACGGGTCATTGGGGTCGATGCTGCCCATGGGACAGTGGGCGGCGCACCAGCCGCAATTGCCGCATTTGCTCCTGTCCGTTTTAGGCTTCACCTTCAGGATATTGATAGGGTTCCCATGGCGGTCGCGGGGGGTGTAATAGGGCCGGAGGGGGTCGCAGCCGCCCACGGTGACAGGCGCGGTATCCCCCGCCGCCAGTTTGGCGGCGATACGGTCGGCGAAAGCGTCCATCTCCGCCATATCGGCGTCGTTGGGACGGCCGGCGCCCAGCGTGCGGGAGAAGCTGTGCTCTCCCACAAAGGCCGCGCCCGCCACGCAGGCAAAGCCGTTGGCCGCCAGCAGCTTTGACAGCTCCATCAGTGCGTCATCATAATTCCGGTTGCCGAACAGCACCACAGGGACGGCCAGCGCGCCCGCGCCATGCACCATATCCCGCAGATACGGCATCAGCAGATTGGGCACCCGCCCCGCATAGGTGGGACAGCCCACCACCGCCAGATCACCGGCGGGGATAGTCAGTTCCCTCCCCCGCGCGTCCGGCAGGGTATAGCTGTACTCGGCATACTGTGCCCCCAGCTTGTCCGCCAGACGGCGGGCAATGCGGCGCACAGTCCTCTCCGTGGTGCCGGTGCCGCTGAACCAGACGGCATGAACAGTGGAAACGGGCATCGTACCCCCTCCTTCCTTCATTCGGCCTGTCAAACCTGAAAATCCTCCGGCGACAGGCTGGCGGTGTTCAGTTCCGCGGGCCGGGGCGGCACGCGGCGCATGGGATCATAGCGGAAGGCGGGGCACTTGTCCCCCTCCGCCACCACGCCCCGCTTGACGCAGGCCACGCGGCAGTCGTCAATGCGTGCGCCGCGGGCGCAATAGGCGCAGCGGGGTTCGATATTTTTCCGGAACAGCACGGTCTCTCACCTCTCCTTTATCAGTCGTGTCACAGGCTGTAGAGCTTGATCTCCCCATCCTCGGCGGTGGCCTTCAGTTGGGTGACGGGATGCTCGAATGCGTCGATGATCTGGTTTGCCATGGGATCCTCCAGCTCCTTCTGGATACAGCGGCGGAGGTTCCGCGCGCCGTATGCGGCGGAATAGGACTTTTTCACCAGCACATCCACCACGGCGTCGTCATACATAAAGCCGAAGCCCTTGTCCGCCAGCGAGACCTTCAACTCGTCCAGCATAATGCGGGCGATGGCGCGGAAGTTCTCCTCGGTCAGCTGGTGGAAGTAAATGACCTCGTCCACGCGGTTGATGAATTCGGGCCGCAGGAAATCCCGCAGGGCCTTCATGACCCGCTCCTTCCCCTGTTCGCTGCCGGATTTACCGAAGCCCACCGCGCCGACAGCCTTGTCGGAGCCGGCGTTGGAGGTCATGACGATGACCGTATTCTCGAAATTCACCTTGCGGCCGTGGGCGTCGGTGATCTGGCCGTCGTCCAGGATCTGCAGCAGCACGTTCAGCACATCGGGATGGGCCTTTTCGATCTCGTCGAACAGCACCACGGAGTAGGGCTTGCGGCGGATCTTCTCCGTCAGCTGGCCCGCCTCGTCATAGCCCACGTAGCCCGGAGGGCTGCCCACGATGCGGGAGACGGAGTGCTTCTCCATGAATTCCGACATATCCAGCCGGATCAGGCTCTCCGGCGCGTTAAACAGGTCGTCGGCCAGCTGCTTCACCAGCTCCGTCTTGCCCACGCCGGTACTGCCCACAAAGATGAAACTGACGGGCTTGTGCTTGGGACTGATGCCCACGCGGTTGCGGCGGATGGCGGCGGCCACGGCGGCCACAGCCTCATCCTGCCCCACGATGTGTTTTTTCAGGCGGTTCTCCAGCTGGCTCAGTCGCTGGAACTCCTCTTCCTTGATCTTGCTGGCGGGGATCTTCGTCCACATTTCAATGACCCGGGCGATGTTGTCCATGGTCAGGGTGGGGGTGCCCTTCGCCTTGATGGTTTCCAGCTCCTGCTGCAGGCGGATCTGCTCGCTGCGCAGCTGGGCGATGCGGGCGTAGCGCTGATCCATCTGCTCGGGACTCTGCTCCTCCTCCGGCGCTTCGGAGGAAAGCGTCTCCTGCTCGGTGGCGATGGCGGAGAGCTGCTGCTCCAGCTCCATGCGGCGGTTGATGTCCGCGTCGTGCAGGTTCATGTCGGAACATGCCTCGTCGATCAGGTCGATGGCCTTGTCGGGCAAATACCGGTCGGTGATATACCGCTCGGACAGCTGCACCGCCTGCCGCAGCACGCCATCGGGGATGGACACGCCGTGGAACTGCTCGTAGTAGTGGGCGATGCCGCGAAGGATCTTCAAGGTGTCCTCGATATTGGGCTCGTTGACGGTGACGGGCTGGAAACGGCGCTCCAGCGCGGTGTCCTTCTCGATATGCTTGCGGTATTCGTTGAAGGTGGTGGCGCCGATCACCTGGATCTCGCCGCGGCTCAGGGCGGGTTTGAGAATGTTGGCGGCGTTCATGCTGCCCTCGGCGTCCCCCGCGCCCACGATGTTGTGTACCTCGTCAATAACCAGAATGATATTGCCGGCCTTGCGGATCTCCTCGATCAGGCCCTTCATGCGGCTTTCAAACTGGCCGCGGAACTGGGTGCCCGCCACCAGCGCCGTCAGGTCAAGGAGATAGACCTCCTTATCCCGCAGCTTGAAGGGCACCTGTCCGGCGGCAATGCGCTGGGCCAGACCCTCGGCAATGGCGGTCTTGCCCACGCCGGGCTCACCGATGAGGCAGGGGTTGTTCTTCTGGCGGCGGTTCAATATCTGCACCACCCGCTCGATCTCCTGCTCACGGCCGATGACGGCGTCCAGCTTGCCCTGGCGGGCCCGCTGGGAGAGGTTGATGCAGTAGTTATCCAGAAACTTCCGCTTCTTCTCGGTCTTGCGGCCGCCGTTATTGGGGGCGGCATTGCCCTCGACCGGCTGCTGGGGCTGGGCGGGGGGATTGCTGCCGCTGAACAGGCGGTTCAGGAAGGGGAAGGTGGCGGTCTTGCCGCTCTCCTCATCGTCGTCGCCGTCGTCCTCGGTCTCCGGCAGTTCTTCCGCACCGCCGAAGGCCTGCATCATCTCGTTGGAGATGTTGTCCAGATCCTCCGGCGTGATGCCCATGCGCTTCATCATCTCGTCCACCTGGGGCAGACCCAGCTGGGCGGCGCATTTCAGGCACAGGCCCTCGTTGACCTGTTCGTTCTTCTCGTTGAGGCGGGAGATAAACACCACCGCCACGTTTTTCTTACATCTGGAACAAAGAGTAGGCTGCATATGGTTCCTCCAATTCGAAACTGGCGTGAGCATTTCGCGCTCATAGCCAATAGATTGCAGTTTTCAGGGTAGTTTTGCATTATTTCGCGGCGGCCTGAGGGCAGGCCGCCCTACAACGGTCTATCGCACTTATTTCGTAGGGCAGGGTGCCCTCACCCCGCCGTCAAAAATATGACGGGTTATCGGTATCCATTCCGTAGGGGCGGACGACGAGCGCTGTGAAGCGCAGCGGAACGAGTGCCCTTGGGGTATCCGCCCTGACGATGACGATACGATTTCCGATAGGGCAGACAGCGTCGTCCGCCCCTACACCCAATTACTGATACCTCGCCCCTCTCCCACACACGATAGCAGGGATCGCGGCTAAATATCGATATCCATCACCCCAGCATGGCGATGAGATCCATGGGGCTGTGCTGGGTGAAATAGTTCAGCAGATATGTGTGGCGCACGGTGGCGGCGTCCACCAGTCCTGTCCACTCCACCACACTGGCGGCGGCAAACATCAGCAAAAGTCCCAGGCACAGGCCCAGCGCCGCGCCGGCCAATCGGTTCAGCGTACCCAGCACCGGCGCTTGCTCCGTCAGCCGCAGGGGGCTGGTAATCAGCCGCAGCAGCAGCGTCAGCACCAGAAACGACAGCAGGAACAGCACGCCGTATACCAACGAGCGCACCATGCCGGTGACAGCGCCCTCCAGCAGGTCTTTGCCCGCCTCCACGGCGCTGTCCATGGCCTTTTTGGCAATGCCGGTGATGGCGTCAAAGTCCACCAGATGGCCCAGCGCCGCGTTGTCCGACGCGGCCGCCGCGCTGAGAGCCTCGTCACTGCGGCCGTCCGTCAGGCGATCCAGCATGTACTGCTGCACCCGCGGCGCCACCCATTCGGTGACAGGATCGGCCAGCACATTCGCCAGCACGCCGCTGCCCAGCAGGGCGCCCACCAGGATCGCCACGCTCAGCAGCATGCTGATAAAGCCCCGCACGCCGCCCACGATCAGGCACAGCAGCAAAACCGCCGCCACGACGATATCCATAATAAGAGCTGTGGTCATAGGGTATTCTCCTCTTGCCTCACGGCAAATACAATGATGCGCCGGTGGCGCCCGCCAGAACGGCGCTGCCGTCCTCCCGCATCAAAACGGCGCGGGCGTCGCTGACGTCCGGCAGCGATGCCACCTCCGTCAGATACTTGTCATAAATCACCAGCCGGTCGCTCAGCAGCACGGCCACATAGCGGCCCGCGGTGGACATGTCCAGCACCTCGCCGTCAATATCCTTTCCGCCCAGCTCGTTGCCTTGGTCGTCCACAGTGATCAGGCTGGCGTAACCGCCGGATTTATAGCGGCTCAGCAGCAGGGCGGCCCAACCGCCCTCGCCCAGCTCGCAGCGGCGCAGGAACTGGCTGCCGTAGGAATAGGACGCCTTTTGCGCGCCGCCGGTGTCCAGAAAATACAGTGCCTGCTCCGTTACGGCGCAGAAGGTGCGCTGCGCCGGCTCCAGCGCGTAGACCACGCCGCCGTCCATGGCGGCGGTGGCGATCTCCTTTTCGCTGTCAGTATGGTACAGCACCAGAAAGCTGCGGAACTTGCCGTCCTCCTGTCCCATGGTGACGGTAGCCAACGTGCGGTCATCCCGCCCCAGGGCGGCGGTCATCACGAAGCGCTGGGCGGAGAGATAGGTAAACACCGGCTCACCCCCGCTGTCCCACACGGTGACGGCGGCCTTGGCGCCGCTTCTGTTATAGGCGGCGGTCACATAGCCATGGGGATTGACAGTGACGGAGATCAGGTCGCCCTCCGTCTCCTGCTGCCAGCGCAGGCCCTTGCTGTCCAGCACGTACAGGGTGGTGCCGCCGATATCGTAGGCCACGGCCACATCGCCGCCGGACACCAGATCGGCGTGCAGGAAGCGGACACTGTTTTGATAGAGCACCTGGCTGTGCTCGTCCAGCACCCGCACCTGATTGGCGGCCACTGTCACCAGGCTGCCGTTCAGGGCGGCAAAGCGGCTGGTGGCGTCGTTTTCATAGTAATAGAGTCTGGCGCAGCCTGTTTCGTCTTTTTCGGCGCGGGCGTAGATCAGCTTGCGGCGCAGGCCGTCAAAGCTGTTGGCGTCCCACAAAACGGCGGCGGCCACCACGCCCAGCACCACCAGCACCGTCAGCGTCAGCCACAGCCATTTGCGGGGCTTTTTCTTCCGGCGCAGGCGGCGGGGCTGCTCCTCCTGCAGATCTCCAAGAGGCAGATCATAGATGCTCTGTGTGTCCTTTTTCATGGTCTTTTCGCCCCCCTTTATCCGCTGTTATTGTACCTTATTTGTACCGTTTCCGCACCTTATTCGCGGCTTATTCCCGCTCCAGACGCGGATCGTCATACCACACGCGGGTCAGGTATAATCCGCCCGGCGGCGCGGTGGGGCCAGCCAGAGTGCGGTTGCCGCTGTCCAGGATCAGCGGGATATCCTCCGGCGTCAATTTCCCCTCGGCGGCATACAGCACGGTGCCGGTAATAGCACGTACCATATTATACAGAAATCCATCGGCGCATACCTTCAGCTCCAGCAGCTCTCCGCTGCGGGTGACGCGGCAGTAGTGGATGGTGCGCACCGTGCTGCGGACATTGGTGCCCACAGAGCGGACGGCGGCAAAATCGTGGGTGCCCTCAAACATGCGGGCGGCGCGATCCATCACCGTTTCATCCAGCTTTTTGGGATAGAAATAGGCGCGGTTCACGTAAAAGGGGTTTTTGATGCGGGAGTTATAGATGCGGTAGGTGTATTCCTTTTTGATGCAGGAGCCGATGGCGTTGAAATCGTCCGCCACCTCAAAAGCCGCCTTGACGGCGATATCCTCCGGAATGTGGGTATTGACGGCAAAGGGCAGGCGATCCAGGGGGATGCGGGAATCGGTGCGGAAGTTCGCCACGTAATGCTCGGCGTGGACGCCGGCGTCGGTGCGGCCGCAGCCGGTGAGCTTGACGCCGTGGCCGCAGACCATACTGAGGCCGCGCTCCAGCGTCTGGGCCACGGAGATCTCCGTTTTCTGCACCTGCCAGCCGTGGTAGGCGCTGCCGTTATACATCAATGTCAGAGCGATGTTGCGCATAGGTTCTCCTTATGGGGTGGGTTAGTCAACGGCCCCCTTGTGTAAAGGGGGCTGGCTCGGCGCAAGCCGAGACTGGGGGATTGTTTTTCACAGGAAAGCCGATAAATAAAAGGAATATTTCCCGGATAATCCCTCCGTCAACGCTCCGCGTTGCCACCTCCCTTTACACAAGGGAGGCTTATCTCACAGCCCCAGATGCTTCAATACGATGATGCCAACGGTAAAGACAAGGAACGCGACAAGGGCCAGATAATCGGCGGCCTTATACCGCAGGACGTGGAGGGCGGTGCGGCCCTCGCCGCCGTGGTAGCAACGGCATTCCATGGCGGTAGCCAGCTCGTCGGCACGGCGGAAGGCGCTGATGAACAGCGGCACCAGAATGGGCACCAGCGCTTTGGCCCGCTGGAAGATATTGCCGGACTCGAAGTCCGCGCCGCGGGCCTTCTGGGCGGACATGATCTTGTCCGTCTCCTCGATGAGGGTGGGGATAAAGCGCAGGGCAATGGACATCATCATGGACAGCTCGTGAATGGGCATTTTCAGCTTTTTCAGGGGGGAGAGCAGATGCTCCAGACCGTCCGTCAGGCTGATGGGGCTGGTGGTGTAGGTCAGGAGGAAGGTGCCCATGATCAGCATAACGATACGCAGCACCATGGCAATGGCGGAACGGATGCCCTCGTAGGTGATGTGGCGCAGAAGCCACACATCCGCCACCGGCGTGCCGCCGGAGAAAAACAGGTTCATGATGGCGGTGAAAGCCACGATGATATAGACGGGCTTTAATCCGCGGGTCAGAGCCTTATACTGCACCCTGGAGATCAGGATGCAGGCGGCCAGCATTACCGCCACAATGGCATAGGTCAGGACGCTTTTGGCGTTGAACAGGGCCACGATATAGAGAATGACGCACAGCAGCTTGGTGCGGGGGTCAAGACGGTGGATGAGGGTCTCGCCGGGGAAATACTGACCCAGGGTGATATCCTTTAACATACGGTACGCCCCCCTTTCAGGGCCAGCAGCTGCTCCCGCAGCGCCTGCACCGTATAGACGGCCGGGTCAATCGCTACGCCCTTTTCATGAAGGGTATGGGCGATTTTAGTGACCTGGGGCACGTCAAGGCCGATGGACTCCAGTTCGCGGGCGCGGGCAAACACTTCGGCGGGCGTGCCCTGCATACGGACAGCGCCGCGATCCAGCACGATGATGCGCTGGGCGTTGCGGGCGATCTCCTCCATGCTGTGGCTGACCAGCACCACGGTGCTGCCGCGCCGGGTGTGATATGCCCGCAGCAGAGAGAGGATATCCTCGCACCCGCGGGGGTCAAGACCGGCGGTGGGCTCGTCCAGGATCAGCACCTCCGGCTCCATAGCCATGACGCCGGCGATGGCGACGCGGCGCTTCTGGCCGCCGGACAGAGCGAAGGGAGATTTTTCCAGCACATCGGCGCTGAGCCCCACCGCCTGCACCGACTGGCGGACACGGCGGTCGATCTCGGCTTCGTTCAGGCCCATGTTTTTGGGGCCGAAGGCCACGTCCTTATACACCGTCTCCTCAAAGAGCTGGTACTCCGGATACTGAAACACCAGCCCCACCTGAAAGCGCACCTGGCGGATCTTTTTGGGATCGGCCCAGATGTCCTGGCCGTTGAGGTAAATATGGCCGTCGGTGGGCTTCAAGAGACCGTTGAGATGCTGGATGAGGGTGGATTTTCCGCTGCCGGTATGGCCGATGACGCCCAGAAACTCACCCCGCAGGATATCCAGGGACATATCCTTGACGGCGCTGCGCTGGAAGGGGGTGCCGGCGCTATAGGTATGTGTCAGATGCTCGACACGAATGATGGGTTCCAATGTTGGGTTCCTCGTTTCATTGATTTTGCTGAAAGCCACATTCCAAAGGCTCCCCTGTGTAAGGGGAGCTGTCAGCCGCAAGGCTGACTGAGGGGCTGTAAGCTTTTCTTCTACGGACAATCCCTCCGTCAACGCTTCGCGTTGCCACCTCCCTTTACACAAGGGAGGCTTTGGTTGCACGTCCTCTGGGAAAACACGTCCTTGCCTTGCCCGCCCTATCGCAATGCTTTGCAGATGGCGGCGGCGCAGTCGTCTACCGTCAGGGCGTCCAGGGGCACATCCATGCCGCCCTGACGCAGGGCGTACAGCAGCTCCACCGTATCGGGGGCGGCGAGGCCCATGGCCCGCAGCTCCTCCACCCGGGTGAACACCTGAGCGGGAGCGCCGTCCATCACCAGCCTGCCATCGTTCATGACGATGAGACGGTCGGCATCCATGGCCTCGTCCATATGGTGGGTGATGAGCACCACGGTGATGTTCCGTTCCTTATTTAAGGCGCGGATGGCGGAGAGTACCTCGCGCCGTCCGGCGGGATCCAGCATGGCGGTGGCTTCGTCCAGAACGATGCACTCCGGCGCCATGGCGATGACACCGGCGATAGCCACCCGCTGCTTCTGTCCGCCGGAGAGGAGATGGGGGGCGTGGCGGGTGAATTCCGACATGCCCACCGCCGCCAGGGCGTCGTCCACCCGCTGGCGGATCTCCGCACTGGGGACGCCCAGATTCTCCGGCGCAAAGGCCACGTCCTCCTCCACCACGTTGGCGACGATCTGGTTATCGGGGTTCTGGAACACCATGCCCACCCGGCGGCGGATCTCCAGCAGCAGGGCTTCATCCCTGGTGTCCATTCCCTCCACGTACACCGCGCCGCCGCTGGGCAGCAGCACGGCGTTCATATGCTTGGCGAGGGTGGATTTGCCGGAGCCGTTATGGCCCAGCACCACCACAAAGCTGCCCTTTTCAATGGACAGCGACACATCCTCCAGGGCGGCGGTGGCCGCCTGATTTTCCTCCGCCGGATAGGTGAAGGAGAGGTGTTGAGTTTGCAGCATGATCGACATAAGCGTGTTTCCTTACTTTATTCACTGAGCCAGCGGCCTGTGGCGCCGCAGGGCAGCGCCATGCCGGATTCGGTACAGGGCAGGCCCAGCTCGTCCCACATGACCCGGCCGCCGAAGCGCCGGCAGGCCAGCAGGTGCAGGATATAGCCCAGCACCGAGGGGGCAAGGCCGGTGGTATAGCTGTTGATGATGACGAACAGGGGCCGATCGGACAGCACCTGCATGCACAGCTTGACGAAGGGAAAGAGGTTATCCTCCAGCTTCCACACCTCGCCGGAGGGGCCGCGGCCATAGCTGGGGGGATCCATGATGATGGCGTCGTAGGTCTTGCCGCGGCGGATCTCCCGCTCCACAAATTTGGCGCAGTCGTCCACGATCCAGCGGATGGGCGCGTCGGCCAGGCCGGAGAGTCTGGCGTTCTCTTTCGCCCACGCCAACATGCCCTTGGCCGCGTCCACGTGGCAGACGCTGGCGCCGGCCTTGGCACAGGCCACGGTGGCGCCGCCGGTATAGGCGAACAGGTTCAGCACACGGATGGGCCGTCCCGCGCTGCGGATAGCGTCCATGGCAAAGTCCCAGTTGGCGGCCTGCTCGGGAAAGAGGCCGGTATGCTTGAAGTTCATGGGCTTGACCTGAAAGGTCAGCTCCTTATAGCGGATGAGCCAGCTTTGGGGCAGGTCGTTCTTCTCCCAATGGCCGCCGCCGGTGGCGCTGCGGCTATAGCGGGCGTTGGCCTGCCGCCACAGCTTCGAGCGCTTGTCCGCCTCCCAGATGGCCTGGGGGTCGGGCCGCACCAGGATCTGGCGACCCCAGCGCTCTAATTTTTCTCCGCCGCCGCAGGAGAGCAGCTCGTAATCCTGCCAGCCGTCCGCGATCCACATAACCCTTTGTCCTCCATACAGATAATAAATCAGTTTATTATACAACGCCGCGCCGCCGCCGTCAAGGTGACAAAGAGGGCGAAGCGCTGCCATTTCCCGCCTGGGATGGGGATGTTACAAAAAATTTACGGTTTTTTCCGCACGGTTGCCTGCGGCGGGGCAACCGCGCGGGCACGGCGGGGGCAAGGGTGTGGAGGTATTCTTCACGCCAGCCCATTTTTCAAGGAGGTACTTATGGAACACAACGACACGGCGCAGTCCGTTATCGCCAGAGACGCGGCGGCGGCCATGGCGGCGGCCGACACTGTTATCCCGACGCGCCCCAGGATCGGCTCTGAGGAGCTGCGCAGGGCCAACGGCATCCTGAAGCGGTACAAGCAGGGCAAGCTCCGCCTGGAGCAGCGGATCATCGACAACGAGCAGTTCTGGAAGCTGCGCCACTGGGAGCAGATGGAGAAGGAGGGGCACGGCGGCAACAGCGACGATCCCCAGCCCGCCAGCGGATGGCTGGTGAACTGCATCCTGTCCAAGCATGCCGACGCTATGGACTGCTATCCCTCCCCCACCGTGCTGCCCCGTGAGCCGGACGACAGGGTGGAGGCACAGAAGCTGAGCCGTATCCTGCCGGTGGTTCTGAAGAAGAACCAGTTCAAGCGGACGTATTCCTCCGCCTGGTGGTACAAGCTGAAGTCCGGCTGCGCCGTGTACGGCGTATTCTGGGACGGCACGAAGCTGGGCGGGCTGGGGGACATCAGCGTGAAGCGGATGGATCTTCTGAACCTGTTCTGGGAGCCGGGCATCACGGATATTCAGGACAGCGCGCACTTTTTCTCCACGGAGCTGGTGGACAACGAGAAGCTGCTGGCGGACTATCCCCAGCTGGAGGGAAAGCTGGGTCGGAGCGGCTTTACACTGAGCCGCTATCTCTATGACGACACGGTGGACACCACCAACAAGTCGCTGGTGGTGGACTGGTACTATCACACCACCGTGGAGGGGCGGAAGGTGCTGCAATACTGCAAATATGTGGGCGAGACGGTGCTATATGCCACGGAGAACGATACGGTGCAGCCCACGGAGACGCGGTTTTTGGGCACGGACAAGGAGGGACGGCCCGTCATGGGACAGGCGCCCTGCGGCCCCAGCATGGCACAGCGTGGCTGGTACGACCACGGAAAGTACCCCTTCGTGTTCGACGTGCTGTTTCCGGAGGAGGGCACGCCCTGCGGATATGGGTACATCGACCTGTGCAAGAGTCCCCAGAAGCAGATCGACCTGATGAATCAGGCGATTTTGAAAAATACGCTGGCCAACGCCACGCCGCGCTTTTTCATCCGCGCCGACGGGGCGGTGAATGAAAACGAGTACGCCGACTGGACGCGGCCCTTTGTCCACACCAACGGTAATCTGGGGGCGGACTCTATCGCGCCTATCCGCGCGGGGAGTCTGGACAGCGTATATGTGGCGATCCTGAACAACAAGATCGGCGAGATGAAGGAGACGGCGGGCAACCGCGACGTAGCCAACGGCGGCACCGCCGCCGGCGTGACGGCGGGCACCGCCATCGCCGCCCTGCAGGAGAGCGGCGGAAAGCTGAGCCGCAACATGATCGACGACGGGTACGAGGCCTTTGCCGACGTAGTAACGCTGTGCATTGAGCTGATCCGGCAGTTCTATGAACTGCCCCGTCAGTTCCGGCTGCTGGGCGCCATGGGAGCGGAGGAGTTCATCAGCTATGACCGCAGCGGCTTGCAGCCCCGCGTGATGGACGACGGGGTAAACGTATCCTACCGCGTGCCGGAGTTCGATCTGGAGATCGGCGCGGAGCGGGAGAGCCCCTATCGCACGGCGGAGGCCAATCAGCTGGCGCTGCAGCTGTTCCAGATGGGCTTTTTCCGCGAGGAGCTGGCGGATCAGGCGCTGCGGTGTCTGGAGCTGATGGAGTTCAAGAACAAGGATCAGCTGGCGCGGATCATCTCCGGCGGGCAGACTCAGGCCAGAGAGATCGCCGCCCTGCGGCAGCAGCTTTTGCAGCTGGCTCAGGTGGTGGACGCGGCCAAGGGCACCCAGCTGACGGAGAGTCTGGCGGCGGAACAGGGCATTGCCTCCGCCGCGCCCGACACGGCCCGCGCGGCGGAAACCGCCGGCGCCATGGAGCGCAGCCGAAAGCTGTCACGAGAGGTGGTGCGGCCCCGATGATCCGTGTGGTCATACGTGAAAACGCCGTGTGGGCCTATGGCCACAGCGGGCGCGGCCCCAAGGGGCGGGATGTGGTATGCGCCGCCGTCAGTATGCTGATGGAGGCCACCGCCGCCGCGCTGGAGCAGCAGGATCGGCTGGCGCTGTGCTATTTCGGCAGCGGCTTCGGTTCCATCATCGCGGCGGAGGACTGCGAAACGCTGGAGGTGGCGCGACAGGGCTTTTTCCTGCTGGCGCGGCACTGTGGGAATGATGTGAAGGTGAAAGACCTTCGGACAAGGAGGATACGGCATGCATGAGGAGCAGAAACTGACCGCCGCAGTGGAGGCGGAGGACTCGCCGGAGACGGACTGCGCGGCGGAATTTGAGGCGCTGATCCAGGGACGGTGCAGGCAGCCCTTTCAGCAGCGGGTGCAGAAAATTCTGGAGGGACGGCTGCGCTCGCTGCGGCAGGAGAACGAGGCGCTGCGCCGTCAGGCGGCACGGCAGCGGGAATTTGAGACCGGCTGCGTGGAGCGGCTGGCCCGCGAGGCGGAGGACATCCGCCGCGCCTACGATGGCTTTGACTGGCAGCGGGAGATGCGGGATCCGGCCTTTGGCCGCCTGATCGCGGCGGGGGTGGACGGCCGCACCGCCTATGAGGTGATCCACAGCCGCGAGCTGCTGACGCAGGCCGTACGCTACGGCGCGCAGCGGGCGGCGGAGCAGCTGAGCCGCTCTATCGCCAGCGGCGGGCGGCGGGTGGCGGAAAACGGCGGCCGCGGCAGCAGCGCCGTGACCCGCACCGATCCCAGGGCACTGGACTCCGCCCAGCTGGCGGAGATCCGGAAGCGGGTGCAGCAGGGAGAGAAGATCCGGTTTTAAGGGGAAAAAGCCTGCTTTTCAGTGTCGGGCAGAAGATTCAACGGGTACCGCAGCACTCTGTAGGGGCGGACGACTCTATCCGCCCGCCGAAAAACGCAGGGGCACCGTTAGGGCCGACAGAGCCGTCCGCCCCTACAGCAGCTCAAGTTTTGCTGTGTAAAGCAAGATGGATGCTGCGGCGGCATAGCCGCCGAGATCGGAATGACAGGGCAGGCAGTCACAGTGGGGCTTTGATATAGATGCCCGGTAATACCGGGCGGGGTCGCGGGCTACCGCAGACAACACTTTTTTCGGGCGCGGAGGCGCTCCCGCCGCCGGGGAGCAGAGGATACTTGGACAAACGATTTGACAAAGGAGAGTTTTACCATGACTTTTGAACACACTTTTGACCTGCAGCGCTTTGCCGAGAGCAACGTGCAGACCACCGGCACTCAGGCTCTGAGCGCCGAAATGAAGACGTACTACGGCATGGAGCTGCTGGAAAACGCCAAGCCCGCGCTGGTACACAATCAGTTCGCCGCCACCAAGCCCCTGCCTGTGGGCGGCGGCAAGACGGTGGAGTGGCGCAAGTTCGGCAGCTTTGACAAGGCGCTGACGCCCCTGACCGAGGGCGTGACCCCCGACGGCAGCGGCATCACCGTCAGCTACATCACCAAGGAGCTGAGCCAGTATGGCGATTACACCACCGTGTCCGACATGCTGGATCTGACGGCCATCGACGATGTGGTGCTGGAGATCACCGACCGCCACGGCGCCAACATGGGTCTGACCCTGGACACCGTGACCCGCAATGAGATCCAGCAGGGCACCCACGTGATCTATGCCCCCGGCAGGGACGCCGACGGCAAGAAGGTGGAAGTGCTGTACCGCCGTGAGCTGGACAAGAGCTGCGTGATGACCGCCGAGCTGGTGGCCCGCGCCGCCACGGAACTGAAAAAGATGAATGCCCCCACCTTTGACGGCAAGTATGTGTGCATTATCCATCCCAGCGTGGCCTTTGACCTGCGCAACGACCCCGACTGGGTAGCCGCCCACCAGTACGCCGCCGCCACGGAGCTGTTCTCCGGCGAGATCGGCGAGCTGCACGGCGTGCGTTTTGTGGAGACCACGGAGGCCAAGATCTTCCGCGGCGACGATCTGGCCAGCGACAGCCGCACCCTGACCGCCAGCGCCGCCGCCAGCAATTC
>CAKTQM010000033.1 GCA_934597125.1 uncultured Oscillospiraceae bacterium
TCGACTTGCATGTGTTAAGCACGCCGCCAGCGTTCGTCCTGAGCCAGGATCAAACTCTCTATAAATGGTATCTAAACGACCTTAGTCGTTCAAATCTTTACAGAGCTATTTGTCATAGCTTAAAACTTTTTATACTTAGCTTCACCGGTAATTGACTTAACCCGGTTCCACCAAGTTTTCAGTTGCGTTCCAGACTGTTTTCACAGTCCTTCCCGCTCCCGTCTGGTGCTTTTCGTTTCGTTCGTTGTTTAATTTACAAGGTACACGCTCCACAACCGCGGAACAGTTGATATCTTACCACTCTATTCATAAAATGTCAACATCTTTTTTCAAATTTTCAAAACTTTTTTCTGGATCCCCCAAAAGCAGTTTGGGATGACATTCCGCGCCGTCTGTGCTATACTATATATTTAAGGCAACAGCCGAACCCATTCCCGCCAAAAAACACCCTGACAACAGACACAGACAGGATCGTGTGATATGCATATCTGGACAAAACCCGACTGGGAAAAGATGCTTCCCCATGACCCTTTCCGGCGAACCGGCCTGCGTTTCCGCTACGGCGGCGATGTTCCGCCCGAGGTGAAGCGTGCGTGTTCCCAGTTCGGAATCTGGCTGCGAACGCAGTATTCCTTCCCCCTGCGCGTCGTCGTTTATGTGAAAGGGAGCAAGACCATTCGCACACAAGACGGCGACCATGTTGTGGGAAGCTTTTTCGAGCCGTTTTCCTATTCGGACGAGCCATACATCCGGATCGCGGCGGGTGACTATGACGACCTGGTCAACGCCTGGGGGAAAGATCGTGCGCTTGCTTCTATTCTTCTTACCTTGGCTCACGAATTGACTCACTACTACCAATGGATCAACAACATCCCGCTGACGCCGATCGGCCGGGAGCGGCAGGCCGGCAGATACGCCGCCCTTGTCATCAACGAGTATGCATCAACCAGAGACCACCCTTAGGAGGACGCCGCCGTGGAAATTCAGGAAATGCGCGCCACATTCGGAAAATTACAGGATCAGACTCTGTCCCTTCAGCCCGGGCTAAACTGCATCTACGCCCCCAACGAATCGGGCAAATCCACATGGAGTCACTTCCTGCGGATCATGCTCTATGGCCTGAGTACCCGTGACCGCGGCGCACTGGCGGACAAAAACCGCTTCGCGCCCTGGAGCGGCGCCGCCATGCGGGGCCAGCTGCAGGTGGCGGACAGCACCGGCGTCAGCCTGACGCTCTCCCGCGATACCCGCCGCGCCAACGCCCCCATGGGGCACTTCACCTGCACCTACACCGGCACCGCCGACGCCGTGCCCGGCATCGACGGTCAAAACGCCGGCGAGACCCTGCTGGGCATCCCCCGCGAGGTGTTCGAGCGCAGCGCCTTCATCCGCCAAAGCGCCCTGGCCGTGGACAGCGACGCGGAATTGGAGCGGCGCATCGCCGCCCTTATCACCACCGGCGACGAGGACGTATCCTATACCGAGGTGCGCGACCGCCTGAAAAAGCAGCTGAACCGCCGCCGCAGCAACCGTACCACCGGCCAGATCCCCGCCCTGGAGCGGGAGATCGACGCCCTGACCCGCCAGCAGGCCAACCGCAACGACCTGACGGAGCAGGCGGAGACCGCCCGCGCCCAGCTGGAAAGCCTGAACCGTCAGGTGGAAGAGCTGCAGGCCCAGCAGGCCCTGTGGCAGCAGCGCCAGCGGATGGAGGATATCCGCCGTTACCGTCAGGCACAGGCCGACGCCGACGAGGCCGAGGGCAAAGCCGCCCAGCTGCTGGCCCAGTCCGATGGCGTCCTGCCGCCGGACGACGCCCTGAACCGCATGGAGGGGCAGTGCGCCGCCCTGCAAACCTCTCAGACCGCTCTGCGGCAGGCCCAGGAGACCGCCCAGACCCACCGGTCGGCGGCGGATGCCGCCGCGGCGCGCTGCGCCGCCCACCCTCTGGCCCCCGGTGACGCGGCCGCCTGTCAGGCGCGGCTGGAGGCCATCACCGCCCCCGCTATTCCCTCGCCTCTGCTGCCGGTCATCGGACTTTTGCTGCTTCTGTGCGGCGGGATCGGCGCCGCTTTCCACACCACGGCCCTCCAGCTCTGGCTGCTCATCGGCCTCGCCCTCAGCGGCGCCGGCCTCGCCGTTTTCTCGCTGCTGCAGCGAAAGAAAGCCCTTGCCGCCCGGGCCAAAGCCGACGCCGACCGCGCCGCCCTGACGGCTCAGATGGCCGACTATCTCCCCCTGCTGCAGCAACAGCAGGAGGTAGCCCGGCAGAGCCAGCAGTCCGCCGCCGCTGCCGCCGGACTGTCCGACGCCTATCAGCAGCAGCTGCTGACGCTGCTGTCCGCCCTGCAGCCCTACGCCCCCGCCGTGGGCGACCTGACCGGCGCCCAGACGGCTCTTGTCCAGCTGCGGCGGCAGCGGGCCGCCCTGTCCGCTGCCCGCCAGGCGGCGCGGGACGCCGCCATGCGCCGCGACCTGCTGGCCCAGCATTTGCCGGAGGGCCCCCTGCCGGACACCGACACCTCCCTGCCCCACCCGCTCCTCTCCCGGGAGGAGGTGGCCGTGCGGCTGCCCCAGCTCACAACGCTGCGGCAGAGCGCCCGCTCCCGTCTGGACACCCTGACCGGCCAGCTCCGCTCGCTGGACAGCGCCGAGGATCTGGATGCCCAGCTGCGCCAGAAAAAGCAGCAACTAACCGACCTGCAGGGGGAATACGACGCCCTGGCTCTGGCCATGACCGTGCTGGACGAGGCCAACGCCACGCTGCAAAACCGTTTCTCCCCCGCGCTGGGCGCACGGGCGGCGGAGATCTTCAGCCAGATCACCGCCGGCCGGTATCAAAAGGTGCTGCTCAGCCGGGATTTCTCTCTGGAGACCGACAGCGAGGGTACCCAGCGCAGCGTTCAGCTGCTGAGTCAGGGCGCCGCCGACCAGCTGTACCTGGCGGTGCGTCTCGCCATCTGCGATCTGGTGCTGCCCCAGGACAAACACGTCCCCCTGATCCTGGACGACGCCTTCCTCAGCTTCGACGACGACCGCCTTCACGCCGCCCTGAATTATCTGCTGCAGGAGGGCGAAAACCGCCAGATCCTGCTGTTTACCTGTCAAAAACGGGAAAGCGCCTACCTCAGCGGGCATAAAAACGTCACGCTTCTGGCAATCTAAGCTTGCCATCCGCCCCGTTTGGTGCTATACATTATAATATGTACGGCAAAGGAGGGATCCCCATGGCACAGTTCGACTGTCTGCGCTGCGGCACGGCCATGCGCTTCATCGGACAGGAAAAATTACAGCTGGGTCAAACCAGCTGGCTGCTGGGCGACTGGCCCAACCTGGTCTCCGGTGCGCTGAAGGTATCCATCATGGCGTGCCCCCATTGCGGAAAGCTGGAGTTCTTCTCCGGCGGCGATGTCGCGCCCACAGTAGACATAGGCGACAGTGATCTGCCCCAGCGCACCTGCCCCGTCTGCGGCAGCCGCCACGATTTCGACTACCCCAAATGCCCCCTGTGCGGCCACGTTTACGGCCCTCAGGACGAATTCTGATTGTGATTTGAGAAAAAAGGAGACGTAACAATGAGCGATTGCACCCATGATTGCAGCACCTGCGGCGAAAGCTGCGGCGAGCGTAAGGAAGCCAGCGTGCTGGAGAAAAAGCCCCTGCGTGACGGCTGCCGCGTCGGCAAGGTCTACGGCGTCGTATCCGGCAAGGGCGGCGTCGGCAAGTCCATGGTTACCAGCCAGCTGGCGGTGGCCGTCCGGCGTCAGGGCTACAACGTAGCCATTCTGGACGCGGATATCACCGGCCCCTCCATTCCCCAGGCCTTCGGCGTCCACCACCGCGCCGGCGCCGTGGGCGACGCCATCCTCCCCGTGGAGAGCCGCACCGGCATCCAGCTGATGAGCGTCAACCTGCTGCTGGAGCACGAGACCGACCCCGTCATCTGGCGCGGCCCCGTCATCGGCGGCGTGGTGCAGCAGTTCTGGAGCGACGTGATCTGGGACGACGTGGACTATATGTTCGTGGATATGCCCCCCGGCACCGGCGATGTGGCCCTGAACGTGTTCCAGTCCCTGCCGGTGGACGGCATCATCATCGTCACCACCCCCCAGGAGCTGGTGTCCATGGTGGTGGAAAAGGCCGTGAAGATGGCCCAGCTGATGCACATTCCCATCGTGGGTCTGGTGGAAAACATGAGCTACGTCCCCTGCCCCGACTGCGGCAAAAAGATCTACCTCTTCGGCGAAGGCAAGACCGAGGCGGCCGCGGCGCGCTACGGCGTGCCCCTGCTGGCTAAAATGCCCATTGATCCCGCCCTGACCCAACTGGTGGATGCGGGCCATATCGAGGATCTCCAGGCCGACTGGCTCACCCCCGCCGTGGACGCCATCTTGAAGTGAATCCCATGAAAAAAGCAGCGCTGCCCGAAGGGCGGCGCTGCTTTTTTTCATTTAACTTTTGCGGCTTCGCAGGGGCCAAAGCCTCCCCTGTGCCGTTCCTCCGGCGGCACAACTTTCTTTTCCCCCGCATACCATGAAAATAGCACACCACAGAAAGGGTGCATTTCTCATGCTGTTTCTTGTCATTCTCACCGCTCTATGCGTGGGCGGCGCCACCATGCTGGGGGCCGTGGGCGGCTACTGCTTTCGGGGCGCGGCGCGGCGGGCGGACGGCGGCGCCGTCATGGCCTTTGCCGCCGGTATCATGCTCAGCGCCGCCATCGCCGGACTGATCCTGCCCTCGCTGCAGAGCGGCGGGGTCTGGGCCGTGCCGGTGACCGCCGCAGGTATCCTGTCCGGCGCGGCCTTTTTGCTGCTGCTGGAGCAGCTGGCGGCACGGATGCAGCGGCTGTCCGGCCTCGGCGGCACAGCCCCCTCGCCCCAGCGGCAGCGGGTGCTGCTGTTCGTGGCCGCCATGGCCATCCATAATCTGCCGGAGGGACTGGCCGCCGGCGTGGGCTTCGGCACCGAGGATATCCCCCGGGCCCTGGCCATTGCCGGCGGCATCGCCCTGCAAAACCTGCCGGAGGGCATGGTGCTCATCGCCCCCATGCTGCAATCGGGCATCCCGCCCCGCCGCACGCTGCTGCTGGCCGTCTCCACCGGCGTGGTGGAGATCGTCGGCACCCTGCTGGGCTACGCCACCGTCTCCCTCAGCGCGGCGGTGCTGCCGTTTCTGCTGGCCTTCGCCGGCGGCGCCATGCTGTATCTCATCTGCGATGACATGATCCCCGCCTGCCGCGGCCGCAAAAACACCTGCCGCCTTCTCCTCGGCTTCTGCCTCATGCTGGCGCTGGACTTCTATCTGGGATAAACCGCCCATCCGCAGGGGAGCAGCGTCCTCGACGCCCCGCCGGTGAACGTACCCTAAAGCCGCCCTTATGTAAGAGGCAGCCGCTACGGCAGCCTAAGGGTAGGCCATCAGCAACCAGCGACCCTCCGTAGGGCGGGGTGCCCTCACCCCGCCGCGCACAGAGCGCACGGCGAAGCTTCGCAGGGGCGGACGGCGTGCGCAGTGAAGCGCAGCGGAACGAGTACCCTTGGGGTATCCGCCCGATGGGTGAACGCAAGTATTTTCACGATGCACCGCGCCATCCAAGCCTCCCCTGTGTAAGGGGAGGTGGCACGGCGAAGCCGTGACGGAGGGGTTGTTCTGCAACCGACAATCCCCCAGTCAGCCTTGCGGCTGACAGCCCCCTTTGCACAAGGGGGCCTTTGATGGTGCGGTGGATACCTGATAAAGGCTGTCGGCAACATAGCTGCCGAGATCGGCGCTAAAAAGCCTTGGCCTCCCCGGCCAAGGCTTTTTGTCAAATATCATTCCGCACGATCCGGTAATATGCCCGGGACGTGATCCGGTACACCAGCGTATACGCCGCCGCCAGCACGGCGAAGCTGATCAGCGCCGTTGCCACAAACAGCCCCGTGTTGTTCAGCTGGAACACCAGCAGCATCCGCCGGATCATGGGAAAGGCAAACGCCATGTGCAGCGCCGCCCCCGCCAGCGGCAGGAAAAACACCGTCAGCATCTGGGAATTCACGCTATCGCGGATGTCCGCCGCCGTCATGCCCACCTTCTGCATCATGGCAAAGCGGGGCTGATCCTCATATCCCTCGCACAGCTGCTTGTAGTACATCATCATCACCGCCGCGCCAATGAACATCACGCTCAGCACAATACCGATGAAGAACAGGCTGCCATAGGTGCCGTAAAACTCGTCGGCGGCCTCCGCCCGATAGGCGCGGGAATAGCCCCACGTGGTGTCGGGGTCGTTCAACGTCTCGTCAATGTCCCGTCCCAGGGCCAGCTGCTGCTGGCGGGAAAGGCCGGTATCAAATTGGCCCGACCAGCACACCCGGCCATCCTCCTGCGACACGGTACCCTGCCGCCAGATGTCCACGCCGTAGGACGCGCCCACCGCCTCCAGCTTTTCCTGCAGCTTCGGCAGCGCGTCGGCGTCGTTGCCCCATACCGTCACGTCCACCTCATAGGGATAGCTGGCGTTCAGACTGTCCTCCGCCCCGAAGTACAGGCACGCCGACGAGGACAGCATCACCAGTATCATCGTTGCCAGAATACAGATGGAGGCCAGCCCCGCACCGTTGCGCTTCATCCGGTAGGCCATAGAGGACACCGACACGAAGTGGCGGGGCTGATAGTAGTAATCCCGATTCCTCTGCAGCATCCGGCACAGCGTCACGCTGCCCGCCGCAAATAGCAGATAGGTCGCCAGGATCACCAGGATCACCGCGATAAAGAACATGCCCAGCGCCTTCAGCGGCTCCTGAATAACCACCGCCATGGTGTAGGCCGCTCCCAGCAGCACCGCGCCCAGTATCGCCACAAGCAGATTGCCCCTGGGGGGCTTTTCCCCGTAGCTTTCGCTGTGCAGCAGGGAGATGGCGGTGCCCCGCCCCACCTTCACCAGCGTGCTCACCAGCGTCAGGGCGAAGATAACCAGATAGCCCAGCGCCGTCTCCGCCAGCGCCGCCGCGTCCACCGCGAAGGTGTATTCCACCGGCTCCCGCATGGTGGCCCGCAGCCCCTGCTGAGCCGCGAAGGACAGCCCCACGCCCAGCGCCAGTCCCGCCGTCAGGGCGATGGCGGCCACCAGCACCGTCTCGATGGCGCACACCGCCGCGAGATTGC
The DNA here is from genome assembly GCA_934597125.1 of uncultured Oscillospiraceae bacterium. Classification (GTDB taxonomy): domain Bacteria; phylum Bacillota; class Clostridia; order Oscillospirales; family Oscillospiraceae; genus Vescimonas. The sequence continues at coordinate 7,150 of CAKTQM010000033.1, forward strand.
CCTTGCCCATGCCCAGCACGTGGTACAGGCCGAATTCCCGCTGCCGCCGCCGCGCCAGAAACGAACTGGTGTAGTACAGCAGCAGCGCCGAAAACACCGCGATCACATACACACCCAGCGCCAGCACCATGCGGGAGCTGTTGCCGCCCCGCATGTTCTGCAGCAGTGGCGTGTCCCGCAGGGCGCACATCATATAAAACAGCGTCACCATCCCCACGCAGGTCAGCAGATAGGGCAGGTAAAGCTTCTTATTTTTACGAAGGCCGTCCCAGGCCAGACGTGTGTACAGGCTCATTGCGCGACACCGCCTGTCGTCAGCGCCGTCAGCGCGTCGGAGATCCGCTGGTAGAAGCGCCCGTCGCCGTCCGCCTCCCGCCGCAGCTGGTGGAATACCTGGCCGTCCTTCAAAAACAGCACCCGTCCGGCGCGGCTGGCGGCCTTGACGGAGTGGGTCACCATCAGAATGGTCTGCCCCGCCTGATGCAGTCCAGCAAACAGATCCAGCAGCTCATCGGTGGACTTGGAGTCCAGGGCGCCGGTGGGCTCATCGGCCAGCAGGATGCGGGGATCGGTAATCATGGCGCGGGCCACAGCGGCGCGCTGCTTTTGGCCGCCGGAGACCTCATAGGGGTACTTTTTCAGCAGCTTTTCAATGCCCAGCTGCGCCGCCAGAGGCACCAGCCGCCGGTGCATCTCCGGATACTTCTTTCCCGCCAGCACCAGGGGGAGATAGATGTTATCCTCCAGCGTAAAGGTGTCCAGCAGGTTGAAATCCTGAAACACAAAGCCCAGGTGATCGCGCCGGAAGGCCGCCATATCACTGGATTTGATGGCGGAAATGTCATTCCCCTCCAGCAGCACCCGACCGGAGGTGGGTCTGTCCAGGGCCGCCAGGATGTTCAGAAGCGTGGTCTTGCCGGAGCCGGACTCGCCCATGACGGCGACGAACTCGCCCTGCTCCACGGCAAAGGTGACGGCCCGCAGCGCCTCCACCTGCTGCCCGCCGAAGCGGGTGGTGTAGACCTTGCGCAGGTCGTTGACTTGCAGAATATTCATATCAGTTGCTCCTTTCACGGATGTTCATACGATTTTATTGGTACATTAACCCCCTTTATGGGGGCGTTTTTGGTACATAAATGGGGTTTATGGGGGTAAATAAGCGCAAAAAATTTGCCGCTGCCGAAGCGGCATGATTTTAGAGAAGGCGGGTCTGTCCCGGCCCCCTTGTGCAAAGGGGGCTTTGGACGGTGCGGTGCATCGTGAAAATACTTGCGTTCACCGATCGGGCGGATACCCCAAGGGTACTTGTTCCGCTGCGCTTCACTGCGCACGCCGTCCGCCCCTACGAAGCTTCGCCGTGCTCTCTGCGTGCGGCGGGGCAGAGCCTCGCCCCTGCGCATTTCTATCGTTCTTTTCCGTTCAGCCCGCAGAGTTTTACGCAGTCTGCGCTTCAGGGCGGCGGGCAGTGTGAGACCCGCCGCCCCGTGCAGCGCTTACTTTCCGGCGCAGATCTGCTGAAGGTCTACGCTGCGGCTGTGGTGGATGGGCTGCCAGGCAGGGTTGTGGAAGAGGGAGACGATGACGATGGGGATGTAGGTAAACATGAAGACGGGGAAGGTGATGGCGTACCAGACCTTTTTGGCGGCGGAGCAATAGATATTGTCCCACTCGGTGATGGTGGTGATGACGCCCAGGACGAACACCGTCAGGTACAGGCTGAGGAAGCTCTGCAGCAGGCAGGCGGCCAGAATTTTCCAATCGCCGCCGTTGACGCAGTTATAGACCGCCGCCCCCAGATTCACCGCGATGGACGCGCCGGACAGCACGGCGGCGGGCATAATGTTCATCGTCATATCAAAGCAGGAGAAGCTGCCCCGGAAGATACCCCGGAGGAGGGAGACGCCGTAGCGGCCGAACACCTGCAGATAGCCCCGCGACCAGCGCAGCCGCTGGCGGAAGGACTGGCGGAAGGTGGTGGGCTGCTCGTCATAGAGGACGGCGGTGGGGCAATAGCCCACCTTTTCGCCCCGGATGACATTGGCAATGGTGAACTGGATATCCTCGGTCAGCAGGAAGAAGTTCCAGCCGCCGCACTTTTCCAGAATCCGGCGGGAAAACAGGAAGCCTGTGCCGCTGACGGCGCAGGAGCTGCCCAGACGGCACCGCGCGCCGTTGAGGTAACGGCTCTCCCGCAGGAACCAGAGAGCGTAACCGGCGCTGATCCAGTTATCGCCGTAGTTCTTGGAGTTGCGGTAGCTGGTGACGATCTGGTAGCCGTCGGAGAAGGTCTTGTTGATCTCGGTGATATAGTCAGGGGACAGCACATTGTCGGCGTCCAGCACCAGATAGCCGTCGTAGGGGGCGAAGTCCTCCTCGATGCAGTGGAGCAGGTACTGGAGGGCGTAGCCCTTGCCCACCTGCGTCTGGTCATTGCGAAAGTAGACATTGGCGCCGTGAGCGCCCGCCACGCTGCCGGTCAGGTCGGTGCAGTTGTCGGCCACCACGAACACGTCCACCAATTCGGCGGGGTAGTCCTGGGCCTTGATGCTGTCGATCAGGTTGCCGATGACGGCCTGCTCGTTGCGGGCGGCGATGAGGACGGCGATGCGGTGGGGCGTCGGCTCACGGTGGGGGGCGTCCTTTTTGAACCACGCCACGGGGATATAGAAGAATTGGTAGGAATAGCAGAGGAAAAACGCCAGCATAATGGCGAGATTGATGATCTGTAGGGTAGTCATGGGATACGGCCTCCTTTGTGCCGCCACCCGTAAAATGGGTGCGCTTCGCGGAGGGGTGGGCATTTTGCCCACCCCGTCGGGTGTATGGGGTTGTGTGTTTGTTATTTCGGCTGCGCCGTTCAAGGCCCCCTTGTGTAAAGAGGGGCGGTCAGTGCAGAGCGCTGACTGGGGGATTGTCCGTTGATCGTCAACCCCTCCGGTGCTTCGCGCCACCTCCCCTTACACAGGGGAGGCTTTGGGCAGGCGACCGCAAGGGGCGCCCCTACGGAGGGTTTGTCGAACCGTTGCCGTTCGCCGGTGCGGCGGGGTGAGGGCACCCCGCCTTACGGAGTGGTACGGGCGTTGAACGGCGGGGTTATTGTACGCTTAGCGTTACTTCTGGTTCATCAGTTCATCGACATCTTTTGCCAGGCCGAAGGAGACCAGGAGGTTCAGCGCCTCGGTGCAGTCGCCGGGGATGCTGTCAATGCTCCAGACCGAGTCTTCGGTATTATCCCAGGTCGTGCTGCCGGACACGGCTTCGGTGGTGTTGGTATTGGCATCTCGATAGATGAATTCCAGATAGACCGAGGCGTAGTTCCGCTCGTCCGCCTGCTGTGCCAGCACATCCACCGGCTGCTGATTCTCCTTCTGGAAATAGCTCTGGAGGGCGGTGCAGAGGCGGCGGGCCTGGGCGGCGGTGAGCTCCGTGGAGATCCCTCCGTCCTGACTGTAGTTGTTGAACCAGCCGCCGCTGATGGTGGCGGGGTCGATCGTGGGGAAATCATAGCGGCTGTCCTGGCTGGCAGCCTTGACGGAGGGCTTGTTGTAGAAGGCGTTGGCGGCCTCATACAGCGGGGTGCCGCGGCGGATGATCTGGCTGTAGCTGCGGCGGGCATAACTGCCGTCCTTCATCTTATAGTCGATATAGAAGCTGAAATAGTTCTCCTGACCGGTATACTCGCTGGTGGGAACGCCGATGACGGCGTTGACCTCGTCCTCGGTGGGCTCGCCCTGGGCCAGAATGGCCTCGTGGAAGGCGGCGGCCGCTTCGATGCCCTGAGGATCCTCAAGACTGTAGACAGAAGGGACGCTGCCATAGGAGGTGATGGTGACGGATTTGACCCACTGGGGATCGGGGACGTATTTCTCGGCGCCGAACAGATCCACCTTCACGGCGGCGGTCACCAGCACCAGCGCCAGCGTCAGGGCGGCCGCACCGATCCAGCCGCGGCGGTTAAAGACCTTGAAGGACTTGTGCAGCAGCATCTGGACGCCGAAGTAGAAGATGAGTCCCGCGGCCACCTGGCAGATGAGCAGGCCGAAGAAGCTTCGCTCGTTGCGGATCATGGCCCACAGCAGCAAGCCCAGACCCAGACCGCCGGCCAGAGAGATGACGTACAGCACCACGGGGCGCAGCCAGGGGAAGACGATGGCGTCGCCGGCGGTCTCGCTGTGGCGGAGGCGGTAGAAGAGATAGGCGGCGGCGACAAACAGGATTGCCGCCACGGTGTAGACCGCCAGCGTTTTCCACGATTCGGCAGACAGGTAGCTGACATACCAGCGGGCGCCGTCCTCCTCGCCGCAGAGAACGGGGTCACTCATTCCAACGGTGCGTACCATACGGACAATGGGGGTCAGCCAATCGACCCAGGCGGGCCAGCCGGAGCTTTGATAGCCCCAGTAAAAGATCTGGCTGACGCCCACGAACAGGAAATAGAAGGCGGCGAACATGAAGTTGACGCCGGCAAAGATCACAGGGATGGCCAGCAGCCAACCGGTAACCATGGCGCACAGCGTGGCCAGAGAGAAGAAAATCAGGCCGCTGAGCTCCGCCACCGCCAGCCACTCCATCGTGCCGCGGAAATCCACGGCGCCCAGCGCCGTCTGCACCGGCAGGGACAGCAGCGCCGCCGCCACATGCACCACGGTGAACATCACCACGCCCGCGGCGAAATGGACAGTGAACTGGCGGCCCCGGGAGAGGGGCAGGGCGTGCAGCAATCCCACGCTGCGGCTGTTCATCAGGAAGGCGAACAGCGCCATAGCCAGCAGCACGGCGAAGCAGGCGGAGATAATGATGACGCCGGTGGTACTGCCGTTCAGGTAGTTGTTGATGACGTTCATGGCCTGCAGCGGCTGACGGGGGCCGAGGTAGTCGCGGCGGCTCCACAAGGCCAGAGGCAGGGCGCACAGCCACAGCACGGCGTAGCCGAACAGCAGCGGCCAGAAGCGACGGAAATCGGAGCGCAGCAGCGCCCGCTCAGAGGACGATATCATGCACCGCATAGTCGGCACCTCCCATCTCGTAAATAAAGATCTCCTCCAGGGTCAGAGGGATGGCCTCCAGCAGAATGGGCCGGAGGGCGGACACCTGCGCCAGAATGTCGTTTTGATTGCCGCGGACGATGTAGGTATGGACGCGGCCGATCTTTTCGTGGTGCAGGACATTGAGGGACGGGGGCATGGCGGGCTCGTCGCCGCCGAAGGCCACCTGCAGCTTGACGGTGTTGTCCTGCAGGTCGGAGAGGGTGCGCTCCAGGAGCACCTTGCCCTTGTTCATGATGCCCACGTGATCGCAGACATCCTCCAGCTCGCGCAGGTTGTGGCTGGAGACGAGGACGGTGGTGCCCCGCTCGGCCACGTCCCCCAGCAGGAGCGACCAGACCTGGCGGCGCATGACGGGGTCAAGGCCGTCCACAGGCTCATCCAGGATCAGGTATTCCGGCATGCAGGACATGGTGATCCAGAAGGCGGCCTGCTTCTGCATGCCCTTGCTCATGCGGCGGATCATCTGGCGGTCGTCCAGAGGGAAGACCTCGTGCATTTTGTCGTAGCGCTCCTGACTGAAGGTGGGGTACATGCCCTTGTAGAGGCGGGCCATCTCCCGGATCGACCAGGAGGAGAAATAGAACCAGTCGTCGGGGATGACGCAGACGCGCTGCTTGACGGCGGTATTCTCGTAGATGGGCTGGCCCTCCAGGGTCAGGGAGCCGCTGTCGGGACGGTATACGCCGGTGAAATGGCGGATGATGGTGGACTTTCCGGCGCCGTTGGGGCCGACGAGGCCGTAGACCGCGCCTTTGGGGACGGTCATGGTGGCGTCGTCCAGGGCACGGAAGCCGTCAAAGGTTTTGACGACGTTCTTTGCTTGCAACATTACTTTCTCTCTCCTTCCCAGAGCTGGTGGAACTCCTCGCGGGTCATGCCCAGGTTCCGCAGCTCCTCTACGATGGGTTTCAGCTTGGCGGTCAGTTCGGCGCGGCGGGCGGTGTTCTGGGTGTCGCCCTCCGCCACGAAGCTGCCTTTGCCGGTGACGGAGACCACATAGCCCTCGGCTTCCAGTTCGGCATAGGCCCGCTGGATGGTGTTGGGGTTGATGGACAGCTGCGAGGCCATGGCCCGCACCGAGGGCAGCTTGTCGCCGGGAGCCAGCACGCCGGTAACCATCAGCCGGCGCAGGCTGTCCTTCACCTGCTCGTAGATGGGGCGGCTGTCCCGATAGTCCAGATGGATCATAGTGTCACTCCTTCCGAGCGTAGTGTATTAAGCGTGTTAATACACTTATACCACGATGTGGTACACCTGTCAAGAGGGCGGGGGAGAATTTTTTTGAAAAACCGTTCCGTTATGGCAGAGTTTTGGATTTTTTATGGGACGGGGGCTTTTCTTTTGCGGCGGATTTGGTATAATGATAAGCACCTGTTATGAAAGGATGTATTGCCTTTATGAAGCTGAGTTCCATTCGTCAGGCGGCCAAAAGCGTGCCGCTGCGCCGTATCTGGGAGACCGCCGGAAAAGCCCATGCCATCTGCGGCAGGCCCAAGGCGGCGCTGTTTGCCGATATGCTGCGGTGTGCCAAGCGCTACGGCGCGGGGCCCACGGACTATATGATGTTTGAGTTTTACGACCTGAGCGACGCGGAGCGGGCCACGTATCTGACCCGCGTGCGGTCTGCCGCCTTTGTGAAGCGGGTGAACAACCGCACGGACGCGGCGATTTTCAACGACAAGAACGCTTTCTTTGAGAAGTTCCGGCCGCTGATGGGCCGCGAGGCGCTGAATCTGTTCATGGCGGACGAGGCGCAGTTCGCGGCGTTTATGGCGGACAAGGAGGCGGTGATCGTCAAGCCCATTGACGGGGACTGCGGCAGCGGCATCGAGAAGCTGTACCGGAAGGATTTCGCCGATCCGGCGGCCATGTGGGCCTATGTAAAGCGGCCGGAGAAGCGGTTCGGCATTGCCGAGGAGGTGATTCGGCAGCATCCCCAGGCGGCGGCGCTGCATCCGGACTCCATCAACTGCATCCGCGTAGCCACCTTTGTAAAGGACGGTGAGCCGCTGGTGATCTACGCCGCCTGCAAGGCGGGCACCGGCGGGATGGCCTTTGACAACATGGGTCGGGGCGGCATCACCATGCGGTTTGATCTGGACACCGGCAGGATCGCCGGTCAGGGCCACGATGAGGAGCTGAAAAAATACGACCGCCATCCCACCACCGGCGTGGTACTGAAGGGCTATCAGATGCCCATGCACGAAGAGGTGAAGGCGCTGGCGCTGCAGGCGGCCATGATGTATCCGGAGTTCCACTATGTGGGGTGGGACATCTGCATGACGGAGAAGGGCCCCGCCATTATCGAGGGCAACGACTATCCCGGGTACGATCTGGCCCAGATCCCCGACGACGGCGACCCCCACCCCCGGCAGGGGCTGATCCCCCGGTTCGAGCAGTACGGGATCCAGGTATAACACCCAATAAGCATAATAGAGACGCATGAGGGGCGGGAAATGTTCCCGCCCCTCACTATTTTCTGTGTTGGAAAGGTGTTTTTCGGCGGCGCAGCGGTTAACGGGCGGGCGGGGTAGAACCCCGCCCCTACGCACGACGCACGCGGATGCTTGTGCCGTACGCGGGGCGTCGAGGACGCCGCCCCCTACGGATTTAGACGCCGTGCACAAAAAAAGGTCGCAGCGGGCATACGCCCGCTGCGGCCTTTTTATTGGAAGTATCAAAATACGCTTCGGAAACGCGCTTACTTCTGGTGTGCCAGGGCCTTGTTGGCCTCGGCCATTTCCTCGAAGATACCGGCGTGCTTCTTGGCGACGATGGCCTTGATAACCAGCAGGGTGCCGATCATCAGCGCCACGGCGATGATGAGGCAGATCACCACGTTCTGGATCAGGCCGGCGAAAATGAAGCCGACAAAGGCCACACCGGAAACAGTCAGGGCATAGGGCAGCTGGGTGAACACGTGGTTCAGGTGGAAGCAGTGAGCACCGGCGGAAGCCATGATGGTGGTGTCGGAGATGGGGGAGCAGTGGTCGCCCATAACACCGCCGGAGCAGGCCGCGGCCAGACCGATGGTGCACAGCACGGGCTCCACGTCGTAATCGAACACGGCCACGACGATGGGGGCCATGATGCCGATGGTGCCCCAGGAAGTACCGGTGGCAAAACCGATGGCAGCGCCGATCAGGAAGATGACGGCGGGCAGGAAGACCTTCAGGTCACCGGCGCCGGACATGGCGTTCTTGACGAACTCGGCGGAGTACATGGCGTAGCGGGTGAAGGAGCACAGCGTCCAGGCGAAGGTCAGGATCAGGATGGGGGCGATCATCTGGATGAAGCCCTGGGGAACAGACTCGAAGGACTTCTCGAAGCCGATGGCACCGCGCAGCCAGAAATAGATGAAGGTGAACACGCAGCCGATCAGGCCGCCCAACGCCAGAGCCGTACCGGCGTCGGCGTTGGAGAAGGACACCATGAAGTCATGATAGCAGTCGGCCTCGGCGTCATAGTAGCCGCCAGACCAGATCAGGGAGACCACGCAGACGATGATCAGAACGATGACGGGCACCAGCAGGTCAGCCACGGAGGACTTACCGGAAGCGGGCTTCTCGTAATCGTCGGCACCGGCGAAGGGCCGCTCGGGGGTGGTGAACAGGTCGTCCTTGACCTGTGCGTTATACTCATGGGTCAGCATGGAGCCGTAGTCGATGTTCAGCAGGGAGATAACCACGATCATCACCAGAGTCAGCAGGCAGTAGTAGTTCCAGGGGATCTGCTTGATGAACATTTCAATGCCGTTGACGGACTCGGAATTGACGTAGCCGGACACAGCGGCGGCCCAGGAGGACACGGGGGCGATCATGCAGACGGGGGCGGCGGTAGCGTCAATGATGTAGGCCAGCTTGGCGCGGGAGATCTTGTGGGACTCGGTGACGGGACGCATAACGGCACCCACGGTCAGGCAGTTGAAATAGTCGTCAATGAAGATCAGGACGCCCAGCAGCATCGTCATCAGCTGCGCACCGGCACGGGTATGGACGGTCTTCTTAGCCCAGCGGCCGAAAGCCTCGGAGCCGCCGCCCTTGTTCATCAGATCCACCATGATGCCCAGAACCACCAGGAACACGATGATGCCCATATTATAGCTGTCGGCCAGGACGGAGACGATGCCGTAGTCGGCGCCAACCAGAGCCACGGCGGTGTCCCAGGGGGCGAAACCGGTGTACAGCAGCGCACCCACCAGGCAGCCGAGGAACAGAGAGGAATACACTTCCTTGCTGATCAGGGCCAGCACGATGGCGACGATGGGGGGCAGCAGAGACCAGAAGGTGCCTGCGAAGGGGGTAGCGGCAGTCACCGCATCCTCGCCCTCACCGAAGGTGGGCAGGGGAGCGCCCTTGTACGCGATGCCGAAAACGATCAGCAGCACGATAAAGACACCCAGCGCAACGAAGTACGCGATCTTTGTGCTTTTCTTTTCCATTATGAGATTTACCTCCTCATGATTTATGGTGCTCTCATCTTAACTTTTTTCAGAGCCGTTGTCAATATTTCAGAAATCACAAGGACGGGTAATTTTGAACAAATTATGAACCGCAGTTTCTCTCTTTTCTCCAATTTTGGGGCGTTTTTGCGTGGATTTATCACATTCTGCGTTTTCTTTTCAACCGTTTTATATGGTTTTTGTTAATTTCAGCAACTTATTTTCGCGGTTTCTTAACGCGATTTTCGGGCCGTTTTGAAGCGTTTTTGGCGGCTGAACACGGCGGTCGGTTCTGGCCTGTTTTTGATTTGTCGTTAATTCCGTTTTTCTGTCGAAGCGCAAAGGTGTCGAAAGGAGCAAAAAAAGAAAGCCCTTGCGGGCTTTCTTTTTGTAATATGAATTGGGGTTTGGACTTACTTGGAAGCCAGAACCTTGTTGGCCTCGGCCATTTCCTCGAAGATACCGGCGTGCTTCTTGCTGACGATCGCCTTGATAACCAGCAGAGTGGCGACCATCAGGACGCAGGCGATGATGAGGCAGATCACCACGTTCTGGATCAGACCGGCCAGGATGAAGCTGACGAAGGCCACGCCGGAAACGGTCAGGGCATAGGGCAGCTGGGTGAACACGTGGTTCAGGTGGAAGCAGTGAGCACCGGCGGAAGCCATGATGGTGGTATCGGAAATGGGGGAGCAGTGGTCACCCATAACGCCGCCGGAGCAGGCAGCGGCCAGACCGATGGTGCACAGGATGGGCTGGGTGTTGTAGTCAAAGACCTGGACAACGATGGGAGCCATGATGCCGATGGTACCCCAGGAAGTACCGGTGGCGAAACCGATGGCAGCGCCGATAATGAAGATCACGGCGGGCAGGAACTTAGCCAGCTCACCGGCGCCGGACATGGCGTTGACGACGAAGTTGGCGGAGTACATACCCCAGCGGGTCAGGCCGCACAGCGTCCACGCGAAGGTCAGGATCAGGATGGGGGAGATCATCTGGATAAAGCCGTTGGGAACGGACTCGAAGGACTTCTCGAAGCCGATGGAGCCACGCAGCCAGAAGTACACGAAGGTGAACACCAGAGCGATCATGGAGCCGATAGCCAGACCGGCGCCGGAAGAGGCGTTGGAGAAGGCGCCCATGAAATCATGGAAATACTCGCTCTCACCATCATAGTAGCCGCCGGTGTAGATCAGGCCGACGATGCAGGTGGCGATCAGCACGATAACGGGCAGCAGCAGATCCAGAACGGAGGACTTGCCCTTGGAGCCGGTCTCGTAATCGTCAGCACCCTCGAAGGGACGCTCGGGCGTGGTGAACAGGTCGCCCTTGACCTGAGCGTTGTACTCGTGGGTCAGCATGGAGCCGAAGTCGATGTTCAGCAGGGAGATAACCACGATCATCAGCAGGGTCAGCAGGCAGTAGTAGTTCCAGGGGATCTGCTTAATAAACATCTCGATACCGCTGACGGAATCGGAGTTGACGTAGCCGGAAACGGCGGCAGCCCAGGAGGACACGGGGGCGATCATGCAGACGGGAGCGGCGGTAGCGTCGATGACGTAGGCCAGCTT
>CAKTQM010000034.1 GCA_934597125.1 uncultured Oscillospiraceae bacterium
CTTCATTCTACCAGAGCCTGCAAGCTATGTCTTCTTTTATGCGGTTTTCAATTTGCGCAAGTTATTGTACATTATCCCTGCAAGCTATGTCTTCTTTTATGCGGTTTTCAATTTGCGCAAGTTATTGTACATTATCGGAATATGTGTGCCGTGGGTATCATCGGAATGGAAAAACCTATTGCGCCTCCCACCATATTCATGAGGAGGTACTGGATGCTGCGGTGCAGGAGTATACCGAAACTGTGCGAGAGCAGTGTGCCGTGGAACTAAAGAAGCTGGCACAGCTGCAAAAAATGTGGGCGTTGAGGAAACCGATCCTCGACGCCCACATTTTGTCGTTACAGAAGAAAATTCAAGTATTGGAACAAGAGGTGGATGAGATTGTGATAGAAAAAGTATTTGCAGGCAACCACTAAAGCATCGCAAAGATGAAATTTGTATCACAATCTAATCCCTTTTGATTAAATAAATGTGTCAATAACAGAAACCAAGCGCTGTAAAAAATCACGGCAATCATTAACTGTCTGCAAGTCAATATTTCTTAACATTGAAGTACTTGGGTCAATATCTGATTCATGTGCAATTTGATTACGCCTTTTCACAATTAGAGCAAGTTGATCTCTAATATGTTCGGCGGTATCTCCCATAACAGGAGAGGCTTTCGTCCATACACTTTTTACATTAACCAAACCTAATGCATACGCAACACTTTTAGGTGATTGAAAGGAATCCTTTTCAAGAATACTCCTCAAAGATGCATCGAAAATTTGTTGTTGAAATGCTACATTAGGTTCATTATGAACGGATAAGTATGCAGTTATAGGCAGGTTGAAATTTGCTGGTAAAAAGCTTGAAGCAAAAAAGTTTTCTCGAATTTTTCTGCGAACAATATTGTGAAGATAACTGTCAAAAGCACTTACTATCAGCACATATTCTGAACGGAGTAGTGAACTTGCATCCATAGATGCAGCACTGTCTGCAAGATATTGATGGATTGACGAGAGTGCACGCAAGGAAACGATTTGTTCGTCGAAAAAAGTTTTTTCATTACTCATCTGAAGTCAACTCCAGTACTCGAACGGCTAAAGCTTCATACAGGAACTTAAACCAAGCAAGTGTCCTGCTCTGCCCCTCCTGTACCATTTGAGGATCAAGCACAACCTCAAAGATTGGAATCGACTGTTTATTAGACAAAGCAATTAGCTTGTTGAAATTAGAAATCTGAGCCAAACAGTACGGATCAGGATAATCTATATGGTGATTTTGTGCGCTATCACGCATTTTTGTATATGCAGTCAGGTATTTCTCTTCTGTTAGTGTCATCTGCAAGCCTTGCAGCTTTGGGTATAGCAAGTTCACGACCTTTTCAGAAATCTGTACCATGAAGCTCTTAAAAGTAAATTGGGGGCGACCATGACTTAAATTGAAATCATTAATTGTGTATCCCAAAAATTTTGGTGTTGTTGTCGGTAGTGGATATGTTGCATTTTGGAAAAGCGGACGAGCCTTTTGCGCCCATGTTTCCCAAGTGGCAAGGACTCTACACAGTGAATCTATCGACATCAGTGAGAATAAATCCGGAGAAGAAGGGATTATAAAACAATCAGAGCAAACAAAAATATCCTGATTAATTGCACTTAAGCTGGGGTTCATGTCAAAGATGGCATAATCAATGTTATACTTTTTTCCGGCTTCTTCAACCAAATAATTGAGTGCTCCAGGCAGATTTTCCATGGATCCAAAAGCACTTGATAATTGCATAGATATACCAAGTTGTACTTCGTTCTCAGTAAAGTCCAAATGCCCAGGCAATAAGTAAAGTCCGTTAGTAATCTGTGGACATGTTACTGGCTGAATTAATCTTGGCTGAGACTTGAACGCAGGTATAAGGGCGCTGTATATGTTATCGTTGGGGTTCTCGATATAATGAGCTTCAAACTTGTCTGCACCAAGTGCATACATAGTTAAATTGCACTGGGAGTCCGCATCAACCAATAGCACCTTTTTTCCTTGTTTGGAAAGACTCCATCCCAAATTAAAACTGGTAGTGGTTTTAGAAACGCCACCTTTATGATTGAATATTGCGATTTTTTTCATGGTCGACTTCCTTTCGTTCATAATGTAAAAAGGCATATAGGGTTGGAGGTTTTCCCAAAAACAATAAATACCTCCAACTCAAGAATAATATATCAGTAATTGTGGAAAAATCAATGGACTTCACGGCCCATTGACAACCAACGGTGCGTTTTGTGGAACCTTTGGAACAGACGATAAATAATCCGAACTTTTCGCCTGTTATAGATAAAGCCCGGATTATTCCTTGTTGGTGCGGGCATGGGGACTCGAACCCCAACGGATTACTCCACGAGAACCTAAATCTCGCATGTCTACCAATTCCATCATGCCCGCAGATATGAGCGGCAGAACTACCTGCCGCTATTTTATTCTCCTCTGATTTTTACACGGCGAGGAACCGAGCCGGAGCGTAACGCTTGACCCGCATCTATAAAAACAGGATGAACCTGCTTTTACCAAAGAATGAGCACGGCGAATGATGGAGCAAAAAACCTACACTGAGGTGACATCACCTAAATCTCGCATGTCTACCAATTCCATCATACCCGCGTATGTGTGCGGTATCACTATACCACATTCTTCGCCGCGGCACAAGCGGAAAATCTGGTATTATCGGCCACGCCAAAACTGGACATACGAAGAAATCCAAAAAGTGGTATACTATTTCATATTTACCAAAGAAACGAGGACTTTTTTCCATGAAACGCATCGCCAGTATTCAGGACGTGTCCTGTCTGGGCCGCTGCTCCCAGACGGTGGCGCTGCCGGTGGTCTCCGCCATGGGGGTGGAGTGCGCCATACTGCCCACCGCCGTGCTGAGCACCCACACCAGCTTTCCGGACTTCCGCTGCATGGATCTGACGGATCAGCTGCTGCCCTGCGCCCGCCACTGGATGGCACAGGGCGTGCATTTTGACGCCCTGTATACCGGCTATCTGGCCTCCGACCGGCAGGTGGCCGTGGTGCTGGAGCTGCTGGAGCTGCTGCGGGAGAAGGACACGCTGGTATTTGTGGATCCCGCCATGGCCGACCACGGCAGGCTCTACGCCGGTTTCGGGCCGGAGTTTCCCGCCCTGATGGCCCAGGTGGTGTCCAGAGCCCGGATCACCGTGCCCAACATCACAGAGGCCAGCCTGATGACCGGTCTGCCCTATCGGGAGACGTATGACGAGGCGTATATCCGCGACCTGCTGCGGGGCGTGGCCGCCCTGGGGGCGGAAAAGGTGGTGCTGACCGGTGTATCTCTGGAAAAAGACGCCATCGGCTTCGCGTCCTATGACAGCGCTACCGGCCAATTCGGCCACTACTTCAACCGGCGGGAGCCCAATGCCTATCACGGCACCGGCGACATCTTCTCCGCCACGGCGGTGGCGGGCATCGTGCGGGGCATGCCCCTGCATGACGCCTTCCGGCTGGCGGCGGATTTCACCCTGCGGTGCATCCAGGTCACCCGCACCGACCCTGCCGCCGCCTGGTACGGCGTGGAGTTTGAACGGGCCCTCCCCATGCTGACGGAGCGGGCCGCGCAGTGGGACGATCAATAACGAAAAGCACGCCTTACGGCGTGCTTTTTCTCTTTCATTTGCCCACCGCACGGTAAAACCGCAGCAGGTTGGCGGCGGTGAAGCGGAGATTCTCCCGACAGCGAGACAGGGTCTCCGCCAGCGGGGCAGGCAGGGGGTTGATGGGAAACACCCCGCTGACACCCTGATCGTACGCCGCGGCAATATCCGTCTCGCAGCCACCCACCAGCGCGGCCACCGGCACGCCCAAACGCTTTGCCCGACGGGCCACGCCCAGTACCACCTTGCCCCGCAGGCTCTGGCTGTCCAGCCGCCCCTCGCCGGTGATGATCAGGTCGGCACGGGCGGCGTGGCGGTCAAAGTCCGTCAGCTCCAGCACCAGATCAATGCCCATGCGGAGGGGGCTGCCGAAAAAGGCCGCCGCTCCCGCGCCGAAGCCGCCGGCAGCGCCGCCGCCAGGCAGCGCCAGCACCTCCCGCCCCAGATCGCGGCGGATCACCGCCGCCAGATGGGCAAGCCCCGCGTCCAGACGGCGCACCATGGCCGCGTCCGCCCCCTTCTGGGGGCCAAAGACCGCGGCGGCACCCGTAGGGCCGCAGAGAGGGTTATCAATGTCGCACATGGTCTCCACGGGAATGCTCGCCAGCGCCGGATCCATGGCGGACACGTCGATGCGGGCGATATCCTTTAGCGTGGCGCCCACAGGGACAAAGGGTCTGCCCGACCCGTCCCAAAACCGCACGCCCGCGGCGGCGGCCGCGCCGCAGCCGCCATCGTTAGTGGCGCTGCCGCCCAGCGCCAGCACCAGCTTTTTCGCGCCCTGACGGGCGGCGTGGGTCATCAGCTGCCCCACGCCATAGGTGGTGGTCTGCTCCGGATCCCGGCGCTCTCCCACCAGAGGAAGCCCCGCGGCGGCGGCCATCTCCACCACCGCCGTGCCGTCCGGCAAAAGACCGTAGCCGGCTGTCAGCGGTTCGCCGCAGGGGCCGGTGCAGGTCACGTTCACCCGCCGGCCGCCCACGGCGGCAAGAAAAGCGTCCACCGTGCCCTCACCGCCGTCCGCCACGGGGATGGTGCGGACGCGGGCCTCCGGCTCCAGGGTATGGATGACCTCCTCCACGATGCGGCACACCTCCACCGAGGACAGCGTACCCTTGAAGGAATCGGGGATGACGATGTAGTTTGCCATAAGCGCCTCCTGTCAGCGTGGTGTGGGGCCGCCGGTCAGCCGCTCCAGCAGCAGATCGCCCACGGTGACGGCGTCCTCCACCGTCAGGTAATGGGCGGCGGCCTCGTCGATAAACATGCGCCCCGAGGCGGGGAACTCCTCATCCGCCAGCCACAGCCGCAGCCATATGGGATAGCGGGGCAGGAAGGGAAACCGGGCGCAGAGATCGGCGTTGGAGGGCTCCAGCTCCGCCCCAAGGGCAAGGCAGCGGCGGCGCAGTTCCGCCGCGCTCAGCCGTCCCAGCTGCCGGCGGATCACCTGCTCCGCCCGCCGGTCAAAATCGCCGCCCCGCACCATACCGTCCCGATACTGGCCGAAGGCCATCATTCGCCCCGTCAGGGACGTGCCGTCCGCCAGATCCAGATAGTGCAGCAGCGTCAGGGCGTGCCACATATCCAGCTCCGGCGACAGGGCAAGAGACGGCAGCGTTACTGTCACGGTTTTTCCCAGCGTGGGCACCAGAAAACAGCCGTCCCGCCAGCCCACGGCGGCGCGGCGGGCAATATCCTCCGGCGCATGGCGGGCGATCCGCTGCCGCGCCACGGAGAGCATGCTGTCATATTGGGGATTAGCCATAGGCGGCTCCTTTCTCCGGGCGGCGCAATGTGTCTGAAAGATCCCTTTCATCCGCCGTAATAGGCCAGCAGCAGATCCACCACCGCGCCGTAGCTCTGTATGCCGTCACTCAGACCGTTGGACTTCAAAAAGCCGTCGTAGACCTTGGTGGCGGCGGTGTTCACCAGTCCGTCGAACCGGGCCCAATAGGCGCTGTTTCGCGCCAGGTCGGCCCGCACCGTATCCGCCAGACTGTCCCGAACAGTCTGCCACGCCTCCCTGTCCGTCCGGTACAGGGCGTTAGCCAAATGGACATAGCCCATCAGATAGCCGGAATAGCGATAGGCGTCGTTTTCCGTGGTGGTGGCCGCAAGAATGGCAATGAAATTGCACTCCTGCTCCGACGCCACCCCCTGCTGGTGAGCCAGCTCGTGGCAGATGTTGGCGGGCAGATAGGCGGCGGGGCTCTCATCGTTCAGGTTGGCCTCGCCGGTGAAGGGGAAGTAAAAGCCGCTGAAATCCAGATAGCTCATGCCCCGCGAGGACACGAAGGCCTTGGGCGCGGCGTTGGGCCTGCGCAGACAGTCAAACTCCTCCGCCACGCCGTCATAGGCGGAGAGCGCGGCGTCGAAGATCTCCTGCCGCGGCACGGCAAAGCAGCCGTTTTCGTCCCGCGCCACCCGGGGCGCAAGGACGGAAACCTCATTGGCAAAGCGCTGGGTCAGCACCGTCAGCTCCGCCACGGTGCCGCCACGGGCGGTCAGGCCGCTTCTGTCCTGAAAGCTGTCGGCTCCGTAAAACACCCCCCAGAACAGGCAAAAGCCCGCATAGATGCCGAGGGTTACATTTACCGCTGTCAGCGCCATCCGCAGCAGGCGCAGCCCCTTTTCCGGACGGGCGATCAGACACCGCACCTGCCACGCCAGATACAGCAGCGCCGCGTAGATGCCCGACAGGACCAGCACCTCCGCCACGGACAAGGAGGTCAGGCTGCACAGACGCCCCAGCGCCTGCTCCAGGGGTAAAATGACACGGCCGCACAGCCAGTTCATGGCGGTGCGGCAGGTGCGCAGGGGGAAATAGACGGCGAAAAACGCCGCCAATCCCGCCAGCCACCACAGATATCTCCGGCAGCGCCGCAACCGTTCCATCACGCCAACTGCCGGCCGGTGAAGTACATCACCGTGTGGCCGGTGGTGATGAGCTTTCCGGTTTCGTCACGAATCTCGGAATCACAGAAGACCAGCTTGCCGCCCGCCTTCTGCACCCGTCCGGTGGCGATCAGCTTGCCGGAGGAGGGCCCGGCGCTGACGCAGTCGATGGTGCCGCTGACGGTGACGCAGGCCTCCATCCGCGTGGTCAGGATAGCCATGCCGCAGGCCACGTCCGACAGGGTGAACAAAATGCCGCCGTGGGGGATGCCCCAGCGGTTCAGCGTCTCGGGGTGGATCTCCACCTCCACCTGGGCCCAGCCGTCGTCCACCGCCACGATCTTCACATGGTTGTGTACGTCAAAGGGCTCGCTGTCCAGGGCCAGATTCAGTAATTGCTGCTTTCTTTCGTCTGTCATAGCTTTCTCACTCCGCTGCTTGTAATAACTGTTTCGTATACTCCGCCCGGGGATGGTCGTATACCTCGTCCACCGTCCCCTGCTCCACGATGCGGCCATCCTTCAGCACAAGGCACCGGTCGCAGATCTCGTAGACCACGTTCAGGTCGTGGGAGATGAAGAGGTAGGAGATGCCGAACTCCCGCCGCAGCCGGGCGATCAGCTGTAGGATCTGGGCCTGAATCGTCACGTCCAGCGCCGACACCGCCTCGTCGGCGATGATGAGCCCCGGCTTCTGAATCAGCGCCATGCCGATGCACAGCCGCTGCTTCTGCCCGCCGGAGAGCTGGTGGGGATAGCGGTCATAATAACTCCCGTCCAGTCCCACCAGAGCCATGGTGTCCCGCACGCGGCTCTCCACGCCGGCCCTGTCGTATTTACCGTAGATCAGCAGCGGCTCCGCCAGAGCGCGGCCCACGGTAAAGGCGGGATTCAGACTGCCCGCCGGATCCTGAAACACCATCTGGGGCCGCTTGGTGTAATGGGTGACGGTGCCCGTCACATCCTTTTCCATCCCCAGCACGGCCCGCGCCAGAGTGGATTTGCCGCTGCCGCTCTCCCCCACCAGACCCAGGATCTCGCCCCGGTGCAGGGTAAAGTTGATATCATGCAGCACCTGATGGCGCTGTCTGCGCAGGCCTGTGCCGCGATACCACACGTTCAGGCCCTTCACCTCTAAAACCGTCTCTACCATAGCTTCTTCCTCGTGGGGATGGCGGCGATAAGCCGCTTGGTATATTCCGCCTGGGGGTCGTGGAACACCCGCTGTGTCTCGCCGGTCTCCACGATGCGGCCCTTTTCCATCACCGCCACGTGGGTACACAGCTTGCGCACCACGTTCAGGTTGTGGGAGATAAACAGAATGGACATGCCCAGCTCCCGATTCAGCCGCAGCAGCAGCTCCAGTATCTGGGCTTGAATCGTCACGTCCAGCGCCGTGGTGGGCTCGTCCGCCAGCAGCAGCTTGGGGCGGGAGATGATGGCCGCGGCGATCATGGCCCGCTGCAGCATGCCGCCGGACATCTGGTGGGGGTATTTGTCATACACCGCCTCGGCGTCCGGCAGATCCACGTCCCGCAGGGCCTGCAGGGCCCGCTCCCGCCGCTCCTGAGCCGACAGCTTCGTGTGTACCCGCAGCGCCTCCTCCACCTGAGGGCCGATGCGCATGACGGGATTCATGGCGCTCATGGGTTCCTGAAACACCACGGAGATGGCGCAGCCCTGACGGCGGCGCATCTGGGCGGGGGTCAGGCCCAGCAGATCGACGCCGTCCAGCAGCACCTGTCCGGTCACATCCGCCCGCCGCTGGGGCATCAATCCGGACACCACCATGGCGGTGACGGTCTTGCCGCTGCCGCTCTCCCCCACCAGACCCATGATCTGGCCGTCGGCCACCGTCAGGCAGATGCCGTCCACCGCGTTGTGGCCGGCGTCGTGAAAGCGCACACGCAGATCCCTGATCTCCAGCATGGTCACACGTCCTCCTTCCGCAGCCCCTCGCCCATCATGCTGACGCCCAGGATCAGCAGCACGATCACCGCGCCGGTACACAGCACGTACCAGGGCGCCTTTATCATATAGCTCTGGGATTCCGACAGCATATAGCCCAGCGACACATCCGGCGCGGACACACCGATACCCAGATAGCTCATGCTGGCCTCCGCCAGCACGGCGTTGTTAAACCCGATGACCAGCGCCGGCAGCAGCACGCCCCAGGTGTTGGGCAGAATGTGCCGGAAGATGATCCGCAGATGGGAGGCCCCCATCAATCGGGCGGATTTGACATAGCTCATGGCCCGATGGCGGGCGAATTCCGCCCGCACCACCCGGGCAAAGCTGGGAATGAAGGCCACCCCCAGCGCCAGGATCACATTGTATTTGCCAAAGCCCAGCATGGCGATGAACACCAGCGCCAGCAGGATATTGGGAAAGGCCGTCAGCGCGTCGTTCAGGCGCATGAGCACCTCATCCGCCACGCCGCCGAAATAACCGGTAAAGGCCCCGATCAGAGTGCCCACCGCACCGCCGATCAATACGGTACACAGGGCGATGAAAAAGGTGGTGCCCATGCCCGCCATGACGCGGCTGAAAATATCGCGGCCAAAGCTGTCCGTTCCGAACAGATGGTGCAGGGAGGGCGCCAGAAACTTCTCGCTGCCCACGATGGCCGTGGGGTCATAGGGCGTCCAGACATAGCCGATCAGCGCCAGCGCCGCCATCACGGCGGCAATGGCCGCGCCGATGCGGAAGGACGTATTCTTCTTTTGCAGCAGCATGTCCGTCCCTCCCTATCGCAGCCGCAGCCGGGGATCCAGCTGCTGGTTCAGGATATCCGCCAGCGTGTTCACCAGCACCACCCACAGGGCCAGGATCACCACAATGGCCTGCACCACGGGAAAGTCCCGATTGGCGATGGAGGTCAGCAGCATGCGGCCGATGCCGGGGATGGCAAAGACCTGCTCGATGATGACACTGCCGGCCACGATATCGGCCACCGTCATAGCCAGAAAGGCCACCGTGGGCACCACGGCGTTGCGCAGCACGTGGCGGTACAGCACCGCCCGCGGGGTGTTGCCCCGGCTGTAGGCGGTACGGACGTAGTCCCTGCCCAGCTCGCCGGTGATGGAGCCCTTCAGCATCTTCACCGTCATGGCGATGCGGGGCAGGGCAATGGCGGCGGCAGGGTACAGCAGATACCCCACGCTGCGCCAGAAGCCGCGGCTGGGCGCGATAAACGCGCCCGGGTCGAACCAGTGCAGCACCAGACCGCACAGCAGCGTCAGCAGAATGCCCACCACGAAGGGAGGCACCGCCATCACCACCTGACCCAGCACCGTCAGCGCCCGATCCAGCCACCCGCCCTGACGGGAGGCGGCGAACAGCCCCACAGGCAGCGACACCGCTACGATCAGCACGAAGGCGATGGCCGTCAGCAGCGCGGTGACGCCCAGCTTGCCGTGCAGCAGCTCCGCCACCGGCATGGCGTAGACATAGGATGTACCGAAATCCCCGTGGAGGGCATTGACTACCCACTCGAAATAGCGGGTGAAAAAAGGGCGATCCAGTCCCAACTCCGCCCGCAGGGCGGCCACCGCCTCGGCGGTGGCGTCGCTGCCCAGCAGCTTGATGGTGGGGTCGCCGGGGATAATCTGAAACGCCAGAAATGCGAAGAAAGAGACGATGACCATGGTCAGGAGCATCATTCCGATCTTCTTTATGATGTTGCGCATGGTCATCATCTCTTTCTGTTTGGTTGGTTGGGGATACGCAGGAGCGGTTCGTTTTCTGTGTGTAGGGGAGGGGCTCTGCCCCTCCCGCACGATATACGGACGCATTTGCGGTATACGGCGGGCGGGGTAGAACCCCGCCCCTACGCATAAAACCGCACAGCTCGTTTTACTCGTAGGAAATGGTGCTCAGATCCTGAGCATAAATGGGATAGAACGTATACCCCGTCAGTCCCGTGCGGATGGCCACCAGATCCGCCATGTCCTGCAGATACAGGTTGGCGGCGGTCTCGGTCAGCATGGTCTCCATCTGCTGATACAGGGCGGTCTGCTCCGCGTCGTCGGCGCTGGCGCGGGCCTGAGCGTACAGGGCGTCATAGGCGGGGTTGTTGTAGTTGACAAAGTTCTTGCCGTTATCGGAGACAAAGCGCTCCAGCATGGCGCGGGCAGTGATGTTTTTGGCGTCCAGACCGGTGATGGTAGCCTGGAACTGGCGGCCCACATACACGTCATTGTACCACGTGGCGGCGTCCACCGGCTGCACCGTGGCCCGGATCCCGATGGCGCCCAGCTGCTGCACCACCACCTCGGCGGTGTCCATGTGGGGCTGATAGTTGGACGACACGGTGATGACCATGTCAAAGCCGTCGGGATAGCCCGCCTCCGCCAGCAGCTCCTTGCCCTTGGCGGGGTCATAGCTGTAGTAGTCCACCAGCTCCGGCAGGAAGTACTTCGTCAGCTTGGGATAGATGCTGCTGCCCACGGCGGCGCCGTGGCCGTCGGCCATGATGTCCATGATCTCCTGCCGGTTGATGGCATAGCTCATGGCCTGCCGCACCTTTTCGTTGTCAAAGGGCTTCTGGGCGTTATTCAGATACACCGCCTGCACCAGATTCATGGTGCCCTCCACCACGGTGAAGTCACCGCCCAGCTGGGCGGTCTGGGCGCTGGTCAGGTGGGCGCACAGATCCACGCTGCCGCCCTTCAGGGCCATCATCAGCGCGGTGGAATCCTCATAGATCTGATACGTTACCTTGCCCACCCTGGCGGGAGTGCCCCAATAGCCGTCATAGCGCTCCATGACGATGTTCTCCTGGGGGGAGCGGGACACCAGCTTGAAGGGGCCGGTGCCGGGGATAAAGCCGGACTGTCCTTCGCTGCTCTGGGGAATGATGGCCGCCGTCAGGAAATAGATCAGCTCCATATCCGGCTGAGCCAGACGGAAGGTCACCGTCTTTTCGTCCACGGCTTTCAGATCCTGGATAGCAGAAAACGCCGACACCAGGGCAGAATCCCCGGAATTGCCGGCGCAGCGGGTAAGGGAATAGATCACATCCTCCGCCGTCACCGGCTCGCCGTTGTGGAAGGTCACGCCCTCACGCAATGTGAAGGTGTAGGCCAGTCCGTCCTCCGAAATGGCGTAGTCTTCGGCGACCGCGGGGATCAATTCACCATTGGGGCCGGTTTTCACCAGACCCTCGTAAATGTTGAACAAGACCTCTCTGGTTCCTGCCGACGCTGCCGCGTGGGGGTCAAGACTGTCTTCCAGGTCTTGAGCGATAGCCACAACGATCTCGTTGTTGGCTTTCCGCTCGTTTTGCAAGCCGTTACTTCCTTCGTCGCCCTGTCCGCTGCCGCCTCCGCATCCGCAGAGTACAGCGCCGACCATTACCAGCGACAGGAAAAGAGATACCAGTTTCTTCATGTTCTTCTCCTTTTCTCCCCGCGTCCTTCCGCAGGGACAGAAATAATGGTTTCCATATGAAATTGTCAATATGGCTCGAGTCCCGCGCAATGTGCAGGCTCAAGGGGCAGTGTACCACACTTTTCCCCGTATGACAAGAAGGAATTTGCGGAAGCGCCGCCAACAAGACGCTGGAGTCCTCTCCTCTTCACTTTGTTGACAAAATCCAGCAGATATGCTACCTTTGTTTTTGCAAGGGTAATACATACACATTGCGGGGCGGTTTTGGCTCGATCCCTCCGAAGGGAGGTGATATTATGCCTATTTCCATTACATTCCATCTGTTTGGACTCGTGTTCAGTCTGAGAATAAAATGGGAAAACCGCCACTCTGGCAAGTGACGGTTTTCTTGGCAATAAAGAAAATCTGAACAAACAGGGTTAAAACCTCTCTGCGAAGTATTACCCTTGTCTTTATTATACCCAAGCCGGTGCAGATTTGTCAAGAGCTCCCTTGCATTTCGCTTCCGTAATGCTTGATACTTTTCCTATAAAAACAGGCAGGTGAACCGCCTGCTTTTTCATTTTCCTTCCCTCTCCGTCTCCTTCTCCCGTGCCAGCGCCTCTTTGCGCTCCACATAGGCGCTGGCCTCGGTGGGCATGCCGCGTTTCGCCAGGCGGCGATCCATCAACCACTTGATCAGCAGCCGCAGGCAGGCGAACACCGGCACGCCGAAGAACATGCCCGGCACGCCGAAGAAGCCGCCGCCCACCAGAATAGCCACGATGACCCAGAAGCTGGAAATGCCGGTGCTGTCGCCCAGAATTTTTGGGCCGATGACATTGCCGTCCAGCTGCTGCAAAAGGATGATGAAGATGATGAAATACAGACATTTCAGCGGATCCGCCAGCAAAATCAGGAACGCGCTGGGGATGGCTCCCAAAAACGGCCCGAAGAAGGGGATCACGTTGGTGACGCCCACCACCACGCTGACCAGCGGGGTATAGGGCATTTTCAGAATGGAGCAGCCGATGAAGCACAGGATGCCGATGATCAGCGAATCCAGCAGCTTGCCACGCACGAAGCCGGAAAACACCTGATTGGTCTGGTGCAGACCGCTGAGGATCAGATCCGCCGTCTCGCGGCGGAAGGCGGCATAGATCATCTTGCAGCAGCGGGCCAGACTTTTCTCCTTCATCGCCAGCAGGTACACGGAGATGATGATGCCCACGATGAAGTTCATGGCAAAGGTCACCACGCTGCGGATGCCCGTCCAGATGCCGCCGGTCAGGGCGGTGGCGATCTCCTGCGCCTTGGGCAGCACCGTGTCGGTCAGGGTAGCCACCGCATTGTTGTAGTATTCGCTCAGCACGTCGTTGGCCCAGCTGCCGATCTCGGGGTTGTCCTTCAGCCAGTTGTCGGCCCAGCGGTACACTTTATAGTAATAATAGCGGGCGTTTTTAATCAGCATGGTAACGCTGTCGATCAGCTGGGGGATCAGCACGCTCATCAGCCAGTACAGCAGCGCCAGCACAACAGCCCACGTCAGCAGAATGGCGGCGGCCCGCAGACAGGCCGCGCCGTGCTTGAAGGTCTTGTCCTTCCAGCCGCGGCACTTGCTCTTGCACCACAGGATGCCCCGCTCGAACCACTTCACCAGCGGCGTCAGCAGATAGGCCATGGCTATGCCATAGAACACCGGCGCCAGCACCTCCGCCAGCTTGCCCAGCACATGCTGCAGCGTGCCGCCCTGATAAAAGGCGTCATAAAACACCAAAATGGCGCACACCGTTAAAAACGCCGTCAGACCCCAGCGCCAATAGACCTTGCCCTTCATCAAACCGCCCCCGTTTTCCGCGTTTTTCTTTTATCATACTCACTTTTCTCCCGTTTGGCAAGGGCTTTTGGGCGGAGGAATTGCATTTTTCCGCCGGATGTGGCATAATGGGGGCAGCCAACCGTGATCAGGAGGTCTTTCCATGAAAAAACTGCTGTTTATCGTCAATCCCCGCGCCGGCCGCACCCGCTCCATGGCCCCCATGTTCGACGTGGTGGCGCGGCTTTCCCAGGCGGGCTACCTTATCAAGCTGTTCACGACGGAGGGCCCCGGCGACGCCAAACGGGCGGCGGCGGAGCTGGGCGGCAGCTTTGATCTGGTGGTCTGTGCCGGCGGCGACGGCACGCTGAACGAAACCCTCTGCGGCCTGATGACGCTGGAGCAGCGCCCGCCTGTGGGGTATATCCCCCACGGCAGCACCAACGACTTTGCCGCCAGCCTGCACATCCCCTCCCAGCCCATGGCGGCGGCCAACGCCATTGCCGCCTGCACCCAGCCCCGTCTGTTGGATCTAGGGCAGCACAACGGGCGGTATTTCGCCTATGTGGCCTCCTTCGGCGCCTTCACCCGCGCCTCCTACAGCGCCACCCAGGCGGCGAAAAACGCTCTGGGTCATCTGGCCTATATTTTCGAGGGCATGGGCGATCTGGACTCCCTGCGCCCCTACCGCTGCCGTATCGAGACGGATGAGGAGGTGTTTGATGGCGAATATATATTCGGCGCCGTATGCAACTCCACCTCTCTGGGCGGGCTGATGAAGCTGGATCCCAACCACGTGAAAATGGACGACGGCAGCTTTGAACTGCTGTTGCTGCGGATGCCCAAAAACGCCGTGGAGCTCAGCGGCCTGATCGGCTCCCTGACCCGTATGGAGTACGACGCCCCCGGCGTCATTTTCCGCCACGTGTCCCACGTGACGCTGACTACCGACGACATCATTCCCTGGTCTCTGGACGGCGAATACGCCGCCAGCCAGCCCAGAGTGGAGATCCGGAATCTGCATCACGCCATTGCTTTGATGGGATAAAATAGGGGCGCGCTGTAAGCGCGCCCCTATTTCAAATCTTCGCAGCAAAAACCAAAGGCCGGAGCGGCGGGCTCCGGCCTTTGGTTTATTCATTTATTTGTGTATCAATATACAGCGCGTGGCCTTAGCCGAAGAAGGACATGACCTGGCCGTACAGGATCAGCAGCATGCACAGGGGGGTGATGACCTTGACGCAGACCTTGAAGAAGCCGTAAGCGCCAAACTTCTGGCCCTGCTGCTCACACTCCTCCTTGACTACTTCGGGGCCGATCTCCCAGCCGATCATCAGGGACATCAGCAGCGCGCCCAGAGGCATCATGATACCTTCAGACAGCATATCCCAGAAGTCCAGCCAGTCAGCCGCCCAGGCCTTGGGAGATTCAATGCCCAGCAGCGCGGCGGGGTGGATGTTGTTGCCGCCCAGGCAGTCGGCGCAGACCAGGATGCAGCCGATGCCAACCGCAACAGCGGCGATCAGGGTGTAGCTCTTACGCTTGTCGCCCTTGCCCTCGATACGGGCCTTATCCACGAAGTGGGCCACGATGACCTCCAGCAGAGAGATGGAGGAGGAAATAGCAGCAAACACAACCAGCAGATAGAACAGGATACCGAAGATGGGGCCCACAGCGCCCATGTTGTGGAACACGTTCTGCATGGTGATGAACAGCAGGGACGGGCCGCCCAGAGCGCCCTCGGGATCCAGAGCGAAACGGCCGGGGATAACGCACAGACCAGCCATCAGGGCCACCAGAGTATCCATGACGATGATCAGGATCGCGTTCTTTTCCAGGTTCTCCTTCTTATCCAGGTAGGAACCGTAGGTGATCATAGCGCCCATGCCCAGAGACAGGGAGAAGAACATCTGGCCACCAGCGGTGGACAGAACCTCAAAGAAGCTGGGTGCCTCGGCGATAACGCCGTTGGCGACGGCCCAACCGGGAACGAACATGTACTTCAGGCCGTCCACAGCGCCGGGCAAGGTGCAGGCGCGGATAATGCAGATGATCAGGGCCACGAACAGAGCGGGCATACCGATGGAGCAGACCTTTTCGATACCGCCGCCGATACCGCCCATGACGATGATCATAGTCAGGGCCACGAAGATCAGGCCGTAGATGATGGCCTCGGTGGGGTTGGACATGAAAGCGCCGAAGATCTCGCCGCCGTTCAGGCCGTTGGAGCCGAAGCCTGCGCCAAATAGGTCGCCCACGTTGAGGACGGTGTACTTGATGCAGTAGCCGCCCAGGGCGCAGTAGAAGAACAGGATGAAGAACGCGGACAGGATACCCAGCCAGCCCATCCAGCTGAATTTCTTGCTGAGGACCTTGTAAGCGCCCACCGCGCCGTGGCCGGTCTTACGGCCCAGGGCCAGCTCGCCCACCATGACGATGAAGCCGCAGCAGACCGCCAGGATCAGGTAGATGATAAGGAACGTGAAGCCGCCGCAGGCGCCCATCTTATTGGGGAAGCCCCAGATGTTGCCCAGACCGACCGCCGAACCAACAGCAGCCATCAGGAATCCAAAATTGGATCCAAAGCCTTTTCTTTCTTCCATTGTTTTCTCTCCTTACTAAAAAATGTGGTTTTCCTGTCTACTGACAGGAAACATTCCGCAGCGCCGCCACGCTGCCGGAACACCACCCAAGGCGGGAAGGAACCCCATCCTTGGGGTATAAAAAAAGTATACAGGATTCATTTTCCATCCGCAATTAGCAATGTTGATAAATTTTTTGCGTGGGATTTTATGTTTTTAACATTTTGTGAACGAATTTTTCTACGGTTCTTGCGCATATTTTACTGTATTTATAAAGATTTTATAGGTTTAACCGAGGTGTTTTTCAATATTTCCCGTTAAACACTTATACATTTTTCTTTTCAGGAAACGTCAAATCCCACACAAAAATTTTCCTTGACAGGAAAATCCCGCTTTTCGTGTACAGTACAAACCTGCTTCCTATCATGGTTTTTCCCGTTTTTCTCTGTCCTTTTCCGACAACTGCAAAAGAAATGTCCGCCAAAGGCGGACATTTCTTTTTTGTCACATTTTTTAGTAAGAAGAGCTGCGGGCTGGCGGGCCCGGAAATCAGCCTTTCAGGACAAACTTCTTAGAATCCGAAGAAGCTGGAGACCTGGCCGTACAGGATGAAGAGCATGCACAGGGGGGTGATGACCTTCACGCAGATCTTGAAGAAGCCGAAGGAGCCCATCTTGTGGCCGGGCGTTGCTTCGCACTCGTCCTTGACCACCTCGGGGCCGATCTCCCAGCCGATCATCAGGGACATCAGCAGCGCGCCCAGAGGCATCATGATACCCTCGGACAGCATATCCCAGAAGTCCAGCCAGCAATCATTCCAGCCGGCATAGGTTTCCAGACCCAGCAGCTTCCACGGTGTGAAGCTGGCGTTGCCCAGAGAGTCGGCGCACACCAGGATGGCGCCGATGCCCACCAGCGCGGCGGCGATCAGGGTGTAGCTCTTACGCTTGTCGCCCTTGCCGGCAATGCGGGCCTTATCCACGAAGTGGGCCACGATGACCTCCAGCAGGGAGATGGAGGAGGAGATAGCAGCAAACACAACCAGCAGATAGAACAGGATACCAAAGATGGGGCCCACAGCGCCCATGTTGTGGAACACGTTCTGCATGGTGATGAACAGCAGGCTGGGGCCGCCCAGAGCGCCCTCGGGATCCAGAGCGAAACGGCCGGGGATGACGCACAGACCGGCCATCAGGGCCACCAGCGTATCCATAACCACGATGAGGATGGCGTTCTTTTCCAGGTTCTCCTTCTTATCCAGGTAGGAGCCGTAGGTGATCATGGCGCCCATGCCCAGAGACAGGGAGAAGAACATCTGGCCGCCGGCAGTGGACAGAACCTCAAAGAAACTGGGTGCCTCGGCGATAACGCCGTTGGCGACGGCCCAACCGGGAACGAACATGTACTTCAGGCCGTCCACAGCGCCGGGCAGAGTGCAGGCGCGGATGATGCAGATGATCAGAGCCACAAACAGAGCGGGCATGCCGATGGAGCAGACCTTCTCGATACCGCCGCCGATACCGCCCATAACGATGATCATGGTCAGAGCCACGAAGATCAGGCCGTAGATAATGGCTTCAGTGGGGTTGGACATGAACGCGCCAAAGATTTGGTCGCCGTTCAGGCCGTTGGAGCCGAAGCCGGCGCCGAACAGGTCGCCCACGTTCAGGACGGTGTACTTGATGCAGTAGCCGCCCAGTGCGCAGTAGAAGAACAGGATGAAGAACGCGGACAGAATGCCCAGCCAGCCCATCCAGCTGAACTTCTTGCTCAGCACCTTGTAAGCGCCGACAGCACCGTGACCGGTCTTACG
>CAKTQM010000035.1 GCA_934597125.1 uncultured Oscillospiraceae bacterium
TGCCTCTATTGCCGGCTGACTTCATTCAGCCGGAGCCTGCAAACAATTTTGCGCATAAATCTTGACGGGGCCCCCGCTTATCTCCACCAAAGAAACACCGCAACGAAAGTTGTGGTGTTTCTTCTCATTTTGCGATGTTAAGAGGAGACCACCCGCTAAGGGGTGGTCTCCTTTTTCAATCAGCTTCTTTTCCGCAGGAAAAGTTTTATCAATCCTGCTGCCAGTTATGCCAGACGTTCTGCACGTCCTCATTATCGTCCAGCATGTCCAGAAGCTTGGTCATGCTGCGGACGTCATCTTCGCTGGTCATGGTGATGTAATTCTGGGGAACCATCTCGATCTCAGCGCTCTCGAAGGAATACCCTTTCTCCTCCAATGCTTTGACTACATCGTTGAAACTGTCGGGGTCGGTGGTAACTTCAAACACAGGGCCGTCAGCCTCCATATCCTCGGCGCCGGCATCCAGTGCGTCCATCATGACGGCTTCCTCGTCCAGTTCTTCATCCTCGTTAT
This sequence comes from uncultured Oscillospiraceae bacterium, assembly GCA_934597125.1. Lineage (GTDB taxonomy): Bacteria > Bacillota > Clostridia > Oscillospirales > Oscillospiraceae > Vescimonas. Next base: position 514 of record CAKTQM010000035.1, read on the forward strand.
TGATGACAATAACGCCTTTGCGGTCGAAAGACCAGCTGACACAGCCCTGGGCACCCATACCTTTGCCGAACTTATCGAAATAGTGGCGAATCTCAGGGGCGGTACGCTGGCGGTTGTCGGTCAGCGCCTCCACGATAACGGCCACGCCGCAGGGGCCATAGCCTTCGTAGGTGACGGACTCGTAGTTGTCGGTATTACCGGCACCCAGCGCCTTGTCGATGGTGCGCTTGATATTGTCGTTGGGCATGTTGGCCGCCTTGGCCTTGGCTACCACGGTGGCCAGACGGGAGTTATTATTGGGATCGCCGCTGCCGCCCTGCTTGACGGCCACGATGATCTCCTTGGCGATCTTGGTAAACGCCGCGCTGCGCTTGGCGTCAGCCGCGCCCTTGGTCTTTTGAATATTGTGCCATTTGGAATGTCCGGACATAGTTTACTTCTCCTTCTTTATGCAATATTGTATGATCTCACGGTCATGGGCGGCCGACAGGGCCACCGAAATGTGCGGAAAGGCTGCCTGCAAACGCTCCGCGATCACGGGGCAGATCACATTCTCCGTGGGAAAATGTCCCGCGTCGATCAGGTTCAGCGCCTTTGTGTCCAGAAACTCGTGATAGCTCAAATCAGAGGTCACAAAGGTGTCGCAGCCCAGAGCGATGGCCTGCCCGATGTAATCGCCACAAGCGCCACCGCCCACCGCCACGCGGTGGACAGGTTTGCCGCAGTCCACATAGCGCAAACCATTGCACCCTAAATATTTTATCACATCCTGTAGGAACTCCACAAGGGGTTTTTCGCAATTTAGCGTCCCAAAACGGCCAATTTTTTCATCCGTCAGGGGTTTTGTCCCACTCAGGCCTAATTTTACCGCCAAGACATCGTTGACGCCGCCTTGCGCCGCGTCCAGGTTTGTATGCATGCAGATGGCGGACACACCGTTTTTCAGCAGGGTAGTAATGATACGGCCCTGTGCGTCATCAGCGGTCACATGCTGCACCTTGTGCCAGGCACAGTTCATCAGCGGATGGTGGGCCAAGATCAGTTCAGCGCCCATCTCGACCGCCTCTTCCGCCACCGCCTCTGTTACATCCAGTGCCACCAGCACTTTATGTACCTCAGTCGCGGCATTGCCTACCAGCAGGCCCACATTATCCCATCCCATTGCCAGATCACGGGGCGCCCAACCATATAAAAAACGCTCAATATCGGCAACACAAGTCAAAGTGTATCCCTCTTTTCTTTCAAAACACGGCAAATATCCGTTAAGGTAATTACCTTCACAGCACTTCTTTCATCTGTAGACCGGCGCAATCCTTCTATCGCCTTATCCAGCTTTCCGATCCGCTCATCCAGATAAGCGGCATACAACGGATCATCGTCCAGCAGCACGCCGCCATACTCTTGGGCCGCCGTCAAAGGTGGCTGCTGGCCGCCGTGCACCGCAAACACTGGATAGAGGTGCTCCTTATCAAAAACCAGTCGCTCTTGTGTAAAGGCGTATCCATTGTCAGTCAGCCATTTTCGCAGGTATTCCACCTTTGTCATGGGCTGGAGCAACAAAAGATGCCCCCCTGCCGCCGTCCAAGAAGCGGCAGAAAGGATCGCCTGGATCGTTTCGCCGCCCATACCGGCAATAATGATCGTATCCACTTCTTCCGGCGCGATGGCATCCAGACCCGAACAGAGACGGAAGTCAATACCGGTCACACCGTATTCCGCCGCAGTCTGCCGTGCGTGGTTCAGCGGCCCCTGCACGATATCCGACGCAATGGCACTTTCAATCCGCCCTTTCTGCAGCAGCCAGGCCGGAAGATAACCGTGATCTGTTCCCACGTCAGCCAATCTTGCATTGGGGGGCACCATATCCGCCAGCAGCTGCAGGCGGGGCTGTAACATTAGTTCTTTCATCGTGATAAACAGGATAAAACGCATACGGCATGCCGTATGCGTTTTATCGCATTCGTTCCGTTACTCCGCCTTGTTGTTGGCGGCTTCGTTGACCACGGCCAACAGCTTGTCCACGTCCACACCGTGAACGGCGCAGGCCTCTTCCACCGTCTCGCCACGAGAAGAGGGGCAGCCCAGACAATGCATGCCGATGGACAGGAAGATCGGCGCCGTCTGGGGTGCGATATCCAGAATGTCACCGATAATGGTATCTTTGGTAATTTCGATCATAATTGTGACCTCCAAGTGTATTTGAAAATAGTATACCCCAAAAGTTTACGTTTTTCAACACTGAATTCTAAAAATGCGTTCACAGGAATTTGTCCAGCTCCCGCTCCACCTGGGGCATCTTTTTCACCGTCGGATGGTTAATGCGCCAGCCGTCCTTGATGACCATATCCAGCCTCCGCAGAGCCGTCAGATCCTCCAGCGGATCGGCAGCACAAACGATAAGATCCGCAGCCTTACCCTTCTCGATAGAGCCGGTCAAGTAACCGACGCCTGCCAGTTGGGCGTTCAGCAGCGTGGCACTGTACAGAGCAAAGGACGGCGTCACCCCGCAGAATTTCACAAAATAGCAGAGCTCACGCCACATATCATAGTGAGTAATGAACGGGCATCCGGTGTCGGTACCCACCCCCACGGGAATGTTGTTTTCCAGACAGGCTTTGGCCAGCGCTACGATGCCTTCAAACACCACTTTGCCGTTCTCCTGTTGTTCATAGGTGGCGTTGGAGATGCTGCGGTCAAACAGCGCATAAGGCACCGCCGGAGAGATGGTGGATACCTGAAAAGCGCCGCACTCTTTGAAAAGTCGTATGATCTCATCATCCGGCTTTGCGCCGTGTTCGATGGAATCCACGCCATTTTCCAGCGCCACTCGAACGCCCTCCGGACTCTCCACATGGGCTGCCACCCTCATCCCCAAGGCATGGGCACGGTCACAGGCAGCCTTAACCAGTTCCGGCTGCATTCGCAGCACGCCGGGCTCTCCCACCACCTCGGCGTCCATAACGCCGCCGGTAATCATCAGCTTGATGAGATCCGGCTTTTCCGCCGCAATGGTGGTCACATAAGCGGCGGCTTCCCCCGGCATTTTTGCCTCATAGGCCAGTGAACCGGCCATATGCCCGCCAGGTACGGACACCGCCATATTGGAGGCCACCACACGAGGGGACAGGATCTGCCCCTCCGCCGCCCGATCCCGAATGAGCGTGTCGAAATCCGCCACGCCGCCAACCGTGCGGATGGTCGTAACGCCGCTGAGCAGTTCTGTCCTGGCATAGCTCTCGCACAGCTTCACACCGATACTCCGCATAACGCCGTTGGAGGTGATCAGCTGCACCAGCTTTTTCGGGTCAGAGGGCTTTTTTCGGGGCTTCCCGGAGGCAGGCAGATGTACATGAAGATTAATCAGCCCCGGCAGCAGATATTTCCCGCTCAAGTCTATTCGCTCGTAACCTGCGGCGATCTGGCTGCTGTCGGCAATGTCCACGATCCTGTCGCCGCTGATGTAGACGGTCTTCCCCGTCTGGGGTACCATATTCCGTGTGCCATTCAAAATGACAGCGTTGGTCAGCGCATAGCGCTTTGTGTTTTTGTACATAGCGTCTCCTCCCATCTTATTGTTAAGTCTGGATTATAATAGGCAAACGGGAAAAACGCAAGCGTTTTCCCCGTTTGTTTCCTATAACTGTCGGATCTGTCCTTGGATCAACTTGCTGACGGCATCGGCAAACCAACCGATGGTGGGAATGCGGGTCAGCGCCTTTCCATAGATCTTCCGACCGCCCTCCAGCTCCAAATCGCTGCCGGTAAACACACAGACCGGCGTAATGCCATGACGGCGCAGCACCCCCGCCTCGGCGGCGGTATCCGCAATACCTCGCTTACCGCTGTAGGTATACCCACCCAGCGGCAGCGCACCGATGGGGATACGCTGGTCATCGTTGGGGCTGGCGTCAGAGAGAATGATCAGCAGTCGGTGATCGGCGCGGCCGCGGCGCATCAACCAGCCCATTGCCCGCAGGGCGAGACCGTCCCGATTCCATCCGGCGGCCACATAGTCAAAGATGGCGTCATTTTTCCTGCGCTGGTCGTAGTCCCGTAAGATCCGCAGCACCGTGCAGCCGCTGACCGAGCAGAATGCCGTTACCCGCACGGGGATCCGGCAGCGCTCCAGACTTTCCGCGATCAGGTACGCCTGGGTAGACAGCTTCTCCTGCTGCTGGTTCTGGGAGGCAGAGCCGTCCAGAAGAATATCCACGGTTAGATCCCCCATCTCGCTCTGCTGCCGCTGCTGGAATACTTTTTCTTCCTCCAATGCGGCGCTGCGCCACACGACGGGTGCGCAGAGCTGTCCTGACCGCGCCAGATTCGCGGACACATCGCTTTGCAGCAGAATGGTGTTTTGCAGTTTTTGCGTCAGCTGGGCGATAATAAGCCTGTTTTCCACCAAGTGCGCCTGAAAATAGGCACGGTTTTTCTCCCGCTGTTTGTGGAAGGTCTCCACATCCCAGGCAGTCTCACGGCTCAGCTCATGCTGCGGCGGTACGCCCCTGGTAAAATGCAGGCGGCAATTTTTATGCACGCCGGTACACAGCTCACGCTCTGCCTGTGCCAGTTCCGGCGGCGTCAGCATAGACACGCCGAAACAGTCCTCTACATAGCGCCGCAAAATGGGCTCTGGTGTTCTGCCCTGCAAGAAAGAAAGAGGATGCGGCCGCTTCTTTCCTGTTCCCTCCTCGTTCGGATCACCGCCGGACTGCTGATCCAGACGGCGCAGAGCGTTTGGCCGAACAAAACGCCCTGCGCCTCTTCCCTTTCCGCTGAATGAACGCCCTACCCACATACTCCACTGCCGGTCGGTCACACTGCGGCGGGCACGGTGGAAATATTGAAACAGCAGCGCCTCCATCTTGTCCACGATCTGCTGTTCGCTCCACACCGGATCAAAGGTCAGGGCATCCAGCACTTCCTTCTGCCATGGCTCCTCCTGTCCGGCCCCCCCCTGCACGCGGCGGAACCAAGCCGCCCGCAGGCTTGCAATATCGCGGGGATCCGCAGCATGGGACTCTGCCAGCACCTGAGCGGCATACTGCCGCCGCAGCTCCTCCAGCACAGGGCGATCCTTTACCGCTCTATGGTAAGTTACGCCCTCCAGTCCCAGCCAGAATAGGTCGCTGTATAGCTCGCCCTTCGGCTGATGCTGAAAGGCGTGAAACAGTGGTTTGAACAGCTCGAACCGGTAATATCGGTACACAAGGCCGATCACAGTATTGAAATAAAGCTGTGCATCACCGTTGCTGTCAAAGGCCTGAAACTCTGGACGGATGTCATAATTTTCCGCGCCGTTCCACGCCTGATTGGCCGCACGGCGGCTTTGAATATCTTCTCTGTCCATATCAGTTGCCAAACAGCTTTGTCCGGTCGGCGTCCTTGGGGATGCGGCTCCACACCGCGTCTGCCACCAGCTGCCGCTCAAAGGGATCAAAGGCTTTGTTGATGATGCCCAGCTTTAACGCCTCGCCGGAGGTAATACCCTTCTCGATCAAATGCAGCGCCGAGAGCAGGCCGCGCAGATCCAACGCCTTGGTGGAGATCTCTCCGTTGTCGCACTTTTGCCGCAGGTCACGGAACAAGGCGGCAAACTGATCCACCCACTTGCCGTTCAGCTGCGGAAAGCCCCTGCGCAGCAGCTTTTGCAGGTTTTCCCCGGAAATAACCGGCATGTCCAGCACCACAAAGCGGGATACCAACGCCTCATTTAATTCGCGGGTACCGGCGTAGCCATAGTTCATGGTGCCGATGAAGCGGGTAGCGGGATCAAGGTCAATGCGTTCATAACCAGGCACGTCGATGACGCGGCGGAAATCCAGTGTGGCGTGCAGCACAGCCAATGCTTCGTTTTTTGCCATATTCACCTCATCCAGCACACCAAAGCCGCCCATGCGGGCACACTGGCAGATGGGGCCCTCACGAAACACCACCTGCCCATCCTTCAACGTGTCGGCACCAATAAGAGAAGCGGCATCTACATTGACGTACATGGACACATCCCAACTGGGACGGCCAAATACAGCAGCCAGATTCTCCGCCAGCACGTTTTTTCCGGTGGCCTTGGGGCCGGCCAGCAGCAGATGTTCGCCGCACAGCAGCGCCGCGGCGGCGCTCTCCCAGATATCCTTGCCGTAATACAGAAAGCGCGGTGCGGGGATCCGTGCCGCCGCCTCCGGCGCGGCGGGGTACTGGGTGCGGAAATGACGTATCTCCTCCAGCAACTCCGTGTCGATGCCCTCGTCCTGAAGCTCTTTCCAAATATCCATGGTCATGCCGCCTTTCTGTTTTTGATGGCATATTATACGCCTCTATCCCGTTAAGCGCACGCTAAGGATATGTCGTTTTCCGTCATTTTTTCAAGAAAACACGGGGCTGTTTTCACAACCCCGTGTCCGATGGCATTTATAGCTTTTTTTCCAGACACACTAACTGTACGCCAGGGATTCCGTTAAAAACGCAGGGCATGATGCCCGCCTCCCAATAGCCGAGACCCGCATACATCTTCCGCGCCGTCCTGTTGCGGGCGTTGGTGTCCATCCGCAGATAGGGACATCCGTTTTCGCGGGCATAGTCCTCATAAAATCTGACAAAGGCCGTGCCATGCCCCTTTCCCGAGCAGGCAGGCTCCACCACCAGCGTGTGCAGCACCATCACCTGATCCTCCGGCACATCGGGATAGCGCCAAGGCACATCAGCGTATACCGGCACCTGGATCTTGTTGATGCGGGCCGCCGCTACCACCGCGCCGTCCTCCTCCATCACGAACAGATCTCCGGCATCCAGCGCCGCACGAGCCGTGTCCGCCGTGGGATATACGTTGCGGATCCAGCCCACAGTGGACTTGCCGCTCTCCTCATTGTCATGGATATGCTCATAAATCGCCGCGATGTGCGGGATGTCCTGTTCGGTGCCTTTTCGGATCATGGGAAGCCCTCCTGCGTGTTTTTTCGTATTATAGGCAAAGCCGCTCCACCTGTCAAGGGGTTTGTCCCTTGCAAATTGCTCCCGCTCATGGCATAATGGGTGCAAAGAAAAGGAGGATGCCCCTATGAAGAAAATCGCCGTTATCACCGGCGCTTCCAGCGGTATGGGAAAGCGCTTTGCCGAAACATTGGATCAGTTCGGCTCCTTTGACGAGGTGTGGGTCATCGCCCGCCATCGGGAACAACTGGAAGCCTTGCATGAAACCGTTCCTTTCCCTCTCCGCGTACTGGCCATGGATCTCACTGACCGCGCCAGCTTCACCGCTTATCAGGCGGCGCTGGCGGAGGAACCGGTGCAGGTGAGCCTTTTGATGAATTGCAGCGGCTACGGCAAGTTCGGCGCCGTGCTGGACACGCCGCTGGCGGTCAACCTGAACATGACCGACCTGAACTGTCAGGCCGTGGTGGCGATGTGTCAAATCACAGCCCCCTACATGCCCCGCGGTAGTCAGATCATCAACATCGCGTCAGTGGCAGCTTTCCAGCCTATCCCCTATGTTGCCGTTTACGGCGCCACCAAGGCTTTCGTCCTCAGTTTCAGCCGTGCGCTGAACCGCGAACTGCGCCGTCAGGGCGTGCGGGTGATGGCAGTATGCCCCTTCTGGACAAGAACCGCCTTTTTTGACCGCGCAACCGCCTCCGGCGGCGACAACGTCGTGAAGAAATATATCGCCATGTACGAGCCGGATGACATCGTGTACCGCACCTGGCGGGACGCCAAACGCGGGAAGGACATATGCCAATACGGCTTTGCTGCCCGCGGTCAGGCGGCGCTGACGAAGCTGCTGCCCCACAGTCTGGTCATGGACGTGTGGATGAAGCAGCAAAAGCTGTCGTAACCGTTCTTACAGCTCCACGCTTTGCAGCTTGCGGCAGATGCGAAGCAGGGCGTCCGCGTCCGCATCGCCGATGCTGTCGCGCAGCCGCTCCTGCGCCCGCTCCCACAGGGCAACTCCCTGCGCCAGTGTCGATTTTCCAGTATCTGTCAAGGTAAAGGTCTTGCCACGTCCCTCTGCGGGTGTGACAAGGCCTTTATGCTCTAATGTCTTCACATTCCGCACCATGGTGGTACGGTCAAGCCCCACACGCTCCGCCCACTGGCTGAGATTAGCCTTCTCCATGCGGGAGAGATTGATCAGCAGATAATATTGCGGCACGGACAACCCGGAGGGCGCCAGCATCCTGTCGTAATACTCGGTGGCCCACAGGGCGCCACGACGCAAATTGGTGCAATAGCAGGGACTTTCGTACATGTTTTGACTCCTTATTTATGGAAGATACCCCGGTCAAAAAAGATATTCTTGCCGGAAATTGACAGCGGAATTCCCAACCAGACCACGTCGGGATCAAAGTCCATCTCCGCCGCAGTCTTACCGATGGAGTACATGATGCGGCAGTCCACCATATCCGCCGCGCCGATACTGACAGCGGAGGACACGGCGATGCCAAGATCCACATAGGCGAAGGCGCAGTTGCCGCCTGCTGCGCGGCATCCGGCGCAGTCGCCGTGTTCACAGTAGCCGCAATGGGGCACGCCCCGCGGCTGTTTGTCCGCGCCGATCAGCACCACCGCCAGCGCCTTGCGGACACAGGCGGCATCGCGGCCATACCAGGTGGACATCTCCTCCCCCATCTCCCGCAGGCCGACCGCCTCCATCTTACAGGCCAGGGCTTCCTTGTCCTCGTCGGTCAGCACATAGGTGTGCAGCGTGTCCTTGCCGTGTCCCTTAGGTGCGGTACGGGCGGCGGCGCACATCCGGGCTGCCGTCTGCATGGCGGCCTGTATCTCCATCTCGCTTCTTTCGTAACGCATGGTAAAATTCTCCTCAATAACGTGTATATGCACTATGTGCATATACACGTTATACTATGATTTCCCTGCCCTGTCAAGCGCTTTACCTGGCGGCGGAGAGCTTTTCCAGCGCTTCCTCTTTCGTCGCCACGAAGAAAAAGTCATTGCCCTGGTTGGATTCATAGATGAAATCCCGCAGGGGCTCTTGCTGGTATAACGGGAATAATCACCGTAGATGGCCGTTTTGACACGGTAATTGATAAATTTTTGCAAAATCTCCCCTGCCAGTTGAGTGCTGAGGATAAAAAAGTCGCCGCACACCAGCTTCTTGTCGATGGCGATGCGGGAACAGCCGGTCTCGTACCGCACCGTCATGGCAAGCTCCATAGCGGAGGCAGTGTCGGTGATGGCCGCACCTGCTGTCACAACGGCGACGGTCACGCCGTTTTTCTCGACTGTCTCGATCTTCATGCACGCCTCCACAGCAGGCGGTTGTCCTCGAAGATCGCCGTCAGTTGTCCGGCGTCCTTCAACCACGCCAGATATGACTTTACGGTACTGCCTACCAGTACGTACTGCTCAAAGGTCAGTGTCAAGCCGTAGTCGTCAAACAGCTTCTTCAGCAGCTCCTCGAAGATAACAGGCTCGGCGCATAGCGCCACCATGTGGTCGGCGATCTCATGCACCTTGTCGATGTTGTACTGAGCCAGCGGCGTGATGTTCTCCGTCACCTCGGCGTGAGCGGGAACGAACGCGGCAGCCTGCATGACCTTGACCTTCTCCAGCGTGTCCAGATAGGCCGCCACATCGTAAATAAAGCCGATCTGGTACTTGTCCAGCGTCTCTCGGCTGGACAGGCAATCTGCCAGATACACCACATCATCCGGACTGCGGAAGCCCGCCATATGGAAAAAGTGGCCCGGCAATTGCAGCAGTTCAAAGCCATCCGGCAGCACATCCGGCGTCAGTTCCTCCGCATCGCTCTCCTGTGCCATCAGGAACTTGTGGCGCAGATCCTTGGGCGGAAAGCCCCCGTATAGAAAAGCAGGCTCCAACACCGGATGGCGGGTGATATCCCGCTCAATGCCCTGAGCGTAAATCCTGCACTTAGTCTGCCCCTGCAAATACCGGTTGCCGCCGATGTGGTCGGCGTTGGAATGGGTGTTGTAAATGGCGGTCAAGCGCCAGTCGTTGGCATCCAGCAGCTGCCGTACTTTGCGGCCCGCGTCCTTGTCGTTGCCGCTGTCGATCAGGCAGACCTCCGTATCATTGAGCTTCACCAGCCCCATCTTGGAGGGGCTTTGGATATAATAGCTGTTGCCTGTGATAGGATTCAATTCGTACATAGCAGCACCTCTTCTCTCTTTGTTCTGATATTTTATTTATAGCGAAAAACGTAACACTTGTCAATCCACGCCACGGAAAACGCCCGATCCGACTGGATCGGGCGTTTTCACAGGAAGGTAGGTATATCAAGGAACAAGCTTACTTCTTGGCAAGCTTTCCCTCTTTGCACATGGCGACCACCATACCCGTCAGGGCAAACAGGGCAATGGCGTTGGGAATAACCATCAGGTTGTTGAACATATCCGTCAGCTCCCACACCAAATCGTTGCTGGCCAGGGTGCCGATGAACACAAACACCAGGGCGATGATACTGTATACCACAGTGCAGCGGCGGGGATTCTTCCTGCCGAACAGGTAGTTGGCGTTGATCTTACCGAACAGATTCCAGCTCAACACAGTGGAGAACGCGAAGAAGAATAGGCACACCGCCACGAACATGGCACCGAACTTTTCACCGAACACGGTGCCGAAAGCAGTCTGCGCCAGATTGGCCTTAGTCAGCGTGGTGCTGGCGGCAGCCGCGCCGCAGTCGGCCAGCGGGCCATCGGCGGTATACAGGGTGGAGATGATAACCAGCGCGTTGAGGGTCAGCACCACGAAGGTATCAATGAACACACCGATCATGGCCACCACACCCTGATCGTGGGGATGGGCCACGTTAGCCTGGGCGTGTGCATGAGGGGTAGAGCCCATACCGGCCTCGTTGGAGAACAATCCGCGCTTGGCGCCCTGGCTGATGGCGGTCTTGAGGGCATAGCCGAAGCCGCCGCCGATGATGGCCTGAGGCTGGAAAGCGTATTTGAAAATCATGGCAAAGGTGGCGGGGATATAGGTAATACGGGCCGCCAAAACAGCCAGACCGCCCAGCAGGAAGATAGCCGCCATGATGGGAACGATTTTCTCCGTGACGGAGGCCAGACGCTGCACGCCACCCAGGAAGATGACAGCGCAGATGATAACAAGAAGCACGCCGGACACCCAGGTGGGGATACCGAAGGCGGTGTTCATGGTGGAGCCGATGGAGTTGGACTGCACCATGCAGCCCATGAAGCCCAGAGCCAGCACGATGGCTACGGCGAAGAAGCCCGCCAGGAACTTGCCGAAGCCGCCCTTAAATGCGGTGGTAATGTAGTACACAGGGCCGCCGCGGACGGTGCCGTCGAGATCTACGATACGGGTCTTTAATGCCAGTGTAGCTTCCGCGTAAATCGTCGCCATGCCAAAGAAGGCGATAATCCACATCCAGAAGATGGCGCCGGGGCCGCCAGTCAGGATGGCGCCGGAGGCACCCACGATATTGCCGGTTCCCACTTGAGCGGCGATGGCGGTAGCCAACGCCTGGAAGGAACTCATACCGGAGTCGTGCCTGTCGCCCTTCAGCTTCAGGTTGCCGAACACCTTGCGCATACCCTCGCCGAAGCAGCGCACCTGCACAAAGCGGGTCTTGATGGAATACCACAGGCCCACACCGATCAGCAGGAACACCAGAATGTAGTTACTCAGGTACTCGTTGATCTTACTCACAATGGGAAACAGTACGGATTCGATGGCTTGCATGTTGATTCTCTCCTTTTCAACAGAAAAATAAGAGCCGCTGCTGCGCAGCGACTCCGGAGAAACAAGGTAGACACACAAATGTCTTCTCTGTCCTTTTGCCTGAGAGATTCAGCGCTTTCACGCCTTACACCTTCGGCACCCAATTCAATGGGATTCTCCAGAGTCCCCTCCCCTTTCAGTTTTCCACGGGAATTCTGAAAGGCTCATCGGGTGCTGTTCAATTGATGAAGGGAGTATAGCACAGCTTTTGCCCGATTGCAAGCACTTTCTTCACAAATCAGAAATATTTTTTCACCCATTGACAATATCGTAATACGATGTTATAGTGATATCGTAATACGATATTTCTTAAAAAGGAGCGGAACACAATGCCGAAACGGTCATTGGAAACCCTGTCAGAGCCTATGTTCTATGTGCTGATGGCTCTGCGCCGCAGGGCACTGTGCGGCGTGGAGATCGTCCACTGGATCGGCGAGACCACCGGCGGCCGCATGACCCTTGGCCCAGGGACGCTGTACACCATTCTCTCCAAGCTGATGGATGAACAGATGATCCGGGAAGTCAGCGTGGAGGGCCGCAAGCGCACCTATGAACTGACCGACGCGGGACACACCCTGTATGACGCCGAATGTGCCCGTCTACGCCGCTGCATCCGCGACGCGGACAGAGAGGAGGAGAACACATGATCAAGATTTTGCCTTACTACCTGACCCAGATTGACGCCATTGAAAGCTGGCTGGACGACCAGGCAAAAAAAGGCCTGTTCCTGACAGACGTTCGCTCCCGCCTGACCATGGGCTTTGAAAAGGGCGAGCCTCGTCCGGTGCGCTACCGCATCGACGTGAAGCAGAATCCCGGCACCTATGGTGAGAAAGAGCGCGTCGCTGATTACAAAGAATTGGGCTGGGAATACGTCTGCGAGCTGGCCGGTGATCTGGACATCTACCGCTGCGATGATCCCACTGTGCCGGAGCTGAACACCGATGAGGAGACGCTCCATGAGGTGCTGGACAAAAAGCTGAAAAGCCAAACGATATGGAGTATTGTCAGTCTGTGCGCGATTCCTGTATGGCTCTACTGCATCTTTTTCCTCTATTACTGGAAGCATACAGGCATATATGCGCAATTGATAAGCGGAGACGCCTGGATATTTGTTCCTGCGGGAACCCTTGTGCTGTTCTGGACAATTACCGCGGTCACCTGTATCGTCAGTGCTGTGACCACCAGACGGCGGATACTTTTGAAGCGGGCGCAGCGCTCCCCTGCCGAGCTGCGGCGGGGGAAGATCCTTCAACTGACATCCTTCGCCCTTCCGCTGGCCGCTCTGGTACTGTGTCTCATTTTACGCGCGGTAATCGCAGACCCCGGCAATCCCGTCCCTGTGGATGAATTTCCGGTACCGACGGCGGCGCAAGTGTTTTCCGATACATACGATCACTCTCTGGCAGTGGAATTTTCCGAATTGCTGTGTAACCATAGCTACCTGAGGCAAAAGGGGCCAAATATCACCGATCCCGAAACGGGATCTTCCTACAGCAGTTGGTTCTACGACGCGGATGTGTACCAAATCGCATGGCAGTGGGTCGCCGACGGCTATACGCGGGAGCGTGCGCAGCTATTTGAGCTACAGGAGATCACCGTCCCCGGCTGGGAACACGCCTGGTACAGCGCAAATAGCGCCGTATGGGGCGGTCAAACGCTGCTGCTGCAAAATGGCAAAGAAGTCTGGGAGATCAGCTGCGATCGGGAGGAAAGCCTGCTGGATGCTCTGGATAAGTTTGCCCGCTAACGAAGGAAAGGCGCGGCCGATATAAGCAGCACACCGCCGAAATCACCACATAACAAACGACCCCCGTACAGTATTTTACTGTACGGGGGTCGTACTTTACAGTCCTTGTCACCGCAGCCAATCCGGTCGGGATCGGCTTTGTACGCCGGAGACCAGCCCCATGGCGGCGAACAGCGTCACAATGGAGGAACCGCCATAGCTGAAAAACGGCAGCGTCAGGCCGATGACCGGCATCACAAACAGGCACATGCCCACATTGGCCAGCACCTGGAACAGCAGCATGCCCACCACGCCCACACAGATATAGCCGTCCAGCTTACTGTGGGCATTACGAGCCACATAGATGCACCGCAGTATGATGGCCGCCAGCAGCACCAGCGCCGCCAGACAACCGATCATCCCCAGCTCCTCGCCAATGACCGAGAAAATAAAGTCCGTGTGTCGGTTGGGCAGGCTGGAGCTATCCTTGCTCTGGGTCTGAACGCCGTGGAACAGGCCCATGCCCGTCAGCTTGCCGCCGCCCAGAGTCATCAGACTGCGGGTTTGGTGCCAGCCGACATTCAACGGCTCATAGCTATGATCAAAAACCACGATGAAGCGATCCTTCATGTAATCCTTGATCACATCCTCCTCCCACAAAATGTAGAAGGCAAGTGCCGCGCAGATGCCGCCGGCAACAAACCATCGGGTCGCCACCCCCGCCACAAAGCACATGCAGATGAAAATGAAGACAAACACCAATCCGCTGCCCATGTCGGCGGAGATGGCGTAATACAGTCCGAAAAACAGCAGCAGATGCGCCCCCAGAAACAGCACATCCGGCACTTTTTTCAACGTGCGGTTCTCCTGCAGCCATACCAGCTGCCAGGCCAGCACGATGATGAACGTCAGTTTCACCACCTCGGAGGGCTGCACCATCACCGGCAGCAGCGGGAACTTCAGCCACGCCAGATTGCCCGTGTCATCCGCGCGGCCCAAAGGCGTTTTCAGCAGCAGGATAAAGCCAATGCCGAACAGCGTCAGCCACAGCCAGCCCTTCTTCCGCATCAGCTCGCCAATATCTACCATGGACAGTAGGAAAAACAACACAACGCCGATCAGCGCACCGAAGGTCTGCACCCATACCAGGCGCAGCGTTTCCATATAGCGGGTGGCGGAATAGATCATCAAAATACCGTAGGCTGTCGCGGTATAGCAAAGCGCCAGCAGAACAAGATCCGTCTGCCGCAATGTATCCCGTATAAAATCCCGCACTCGCTGCATGAATGGTTCCTCCGTGGTATCTGTCCGGGACGCATAACATCCCAGAATAAGCTTTCTACATTGTACCACAATACTTTTTCCCTGTAAACCTGTCCTCCCCTCTTTTCTTTTTGAACTTTTTGTGTTAGAATACAAAGGATTATGATGAAACTGGTGAAATAGGGCCGTTTCGTTTCCGAAAGGACGTTGATCATGCAATATATTTCCCACAGCGTGTCTGATACCGAAGCATTGGGGCAGAAGCTGGCCCAACAGCTGCGGCCCAATACCGTGGTGGCCTGCCGCGGCGGGCTGGGCATGGGCAAAACCGCGCTGACCCGCGGCATTGCTCTGGGGCTTGGCTACGCTGGCCGCGTCACCTCCCCCACCTTCACCATTGTCAACGAATACCTTGGCAAAACGCCCGTCTTCCATTTTGACATGTACCGCCTGGACAGCAGCGACGCGCTGTTCGACATCGGCTGGGAGGATTATCTGGAGCGCGGCGGCGTATGCGTGGTGGAGTGGAGCGAAAACGTGGCGGACGCTCTGCCGGAGGACGCCGTTGTGGTCAGCTTCACCCGCGGCAAAACGGATAACGAGCGGATCATCACCATTGAAGGAGGCGGCATCGCATGAAGATATTGGCTTTGGAGACCTCAGCCAAGGCGGTGTCGGTGGCTGTGGTAGAAGATGGCGTCGTGCTGGCCGCCGCCTATCAAAATATCGGGCTGACCCACAGCGTCACCCTGATGCCGCTGATGGACAACATGCTGCATAACGCTGGCCTGGCGGCGGCGGACATGAGTCTGATCGCCGTAGCGGCCGGCCCCGGCAGCTTCACCGGCCTGCGGATCGGCGTATCCGCCGCCAAAGGGCTTGCCTGGGCGCTGGAACTCCCCTGCTGCGGCGTATCCACGCTGGAAGCCATGGCGGAAAATGCCCGCATGTTTGAAGGCACGGTCATCTGCGCCATGGACGCGCGGCGTCAGCAGATCTACAACGCAGTGTTCGACTGCCGCGGCGGTGTACTGACACGCCGCTGCGAAGATCGCGCCGTGGCGCTGGAAACCCTGGCCGACGAACTGAAAAACGATACCCAGCCCAAGATCGTGGTAGGTGACGGCGCCAAGCTGTGTGATGCATATTTGAGCACACAAGGCATTTCCTGCCGTATAGCGCCGCCCGACAGCCAGTATCAAAAAGCCGTCGGTGTTGCTCTGTCGGCAGAACGTCTGGCACAGAAAGGGCAGACTGTGACAGCGCAGGCACTGCGTCCGACGTACCTGCGGCTCTCTCAGGCGGAGCGCGAGCGGTTAGCCAAGGGGCTGCCCATTACTTTGGAGGATCAATAATTTTATATACGGAGGATAAGATCATGAACGAAAAGTTCCCCACTCTGCACATCGTAAGCCATCCCCTGGTGCAGCACAAGCTGACGGTGATGCGCGATAAGAACACCAGCGTCAAAGATTTCCGCACACTGGTGGGTGAGATCGCCATGCTGCTGACCTATGAGGCCACCCGCGACCTGCCCACCACCCTCAAAACCATCGAGACACCCCTGTGTACCTGTGAAATGCCTGTGCTGGCCGGTAAGAAAATGGCCATCGTTCCCATCCTCCGTGCAGGTCTGGGTTTTGAGGACGGCATCCTCAACCTGATCCCCTCCGCCCGCGTGGCGCATATCGGTATGTACCGCGACGAGGAAACGCTGGAGCCCCACTTCTATTTTCTGAAATACCCCAAGGATATCGCCGAGCGCGACGTGCTGATCGTCGATCCCATGCTGGCCACCGGCGGCAGCGCGGATATGGCCATCACCAAGATGAAGGAGCTGGGCTGCAAAAACATCAAGCTGATGATTCTGGTGGCCGCTCCCGAGGGCGTGCAGTTTATCTATGACCGCCACCCCGATGTGGAGATCTACTGTGCCGCGCTGGATGATCACCTGAACGAAAACGGCTATATCGTGCCCGGTTTGGGCGACGCGGGTGACCGAATTTTCGGCACAAAGTAAAAATACCCCTTTACAGTTTCGGCCGATGGGCGTATAATTAACATAGAAATTCTATCATCCGATGCTATGTGCTTCAGGCCATTGCAGTTGGTAAAGAAAGGCGGTGCCTCAATGGACGATTATACCAGAAAATTCAACGCAGCTGAGGATCGGGACGAACAGATCCACCATGTGCTGACCTCGGTGTATGAGGCGCTGAAAGAAAAAGGATACGATCCGGTCAACCAGATCGTGGGTTATATTCTGTCGGAAGACCCCACCTACATCACCAATCATAACGGCGCCCGCACGCTGATCTGTAAGATCGACCGCGATGAGCTTTTGCAGATCCTTGTCAAGCGGTATCTGGATATCTGACAAAGACTTGATATAAAATTGAGGGAAATCAAATGATTTCCCTCAATTTTTTGTCTATTTCTGTCACTTTTCTTCGGATATCTAAGATTTGATGTGGGATTGGGGGAAGGATGCGTGGTCGTTCCATAAGTGAATGATTGTGTTTTCAGCATAAAAAAAAGAAAGACTGCATTTTCAAAGTTATGTGCTACAAAGCACGCACCTCCTGTTGTAGAATTTTCTACACATAGAATTTGTCCACGACAATGGTTGCACGGGGCAGGCATTCTTGTATATAACTACGGTATCCGCAGGCCATGTCCATTG
>CAKTQM010000036.1 GCA_934597125.1 uncultured Oscillospiraceae bacterium
GAGTATCTGGCCGCTGCCTGCCAGCACTTCGAGGAGCTGTTCGGCATCAAGACCACCTATCAGCGTCTGTCCACCGGTGAGGTGCAGGCCAAGATCGAGGAAGAGAACGGCAACCCTTCCGCCGACGTCTGGTTCGGCGGCACCACCGATCCGTACAATGTCTGCGCGGCCGAAGGTCTGCTTGAGCCCTATGCGGCCACCAACGCCTCCCACCTGATCAGCGACATGTACAAGGATGCTGACGGTAATTGGTACGGCATCTACAAGGGCATCCTGGGCTTCATGGTTAACACCGACGAGCTGACCCGTCTGGGTCTGGAAGCGCCCGCTGACTGGGCCGATCTGCTGAAGCCCGACTATCAGGGCAAGATCTGGCTGTCCAACTACAACACAGCCGGTACTGCCAAGTTGGTTGTCAACACCATGATCCAGAAGTACGGCCACGACGAGGGCATCAAGTATCTGGTGGATCTGGATAAGAACATCGAGGTTTACACCAAGTCCGGCTCCGGCCCCAGCAAGAACGTGGGCACCGGTGAGTGCGTCATCGGCATCGGCTTCCTGCATGACGGCATCACCCAGATCGTGGATAACGGCTACACCAACGTGAGCCTGATCATCCCCTCCAGCGGCACCTCCTTCGAGGTGGGCGCCACCGCCATCTTCAAGGGCGCTGCCCACTCCAACGCCGCCAAGCTGTGGATCGAGTACGCGCTGTCTCCTGAGTGCGTCGAGCTGGCTGCTCAGAACGGTTCCTATCAGTTCCTGGTGATCGACAACGCCACCCAGCCCTCTCAGGCTTCCGAGTTCGGTCTGGATCCCAACAACGTCATGGAGTATGACTTTGAGGACGCCAAGGCCAACACCACCACGTATGTGGAGGAAGTCATGAAGGCTCTGTCCGATTCCGGCGCCAATACCGAGGATACCGGCCGTTTCCAGACCGAGTGATCTGACGGACACATAACGGTATCTTTTCCCAGCAACCTCCACGGGGCGGCGGCACATGCCGCCGCCCCGCTTGTTTTTTTATTCCTTCCCCCCACTATCATCTACCATTCCTTTCCTCGGCAGGGATGAGAAAGGAGTCCCCTTATGGCAAGAACCCAAAGCGCGGCGCTGGATCGGAAAAAGCTGATGGCCGATCCCATCATGGTGACAACCATCGTCGTGCTCATTACCTTTCTGACTTTGTTTATCCTCTACCCGCTGGCGATTCTGCTGGTGGATAGTTTTGTGGGCGACGGCACCTTCGGCGTGTCCATCTTCCAGCGCATTTTCGCCATGCCGACCTTTACCAAGGCCATCACCAACACATTGAAGGTGGGATTTCTGGTGGGCATTCTCTCGGCGCTGATCGGCCTGCTGTTCGCCTATGTGGAGGTCTATGTCCGCATGGGCAAATTCGTGGGCGGACTGTTCAAGGTGGTGTCCATGCTGCCGGTGGTGTCCCCGCCCTTCGTGCTGTCGCTGTCCATGATCATGCTGTTCGGCAAGGCGGGCATCATCACCCGTTTCCTGCTGGGCATCTATGACAACAGCGTCTACGGCTTCTGGGGCATCGTCATTGTCCAGACGCTGACGTTCTTCCCCGTGTGTTATATGATGCTCAAGGGCCTTTTGAAAAACATCGACCCCTCCCTTGAGGAGGCCGCCCGGGACATGGGCGCCTCCCGCTGGAAGGTGTTCACCAGCGTGACCCTGCCCCTGATGCTCCCCGGCCTGGGCAACGCCTTTCTGGTGACGTTCATCGAGTCCATCGCCGACTTTGCCAACCCCATGATCATCGGCGGTTCCTACGATACGCTGGCTACCACCATCTATCTGCAGATCACCGGCTCCTACGATAAGCCCGGCGCGGCGGCCATGGCCGTGGTGCTGCTGTGTATCACCTTGGCCATGTTTATCGTGCAGAAGTACTATCTGGAGCGCAAGACCGCCGCCACCCTTACCGGTAAGGCTTCCCGCGCCCGTATGCTGATCGAGGACAAGAGCGTCAAGGTGCCCCTGACCGTTCTGTGCGCCCTGGCCGCCGGCTTCGTCATTCTCATGTACCTGTGTGTGCCCATCGGCGCGTTCTTCCCCACCTGGGGCTTCAAGTTCTTCCCCCTGACGGGCAAGTGGTTCCAGCTGGTGTTTACCCGCTACCACGGCTTCCAGGCATTTCGGGATTCCTTCGTGCTGAGCCTGATCTCCGCCCCCATCACGGCGCTGCTGAGCATGATCATCTCCTATCTGGTGGTGAAGCGGAACTTCAAGACCAAGGGCTTTATCGAGGCCGTGTCCATGCTGGCCATGGCCGTGCCCGGCACGGTGCTGGGCGTGGGCTATATCCGCGGCTTCTCCAACGGTGTGTTCAATACCGGCTTCCTGCAGGGGCTGTACGGCACGGGATTGATCCTGATTATCGTGTTCGTGGTGCGCTCGCTGCCCACCGGTACGCGAAGCGGTATCTCCGCCCTGCGCCAGATCGACAAATCCATCGAGGAATCCGCCTATGACATGGGCGCGGACAGTCTCAAGGTGTTTATGACCGTGACGCTGCCCCTTATCAAGGATTCCTTCCTCAGCGGTCTGGTGACGGCCTTCGTCCGCAGTATCACCGCAATCTCCGCCATCATCCTGCTGGTGACGCCGCAGTTCCTGCTGATCACCGTGCAGATCAACGAATTCGCCGAAAAGGGCTCCTACAGTCTGGCCTGCGCCTTCGCCACCATCCTGATCGTCATTACCTACGGCGCGGTGCTGCTGATGAACCTGTTCATGAAGTACTTCGGCACCAGCAGAAAGCTCAAGGAGGGCAAATAAATGGATAAAGTGAAAAAAGGCGTCCGTCTGGAGCATATCTCCAAGATTTATCAGGATCCCAAAACCGGCAAGGACTTCTACGCGGTGAAGGACACCTCCCTGACCATCGAGCCGGGCAGCTTTGTGACGCTGCTGGGTCCCTCCGGCTGCGGCAAGACCACCACGCTGCGTATGATCGCCGGCTTTGAAAGCCCCGACGAGGGCGAAATCTATCTGGGCGACGAGGCCATCAACGCCCTGACCCCCAACAAGCGGGACACCGCCATGGTGTTCCAGAGCTACGCTCTGCTGCCCCACTATAACGTATTCGACAACGTGGCCTACGGCCTGAAGCTGCGGAAGGTTCCCAAGGACGAGATCAAGGAACGGGTCATGAAAATCCTGGATCTGGTGGAGCTGACCGGCATGGAGGGCCGCATGACCAACCAGCTGTCCGGCGGCCAGCAGCAGCGTGTGGCCCTGGCCCGCGCGCTGGTGATCGAGCCGTCCGTCCTGCTGTTCGACGAGCCCCTCAGCAACCTGGACGCCAAGCTCCGCGTCTCCATGCGTACCGAGATCCGCCGCATCCAGCAGGAGGTGGGCATCACCGCCATCTACGTCACCCACGACCAGTCCGAGGCCATGGCCCTTTCCGACAACATCATCATCATGAAAAACGGCGTGGTGGAGCAGATGGGCACCCCTCAGGAGATCTATTACCACCCCGTCAACGAGTTCGTGGCCGACTTCATCGGCGAAGCCAACTTCCTCAAGGGCACCATGACCGGCAGCGACGGCGCACACGCCCGACTGACGATCGAAGGACACGAGATGACCGTGGCGGGCCGCGACGGTATGCAGACGGGCGAGACCTATACCGTGGTGCTGCGGCCCGAGTCCGGCCATCTGGCGGATCAGGGCGGCCTGCCCTGCAAGGTGATCGTGTCCTGCTTCATGGGCAGCTACCAGAACTACCACGTGATGGTGGGCGACACCCTGGTAAAGCTGGCGGAGCACAACCCCAAGAACAAGCGCATCTATCAGGTGGGCGAGGAGTGCCAGCTGGTGTTCGACCCGGAGGAGGTACATGTCTTGTAAGCTGGCATGAAATCTTCGATTTCATTGCCAATGGGGTTCACGGTCGCCTATCGTTATTGATTTCGTAGGGACGGACGACTCTGTCCGCCCGCAAGAAATCGTGCGGTCATCGTCAGGGCGGACAGAGTCGTCCGTCCCTACAAGCTCCTTGCAATGACAACGCCATCTATATCCCGGAGCGCCGCCATTTCGACGGCGCTCCTTTCTATCAGGAGGAACTTCCATGCTTTCTCAATGGTTACAGCAGGCAAAATCCGGCCAGAGCGTGTGGCTCAGCGATGTGCGGCAGCAGTGCGCCGCGCTGCCGGAGCATATCGACGTCACCGTGCAGCTGACGCTGATCGACGGCACGCGGCGGGATTTCTCCCTGCCCATTCCCCGGTGGGAGAATGCGGAGCAGCGGCAGTTCGCGGCGCAGTACGTCACCGCCTGCGTGTTCAACACCCTCTCCGCCCTCAGCGGGCGGGAAATGGCCTTCTATCTGGATCCGCGGGAGACGGAGACCGTCGCCCTGCTGGCGGAGCTGGATGAGGTATTTCAAGTTCATCAGGCCGCCCGCAGCGGCTATGGCAAGGTCATCAATATCGCCAACCGTCTGTGCCGCGCCTTTGGCGGCGGGACGTTTGCCTTTGCCGTCCGCGACCGCAATGCTTATGTTCCCGCGCCGCCGGAGACGCCCCGCGGCGGCGATCTGCTGCCCCGCCTGCGTCAGGCGGTGGCCCGCTGCGGCAGCGGCGTGTGCTGCGGCATCGACATCGGCGGCACGGATATCAAAGCGGCGGTGGCTGTGGAGGGTCGATTGATCTGCGTCAAAGAATACGACTGGGATCCCGCCGCCAGCCCCGTGGCCGAGGGGCTGATCGGCCCCATCGTGCTGCTGGTGCGGCTGATGGCCTGCTGCGCCGCCGGCATAACGCCGACGCTTCGGGCGGCGCTGGACAAAAACGCCGGCGACGCCGAGATGGCCCGGGCCGTGGCCCAAAGCAAAGCCCTGCCCATCGACGTGCTGGGCGTCAGCTTCCCTGATGTGGTGATCCGCGACCGTATCGTGGGCGGCGAAAGCCCCAAGACCAAGGGCATGCGGGAGAATCCCGCTGTCGACTATGAAACGGCCTTTACCGGTCTGGGCGGTCTGGTAGAGCTGCTGCGGCCCTATTGTCGGCAGGGCGCGGCCCTCCATATGACCAACGACGGTCACATCGCCGCCTTTACGGCAGCGGCGGAGCTGGCCTTCAGCGGCCGGACGCCGGATTTTTCCGGCGGCGTGGTGGCCCACGCCCTGGGCACCGATTTCGGCGTGGGGTATCTGAACAGCGACGGCAGTATTCCGGAAATGCCGGTGGAACTGTATGATTTCCTGCTGGATCTGGGCAGCTTTCCCCAGCGGCAGCTGCCGCCGGAGGATCTGCGCGCCACCCGCAACGAGAATTCCGGTCTGCCGGGCGCCCGGCGCTATCTGGGGCAGGCGGCGGCCTTCCGGCTGGCCTATGACGCCGATCCCGCGCTGCTGAAAGATTTTGCCGAGCGGCATGGCGACGTGCTGTCCGTGCCGCCGGAGATGCGCAAACCCTGCCTTGCGTATCTCATGGAGCAGGCGGCGGCAGGCAATGGGGCCGCCCGGAGCGTCTTTCGCCAGATCGGCCGCGGCGTGGGCCAGATCAGCCGCGAAATGCGGTATCTGATGCACCCGCAGACAGACGTGCGCTATCTCTTTGGCCGGTTCGTGAAGCATCCGGCCTGCTTCCGGCTCTTGCAGCAGGGCTGCCGTGAGATCGTCCCCGATCTCCGTCTGGAGGCGGCGGATGAAGACCTGACCTGCACCCCCCTCATGCGCCAGCTCCCCGCCCATAACGTGACCGTGGCTCAGTTCGGACAGGCCATCGGCGCCATGTACTACGCGGCGATTGGATAAGAAGACCGCGCCGGCGCTTTTGCCGGAAAAAATTGCAGCGGGGGCGTCCCGGCATGGACGCCCCCGCTGCATAAAAAGGGGAGAGGAAATGGTTTGCTGGAAATACAGACAGAAGATCATAGAACTGCCTGCGGGTCAAGTATATCATTAAATGTTCTCTTTGTAAACAGCATAAATGACATGCTTATCATGAAAAAAACTTATACCCTGCCGCAAAAAAGCCGTGAATAATGAAGGCGAACCCGTGTTGCTGCTGCCGGAAATATCCGGCTTTTCTTTTTCCTGCCGCCGTGGTATACTGGTCAGAGAAAACGAGGTGTTGCCCATGGATCGCGCCCAGCTGCGCCCAAAACTGCATCTGTCCGGCATTGACAGCGCCGCTCCCGCTCTGGCCCGCCAATACGGCCTGGGCTATGAGGTCACGGCCTTTTGTCAGGCCACGGCCCTTACCGACCGCACCGCCTTTGCCGCCGTGAAACGGGAGATCAAGGGCGTTTCCAGCCTCTGGCTCCACGCCCCCTTTGCCGAGCTCTGTCCCTGCGCCATCGACCCGCAGGTGCGTCAGATCACGGCCCGGCGCTACCGCCAGACCATCGCCCTGGCCCGCCGTTTGGGGATCACCCGCGTCGTCATCCATGACGGCTTCATTCCCTTCGTCTACTTCCCCGAGTGGTTCGTGGAGCAGTCCGTCTCCTTCTGGCGGGACTTTCTGACGCAGGTGCCCGAAGAGATGACGCTGGCGCTGGAAAACGTCATGGACGGCGACCCCCATATGCTGGCGTCTGTCGTCTCCGCCGTCAACGATCCACGCCTGGGGGTGTGTCTGGACGTGGGCCACGCCAATACCACCGTCAGCAAGACCCCCGTTATGGACTGGATCGCCCCGCTGGCCCCCTGGCTGCGCCACGTCCATATCCACAATAACGCGGGGGACTGGGATCTTCATGACCCGCTGGGACAGGGCGTCATCCCCATGGAGCGGGTGCTGGACACCCTGCTGACTACCTGCCCCGCCGCCACCTATACCATCGAAAATATGACCTGTGCCCCGTCCCTCACCTGGCTGGCGGCGCACGGCTATCTGGGAGAGAATATACAATGACCGAGCAAGCGCTGCAAACCTATCTCGCCGCTATCCACGGCGCGGACGAAGCCGCCATGGCCGCCGCCCGCCGCCGTCAGGCCCAACTGGCAAAGCCCCCCGGCAGCCTGGGCAAGCTGGAGGATATGGCCATCCGCATGGCGGGTGTCACCGGCACGGTGTGCCCGGAGATCCGAAAGTGCCGCGTGGCGGTGTTTGCCGCCGACAACGGCGTGGTGGCGGAGGGCGTCTCCTGCGCCCCCCAGTCCGTCACGCTGCAGCAGGCCATCAACATGACCCGCCGTAAAACCGGCATGTCGGCACTGGCCCAGACCTTTGGCGACGACGTGGCCGTCTATGACGTGGGCATCGCCGCCGACGTGCCCTGTCCCGACGTGATCCCCCGCAAGGTTCGCTACGGCACCGCCGACCTGGCGGTGGAGCCCGCCATGACCCCCGACCAAGTCCTCCGGGCCCTCGCCGTGGGCATGGAGGCCGCCGCTCAGGCCAAGGCCGACGGCGTCTCGGTGCTGGGCATAGGGGAAATGGGCATCGGCAATACCACCACCAGCGCCGCCGTGCTGTCCGTTTTGCTGGATGTGCCGGTGGAGTCCGTCGCCGGCCGCGGCGGCGGCCTGACCGACGCGGGCTTTGACCGGAAAAAGCAGGTGCTCCGTCAGGCGCTGCAGCTGCACCGCCCCGACAAAAACAACGTGCTGGACGTGCTGCATAAGGTGGGCGGACTGGATATCGCCGCCATGACCGGCGCCTTTCTGGGCTGCGCCCACGAAGGACTGGCCGCCGCCGTGGACGGCTATATCTCCGTTGCCGCCGCCCTGTGCGCCGTGCGGCTGTGTCCCGCCGTGGGGGATTACCTCTTCCTCTCCCACCAGTCCTATGAGCTGGGTTATGCAAAGGCGGCTCAGGCTCTGGGCCTGACCCCCTGCCTCGCGCTGGATATGCGCCTGGGGGAGGGCAGCGGCTGCCCGCTGCTGTTCCGCGTGCTGGAGGGCGCCTGCGGCGTCATGGCCCACATGGCTACCTTTGCCGAAGCCGCCATCGAAGATGACTACCTGACACCCATCCGCTCCGGCGACAGCTTTACCGTGGAGGACGTATGAGAATTCTATTGACCGGCGGCGGCAAAAGCGGCAAAAGCACCGCCGCCCAGCACCTGTGCCGCCATCTGGCGGCAGGCGGGGCCCTGTACTATTGGGCCACCATGACCCCCCGCGACAGCGAGGATCGCGCCCGCGTCCGCCGCCATATCGCCGATCGGGACGGCTGGGGCTTTCAGACCATCGAGCGCAGCACCGATCTCCCGGCCGCCCTGCCCCGAATCGACAGGCGCGGCGTCATCCTGCTGGACAGCGTCACCGCCGCCCTGTCCGAGGCCATGTTCGGGCCGGAATTTGACGCGGCCGCACCGGAAAGGGTGACGGCGGAGCTGCTGACCCTCAGCCGCCACTGCGCCCATTTCGTCTGCGTCTGCGACGACCTGTGGCAGGGGGGCGAGGGCTATGCCGACTGGACGGAGACCTACGTTCGCGGCCTTGCCCGGATCTGCCGCGCTCTGGCGGCGGAATTTGATGTGGTGTGCCACATGGCGGCGGGTCTGCCCCATGTGTGGAAGGGGGCGTGGCCGCTGTGAAAGAATGGTTTTATGGCTTTTTCATGGCTTGGGGAATGTTCCTGTCCCTGCCCTGCCCGCTGAAAATATGGAACGAAAAGGCCCGCGGCAAAATGCTTTCCTGCCTGCCCCTTGTGGGCTTTGTGGTGGGCGGCGTGTGGGTGCTGGCGGCGTATGCCGCCCGCTTTCTGCCCCAGCCTGTGGGCGGCCTGCTGATGGCCGCCGCCCCGTGGCTGGTGACGGGCTTTCTGCATCTGGACGGCTTCATGGACGTGTGCGACGCGGTGCTCAGCCGCCGCGACCTGCCCCGCCGTCAGGAGATTTTGAAGGATTCCCACTGCGGTGCCTTCGCCGTGATCTCCATGGTGCTGCTGGCCCTGACCCAGTGGGGCGTGGCTATGTCGGGTGAAAATGTATACCTGCCCGCGCTGCTGCTGATTCCCGTGGCGTCCCGCGCCTGCGCCTCTCTGGCGGTGCAGACCCTGCGGCCCATGGCCGCCAGCCAGTACGCCGCCATGGACAGGAAGAAAAGCGGCGTCGTGTTCGCCGCCGTGCTCCTGACGGCGGCCATCGCCGTCCCCCTGCTCCTCTGGCGCAGCGGTGCCCCGCTGGCGGCGGCGCTGGGGTATTTTCTGGCGGTGTGGTACGCCGACCGGCAGTTGGGCGGCATGTCCGGCGATGTGTCGGGCTTCGCCCTGACGCTGAGTGAGCTGTGCGGCCTTGCCGCGTTGATCTTTGTGAGGTGAACAGTATGGAACTTGTCATCGGCGGCGCCTTTCAGGGCAAGCTGACCTGGGCGCTCTCCCATTACGGCCTGACTATGGCCGATGTCTGCGATCTGGCGCGGGAGGATCCCGTCCCCGATAAAAAAATTTACTGGCATCTGGAGGCGCTGACCCGCCGCCGCGGGGATATCACCCCCTACCTGCCCCTTTTTGAACACGCGGTGGTCATTACCCGCCAGGTGGGCGGCGGCATCGTCCCCATGGACGGCGAGGAGCGGGCGTGGCGGGAGCGTCACGGTGCCCTGACCCAGCAGCTGGCCCGACAGGCCACCCGTGTGACTAACGTTCTGTGCGGACTGACGGAGGAATTGAAATGATCCTGACTTTACTGCGCCACGGCCAGACCGAGGGCAGCATCAACGACCTGTATTACGGCGCGGCGGATATCCCCGTGCTGCCGGACTCTCTGGCGGAGCTTCACGCCCACGCCGCCCAATATCCCACCGCGCCCCGGTATTTTACCAGCGGTATGCTGCGGACGGAGCAGACCCTTCGCGCCATCTACGGCGACGTGCCCCACACCGTCCTGCCGGGGCTGCGGGAGATGGACTTCGGCGATTTTGAAATGCGCAGCTACGATCAGCTGAAGGACGATCCCGCCTTTCAGCACTGGATCACCGACAGCGAGCACCTGCCCTGTCCCAACGGCGAAAGCGCCCCTCAGACCACGGCGCGGAACCTGAAAGCCATGGAGACGGTGCTGGCGCAGGATGCCGACGCGGTGTGCGTCATCCACGGCGGGGTCATCGCCGGCTTCATGATGACCTGGTTCGGCGGTCTCCGCGTGGACTGGTATCGCAAGGCCGGCACCGGCTATCAGGTGACCTTTGAAAATGGCCGGAGCGTCAAATGGGTACGGGTGCCGGAGGACATATAATGGAAATTTCCCCCCTGCTCAGCGTGGAAAAAGGCGTCACCGCCCTCATCGGCGGCGGCGGCAAGACCACCCTGATGGCCGCACTGGCGGAGGAGCTGCGCCCGCGGGGCAGCGTGATCATAACCACCTCCACCCATATCCAACGGCCGTCCCGGTATCCTCTGCTGCTGACGGTGGATCCCGCTGCTGTGGCCGCCGCCCTGACGGAGCATGGCGTGGTGTGCGTGGCCGCCGAGGGGCCGGAGGGCAAGCTGACCGCGCCCGCCCTGTCCTTTGACGTTCTGCGCGCTCTGGCGGATTTTGTGCTGGTGGAGGCCGACGGCGCCAAGCGCCTGCCCCTGAAAGCCCACGCCCCCCACGAGCCGGTGATCCCCCCCTGTGCCCGCCAGACCATCTATGTGGTGGGGGCCGACGGCTTTGGCCGTCCCATCCGTCAGGTCTGCCACCGTCCGGAGCGCTACGCCGCCCTGTGCGGCGCGGCGGAGGACGATATCGTCACCCCCGCCCGTCAGGCCGCGGTGCTGCGCGCCGAGGGCTATGATACCGGCTGGGTCTATATCAATAAGGTGGAGACGGCGGCGGATCGGGCCAACGCCGGGGCGCTGGCCGCTCTGCTGCCCGGCACGGTCGTGGCGGGAAGTCTGAGGGAGAAGC
This sequence comes from uncultured Oscillospiraceae bacterium, assembly GCA_934597125.1. Lineage (GTDB taxonomy): Bacteria > Bacillota > Clostridia > Oscillospirales > Oscillospiraceae > Vescimonas. The sequence continues at coordinate 10,825 of CAKTQM010000036.1, forward strand.
GGTATAGGGTACTGTAGTACACCGCCGCAGTCCCTGCCGGATGCCGCGCCGCACCATCTTTCATCATTTCGCGGGGGGCGGAGTTCTGCCCCGCCGCCGGAAGCAGACTACCCGCAGGCCGTCTTGTGACGGCCTGTTTTGCTATCCTCGCACAAAAATCCGACAATACCGCACAGATCGTATTGCGCGAAAAAGAATAACGCGGTAAAATAAAAAGCAAAACGATCGAAAGGAGCGCCGCCCATGACCCGCAGCAAGCCCCATACCGCCGCCGATGGCCGCGCCGCGCTGTATATCGCCGTTCTGGCGCTGGTACTGCTGGCGCTGGCGCTGCTGTCCTTCGTGCTGGGCCGGTACGACGTGCCCTTCGTTCAGGTGGTGCGGATCCTGCTGTCCCGCGTGGTGCCTCTGGAAAAGACCTGGACGGACAACATGGCGGCGGCGGTGCTGAACGTCCGCCTGCCCCGTATCCTGCTGGCAGGGCTGGTGGGATGCGCTCTGTCCGCCGCCGGAACGGCGTATCAGTCGGTGTTCCGCAATCCCATGGCCGCGCCGGATATTCTGGGCGCGTCGTCGGGGGCCTGCTTCGGCGCGGCGCTGGCGATTTTGCTGGGCCTCGTCCGTCTGGGCGTCACGGCGCTGGCCTTTGCCGCCAGCCTTGCCACCGTGGCGCTGGTGTATGTGCTGGCCCGCCGTATTCGGGGCAATCAGGTAGTCAATCTGCTGCTGGCGGGCATTATGATCTCGTCGCTGTTCTCGGCGGGCACCTCTTATATCAAGCTGGTGGCTGACCCCACCAATCAGCTGCCCGCCATCACCTATTGGCTCATGGGCAGTCTCAGCGGCGCGCGGATGAAGGACGTGGGCTTCGCCCTGCTGCCCATGGCGCTGGGGCTGGTGCCTTTGCTTCTGCTGCGCTGGCGAATCAATCTTCTGACGCTGAGCGAGGAGGAAGCCCGTTCCATGGGTGTCAACACCAGACTGCTGCGCCTGGCGGTGATCCTGTGCGCCACCGTGCTGACCGCCGCCAGTGTCTCCGTCAGCGGCATGATCGGCTGGGTGGGTCTTGTGATCCCCCATCTCAGCCGCAAGCTGGTGGGCAGCGACTGCCGCCGCCTGCTGCCGGCGGCCATGCTGCTGGGGGCCATCTTTCTGCTGGCGGTGGACAACGTCTCCCGCAATCTGCTGGCGGTGGAGATCCCCATTGGGATCCTGACCGCCTTTGTCGGCGCCCCCTTCTTCCTGTATCTCATGACCAGAAAGGAGCATGTGCTATGAGCCTTTCTGTGGAAAATCTGTCCTTCTCCTATGGCGATACGCCGGTGCTGCGGAGCGTCAGCTTCACGGCGGAGGCGGGGGAGCTGCTGTCTGTTCTGGGCCCCAACGGCGTGGGAAAAACCACCCTTTTCCGGTGCATTTTAGGTACATTAACGCCCCAAATGGGGTGCATAAACATGGGGAATGAGCCCCTTTCCGCCCTGCCCTGGCGGGAGCGGGCCAGACGCATCGCCTACATCCCCCAGATCCATCCCCCCACCTTTGGCTACACCGTGCTGGACACGGTGCTGATGGGTACGGCCCGCCAGCTGAACGCCCTCCAGTCCCCCAGGGCGGAGCAGCTTCGTCTGGCGGAGGAGGCGCTGGAGCAGGTGGGCGCGGCGCACCTGCGGGAGCGGAATTTCACCCGTCTCTCCGGCGGCGAGCAGCAATTGGTGCTCATTGCCCGGGCGCTGGCCCAGCAGGCCCAGGTGCTGCTGATGGACGAGCCCACCTCCGCGCTGGACTACGGCAATCAGCTGCGGATCCTGCAGTTGGTGCGCCGTCTGGCGGAGGACGGCTACACCGTGATCCTCAGCACCCATAATCCCCAGCACGCCCTGACCTTCGCTACCCGCCTGCTGGCGCTGAAGGACGGCGCGGTGGCCGCCTGGGGCGACCCCCGCCGGGTGCTGACGCCATCGCTGGTGGAGCAGCTTTACGGCGTGCGGGCCGACCTGATCGACACGGCGACCGGCCCCGTGCTGGCGCCCCGTATGGAGGGCGACGTCCATGTTTCAATGGAATGAGGAAAAAGTCCGCTTTATGGAGGACGCCGCCGCGTGGGGGGATTTTCACGCCCGTCTGGCGGCGCTGCTGGCGCCGGAGCTGCCCCCGGAGGGCCGCGTCTGCGACGCCGGCTGCGGCACGGGACATCTGTCCCTGGCCCTGTCGCCTTATGTGAAGCAGGTAACGGCGGTGGATGTCAGCGAAAAGGCGCTGTCCCTGCTGGCGGACAAGTGCCGGAAACGGCAGATCCGCAATGTGGAGATCCGCTGCGGCGACATCGCCCGGCTGCCGCCGCCGGAGCCCTATGACGCCATGGTGTTCTGCTTCTTCGGCCATATCGAGGAGATTTTAGCGATTTCGGCGGCCCAGTGCCGCGGCACAGTGCTGGCCATCATGCGCAACGACAGCGCCCACCGGTTTTCCGCCGCTCAGAGCGCCATCCGCCACGGCGGCTATCCCCGGGGGCGGGCGGAGCTGACGGCCCGGGGCATCCCCTTCCGCGCCCGGGAGGGTGAGCTGCCCATGGGGCAGCCCTTCCGTACGCTGGACGATGCCCGCCGTTTTTTTGAACTGTATCGCCGCGACGGCGATACCACCCCTGTCACAAACGACTTTCTGCGCGCACGGCTGACGGCCACGGGACGGGAGGATTTTCCCCTCTACCTGCCCCAGAGCCGCCGTTTCGGCGTGCTGCGCTGGGAGACGAGTGAGATAATCCATCAAGCAAAAGGAGATCACCGATGAAAAAGACTCAAAAGCTGCTGGCGCTGTTTCTGGCGCTGGTTATGACCCTGAGCCTGGCCGCCTGCGGCAGCCGGCCCACCCCTCCGGCGGAGGAGGACAACACCGCCCAGACCCGCGTGTTCACCGATTCCACCGGCCGTGAGGTCACCGTTCCCACCCAGATCGACAAGGTGGCCGTGTCCGGCCCTCTGGCCCAGATCGTCCTGTTCGCCCTGTGTCCCGACAAGCTGGTGGGCGTGGCTAACGCCTGGGATGAGAGTGCCCAGCAATTTCTGGATGAGAAATACTACAACCTGCCCCTGCTGGGCCAGCTCTACGGCGGCAAGGGCGAGCTGAATCTGGAGACCCTGCTCTCCAGCGGCGCACAGGTGGTTATCGACGTGGGCGAGGCCAAGAGCACCATCGTGGAGGATATGAACGACCTGCAGGAGCAGACCGGTATCCCCTTCGTCCACATTGATGCCCGTCTGGCCGACATGGATGAGACCTATACCATGCTGGGCGACCTGCTGGGCATGACCGATGAGGCCAAGACCCTGTCCGACTACTGCCGCGCCACCTATGACAAGGTGTCCGCCATTGCCGGCGGTGTGGAAAAGGCCAAGCTGCTGTACATCAGCGGCGACGCGGGATTGAACGTCATCGCCAAGGGCTCCTTCCACGCCGAGGTCATCGACCTGCTGGGCGACAATCTGGCCGTGGTGGACGAGCCCTCCAGCAAGGGCAGCGGCAACGAGGTGGACATGGAGCAGCTGCTGAACTGGAACCCCGATGTGATCCTGTTCGCCCCCGGCAGTATCTACAGCACCGTGGCCCAGGACGCCACCTGGCAGAATATCACCGCCATCAAAAACGGCACGTACTATGAGGTGCCCATGGGCCCCTATAACTGGATGGGCTTCCCGCCCAGCGTCCAGCGCCTGCTGGGCATGCTGTGGATGGCAAAGGTGCTGTATCCCGACGCGGCGGAGTATGACCTGTATACCGAGGCAGCCAATTACTTCCAGCTGTTCTATCATTGCCAGCTGACCCGGGAGCAGTACGACGCTCTGGTGGCAAATTCCCTGCCCCAGCTGGATGCGGCGGCGTAACCGGAAACCTCCCAAAGTCTGTAGGGGCGGACGACTCTGTCCGCCCCCACATTTCATGATCGGTAAAATATCGTGAGACAAGAGCCCGAAAGGAGCACCCATGAACAACATCTTCACCACCCTCCTTTATGAAATGGAAAAGCACCACGATACGGTGCTGTGTACCATCATCGCCGACAGCGGCTCCACCCCTCGCGGACGGGGCGCCCAGATGCTGGTGGGCGAGAGCGGCCTTCTCTGCGGCACCATCGGCGGCGGCGCGGTGGAGGGCGGCGCCATCGCGCTGGGCAAAACACTGCTGAAGGAGCGCCGCAGCGCCATCCACGAGTACAAACTCCACCGCAACGAGACGGAGGACATCGGCATGGTCTGCGGCGGCGATGTGACGGTACACCTGCAGTTCATCGCCGCCCGGGACGCCGTCTGGAGCGCACTGGCCGGCGAGGTGCTGCGCCGCATCGCCCTGCGGCAGGCGGGCTGGCTTTCGCTGGCGCCGGACGGCGGCGCGCCCGCGCTGCGTGACACGCCGGAGACGGACGATGCCCGCATTGCCCTGCCCCTGCCCATCGGTGAGCGGGCCATCCTGTTCGGCGCGGGCCACTGTTCGCTGGCCCTGTGCCCGCTGCTGACTACCGTGGGCTTCCGCGTCACGGTGGTGGACGACCGGCCGGACTTGGTGACGAAGGAGCGCTTTCCCACCGCCGACGCGGTGGTCTGCTGCGACCTTGAGCATCTGGCTGACGCCGTTCCCGTGGGGGGCGAGGACTATGTGGTGGTCATGACTAACGGCCACAGCCACGATTTCGCCGTGCAGCAGCAGGTGCTGCGGGGACAGTACGCCTATATCGGCGTCATCGGCTCCCGCAGCAAGACCGCCAGCGTCAACCAGTGTCTCCGTGCGGCGGGCATCGGCGAGGAGGCCATCGCCTCCGTCCATACCCCCATCGGCACTGCCATCAAGGCGGTGACGCCGGAGGAGATCGCCGTGTCCATCGCCGGCGAGATGATCTGTGTGCGGGCCACGCGGCGGGAAGCCGCCGGTGTGAAACGCCACGGCTGCCCCATGCACTGATATGAGCAGACATCTGTTTTTGACCGGCCCCAAGGGCGTGGGTAAGTCCACCCTGATCCGGGGCCTGCTGGCGGAGGAATCCGGCCGGCCGGGCGGCTTTTTTACCGTGAAGCACGAGGGCGGCGTCTACCTGCTGCCCGCCGCCGGAGAGCGGACGTTTACACGGGAGAACTTTCTGTTCCGCTGCGGCCACGGCGGCGACCCGGGCCGCTTTGACCGGTTGGGCTGCGCCGCGCTGGAGGACACCGCCGGATGCGCGCTGCTGGTGATGGACGAGTTGGGGCCCCACGAGGCGGAGGCACGGCAATTCCAGGCGGCGGTGTTCCGCGTGCTGGAGGGGGAGCTCCCCGTCATCGGCGTCTTGCAGCAGGCGGAAAGCGACTTCCTTGACCGTATCGCCCGCCACCCACAGGTGACGGTGCTGACCGTGTCACCGGAAAACCGCGACGCCCTGCCCGCCGCCCTGCGCCGCTGGCGGCAAGGATAGAATAAGACCCCCGCGCCCGTCCAAAAGACAGGCGCGGGGGTGGTTTTTTGTTTATTCTATTGTTGTCCGGCCTCTCAGCATTTTGTCGGGGATCATGGATGTGCTGATCAGGTCTGCGGGATCTACCTCTAAGGCGTCCGCGATATCAAAAAATACGTCCAGCGTAAAGTTGTGGGCGGTGCCTGGCGCTTCGATCACGCTCAGCAGGGAACGGCTGATGCCGGCCTTTTCCGCCAGCTTCTCCTGCGACATCCCGCGCAGCTTGCGAAGGGTGACGATCGCAATGCCAATTTGAATAAAGCGATCGTTATTTTTGAACGAAACAGGTTTACTCATGCGGGTGTCCTTGCCTTTCCTTAGATGAGTAAATTATACTGTTTCTCAACCACGCTTTCTGTCTGGAATAGAAAGCGTTTGACGTGATGTGGTGGCAATAATATAATCTTAAACAGACAAATGCTGAGAAGCGACGACAAAAAACTGCTTTAGAGACAGGAGAGTAATGCAGATGGGAAATAGGCCGATCCGCTGCGCGGTCATGGGGCAGCCGCCCATGCGTTTCCCGTGGGGCTTTGATGAAGAGGATGAACGCTGCCGCAAAATGAAGCTGGAGCTGGCTCAGCAGATCATGGCGCTGCACCAACGGGGCGTGACACAGTTCCTGACGGCCTGCGATTGCGGCGTGGGCCTGTATGCCGCAGAGATCGTCAATGCCCTGCGGACAGCGCAGCCGGAGGTAATGCTTCTATGCTATACGCCCTGCGAGGAGCAGGCGACCAAGTGGGCCCCGGCTTTGCGGGAACGGTACTTTGCGGTGCTGGGACAATGTACCCGCGTTACCGCCGTCTGTCCCCGACAAGAGCGCGGTGCCCAGTGGAGAGCCTACCGCCGGATCATTGACCTGGCGGATATGGTACTGTTTGTCTATGACAGCACATCCGCCGCCAACGGTGCCGAAGACCGGGCCTTTGCATGCGCCGCGGTCGTCCGTAAGCCGCTGCTGGTACTGGATCCTCTGCGCCTGACTACCCAAATGCGCCGCTGAAACCGAGGAGAAGAAACAAGCGCCCGTCCATAGGACGGGCGCTTGTTGTTTCCTTGTACCCGGGGCATCAACCTTGCGGGTTCATTCCTTACTTGTCGTACATTTCGATGAGCTTCAGCAGGTGCTCGTAGCGGGCCTTGGCCTCGTTCTCGTTGCGCTGGAACAGCTCGGTGGCGCGCTCGGGGAACTCGCGGGTCAGGCGGCTGTAGCGGGCCTCGTTCATCAGGAAGTCCTGATAACCGCCGGCGGGGGCCTTGGAGTCCAGGGTGAACTTCTTCTCGCCGCCCTCGGGGTTGTAGCGGAACAGGTTCCAGTAGCCGCAGTCCACAGCCTTCTTCATTTCCTTCTGGCAGTTCATCATGCCGCCCTTGATGCTGTGCATCTCGCAGGGGCTGTAGCCGATGAT
>CAKTQM010000037.1 GCA_934597125.1 uncultured Oscillospiraceae bacterium
ACACAACAGGGAGGCTTTCAAATGGGTTTCATGGACGAGATCAAGAAGATCATTCACCCGTATGACGACGAGGATTACGATTACGAGGATGAAGAACTGGAGCAGCCGGAAAAGAGCGAGGCCAGAAGCATCTTCGATGACCGCCGCGAAGAGCGCAAGCAGCCGGAGGATCGCCACAACAAGGTGGTGAACATCCACGCCACCGCCGCGCTGAAAGTGGTGCTGGTGAAGCCGGAGCGCTTTGAAAACGCCAGCGAGATCGCCGACCATCTGCGGGAAAAGCGCACGGTGGTGATGAATCTGGAATCCACCAACAAGGACGTGGCGCGGCGGCTGATCGACTTTTTGTCCGGCGTGGCCTATGCCGGCGACGGCAAGATCAAGAAGGTGGCCGCCAACACCTATATCATCACGCCCTACAGCGTGGATATCATGGGTGACCTGATCGACGAGCTGGAGAACAACGGCCTGTACCTGTAAACCGGACAATGGGAGGGATATACCATGTTAACACCGCAGGAAGTTTCTGAAAAAGTGTTCCCCAAGGCATCCTTTGGCGGCGGCGGTTACGCCATGGCGCCGGTGGATGAGTTTCTGGACGCGCTGACGGAGGATTACGCGGCGCTGTATAAGGAAAATGTGACGCTGAAAGCCAAGCTGAAGATTCTGGCGGAGAAGGTGGAGGAATACCGCGCCACCGAGGATGCCATGCGCTCCACACTGCTGACGGCGCAGAAGATGGCCGCCAAGCTGGTGCAGGAGGCCCAGAGCGAGAAGGAGAATCTGCTGAAAGAGGCCCGCGAGCAGCACGCCACCCAGCTGGCCCAGCTGGAGCAGGAGCGGCACGATGCCGAGGAGAAGCTGGTCATGGCCCAGCAGAGCCTGGCGGAGTTCGTGCGTCACGGCAGCGAGCTGTGCGCCCAGCAGCAAGAGTTTTTGAACGCTCTGCCGGAGATGCAGCTGACGGCAAAGGCGGAGGAGGCAGCCGTCGATACGGCGGATATCCAGCAGGATATCATGCAGCATCTGGACGTGATGGAGACCGCGACGCCCGCTGCGGAGAGCGACGCCGAGACTTCGATCCCCAGCGATTTCAAGCTGAGCCTGGACGAGCTGAAATTCGGCCGCAACTACACCGGCGAATAAAAGAACATGCAAAAAGCGGCCTGACCGGCCGCTTTTTCAGCCCAAAGGAGAACACACTATGAGCCAAAGACCTATCATCGCCCTGCTGTACGACTTCGACAAGACGCTGTGTACCACCGACATGGAGGACTACTCCTTCATCCCCAGCCTGGGCTACACCCCCGCCCAGTTCTGGCAGAAGGCCAACACCTTCGGCTGGGAAAATCAGATGGACGGACTGTTGGCGTACATGTACACCATGATCGAGGAGTGCCGCGCCCAGGGCATGACGCTGAACCGCGACTATCTGGTGCAATGCGGCAAAGCCATCGAGCTGTTTCCCGGCGTGCGGGAGTGGTTTGACCGGATCGACGCCTTTGGCGACAGTCTGGGGGTGACGGTGGAGCACTACGTGCTGTCCTCGGGGCTGAAAGAGATCATCGAGGGCAGCGGCATCGCCCACCATTTCAAGAAGATCTATGCCTGCGAATTCTACTATCGGGACGGGGCCGCCTGCTGGCCCAAGCTGGACGTCAACTTCACCAACAAAACCCAGTTCGTGTACCGCATCAACAAGGGCGTGCTGGAGGTCAGCGAGGATAAGAAGCTGAACGACTCCATGCCGGATGACAGCAAGCGCATCCCCTTTACCAACATGATCTATGTGGGCGACGGCCTTTCGGACGTGCCCTGCATGAAAATGATGCGCTCCTACGGCGGACAGGCCATCGCGGTGTATCAGGAGTCCAACCGCACCGGCGTGGAGGAGCTGTTGGCGAAGGGGCGGGTGGACTTCATCTTCCCTGCCGACTATCGGGCGGGGACGGCACTGGATCTGACGGTGCAGAACATCATCCGGAAAATGGCTATCTGCGACGCGCTGACGGCGGAAAACGCCGCGCAGATGCGCTCCATCGGTCAGGTGGAGCTGGCATATCAGGAGACGCTGTTTTAATATGACGGATCGGCGTATGCCGCCATAGGCGGCATACGCCGATTTTTCTGCAAAAAAGAGAGACGCCCGGTTCAGTGAGCGTCTCTCTTTATATCCTCAAGGGCAGTGCAGAGGGGTTGCTGCCCTGTCAGACCGTGCGGTAGGAAAATTAGCGGCCGCGCTTCTTGCTGACCCAGGCCATGCCGGTGACGGAGGTCAGGGCCATGCCCACGTACAGGGCCACACCGGCGTCGAAGGTCTTGGCGGAGTTGATGCTGTCTTCCTTCGCGGGTTCCGTGGTGGTCGTGGTGTTGGTGGGATAGCGGCGTACAGGACGGTCAGCGCGGTTGGGACGGTCGGGGGTGGGATCGGGAGTGGGGGTGGGATCGGGAGTGGGGGCGGGTACTGTATAGCCGCCGTTAGCATCAGCGGCAGTAACTACGACGCCGTTGATTTCCAGCTGCTGGGTAGACTGCAGGTAAACGACCACGTTGGTCTGCACGCCTGTCAGTTTCAGACCCGTACCGTTATAAACGGTCAAAGAGTCGCCCGCCTTGGCGGTCTTTGCAGCCTGAATCACATTGTCTGCACCCACATACGACGTTTTTACGCGGGTATTGGCATCGACCTGGGTTTCGATCACAGCTGCAACGGCAGTATTGGGAACAAAATCTGCTACATTCTCGGCATTGCTAAAGGTTCCTCCGGTGACGGAGACAGCATAACCGCCCGTTGTCTCAGCAAAGGAGTCACCCATTGTAGGCGCTTCAAAGCGGCCGCCGCTAATGGCGACAGAACCCTTGCCATTACCGCCCTGACCCATACCGAAAATCTTTTCGCTGCCAATAAATTCGCCGTTCGTAATTGTAAGCATTCCTTTGTCGGCGTCATTCACATACGCACCGTTGGAAATAGGGTAAGATCCCTTAAAGGTGCCGCCGGAAATCGTTGCGACATTCCAATTCAGAAGTGTTGCTGCATTGCTGCTGCCGATGTTGTTGGTGCTGTCAAACATACCGCCGGAAATCTCAAGAACGCCATAGTCATCGTTCTTAATCACAGAGCAGCTCTTCGTACCGGACTTTCCTTCGAAATTGCCACTTGTGATAGTCAGCTTTGCTCTATCAGCTGCTGCCGGAACAGATTCGCCAGCAACCTCATCTATGTTGCCATACCATCCATTTGCGATCAGGCTGGACGTATCTTCGCAGTTAGCAGGCTTTCCCACCGAAACTTCGCCGTTAATAAGCATCGTGCCAAGGTTCTTAATAACATACCACTGTGCGGACGTATAGGTGCCGCCGCTCAGCGTCACCGTACCGCCAGGAAAATTGGCAACGGCTGCTGTCTCTGCCGTAGTCGCATTCACACTGCCTGTACCTGTTACGGTCAAAGTGCCCTTGTTCACGATGCCGCCAGTCAGGGTCTTGCCGCCCAGATTCAGCGTGACGGTCTTGCCATCGAGAATTGTGACCTTACCGGTAATGTTGTCTCCCAAGGTGATGGTCGTCGCTCCGCTTGCAAGCGCCGCGTTTAACTCCTCAAGAGTTGTGACCTTGGTGTCTGCCCATGCGGTGGTGCACAGGCTCAGCGCCAGAGTCAGCGCTAAGAGGATACTTATGATCTTTTTCATTGCTGATTCTCCTTTATATACACATGAATTTTTCCTTTGTTTCCCTCTGAAAAAAGAGGGAAACAAAAGGACAGCCCATGGGCTGTTTACTGGTACATCAATTATTATAGCATTTTGCGATGCAAAGTCACGCTATTTCAATCATTTCCTCCACTTTCTCCTTTTTGCACAGAGCTTTCACCTTTTATTTGTATGTTTTGGCGAATTTTGACGCCGCAGCGTATACATTTGTGTGGCGGCGGGGGTCTTTTTGGGGCGGCCGGCGCATAGGCTGGGGCAGAAAGGACGGGGATGGTATGAAAGAAAATCGGGTTCGGGTACTGCTGCTGCGCCGCCGTCTGGCGGTGCTGCTGTGCACCATCGCGGCGGCAGCGGGTATTTTTTATGTGACGCTGTACCCCGCGTCCCGCACGGCGGCGGCCACCACGCGGCAGCTGCCTATTTACTCGGTGGAGCGGAAGGAAAAGCTGTGTTCCATTTCCTTCGACGCCGCGTGGGGTGAGGGAAAAGTGCGGCAGGGACGCGGCGGCAAATAGCGGACGAAGCCACACCGTTCTGCCCCTTCCGGATAACAAAAAGCGCCGTATTCCTACGGCGCTTTTTTGCTGGGAAGATGGCGTAAGGGAACTCTGTTCCATTATCTGCCGCACTTTTTTCTTCTGCTGACGGCCATTGTACCAATGGCCGTGCCGCTGGCAAACAGCAGGGCGCTCCACACAGCAAGATTGCTGCTGTCGCCGGTTTTCTGGGATTCCAGCCGCTTCGTGTCGGTTCGGCCAACGGTGCCGGCGGAACCGGCGGCATTGCCGCCACCGTCGGGAATGGTATTTCTGGCGGTGCGCCAACCGGCATACACGGTGGTGTCCTCCGTCAGATAAACGCCGGAGACCCGCTTCGTCAGGCTGCTGTCGCTGTACCAGCCGATAAAGGTATGGCCGTGCCTGGTCGGAATGTACTTAATCAGGTCAATGTAGGTATTGTACGTTCCCCGCACGCTGGCGATGGCGCTGCCGCCATCCGTTTCAAAACGCAGCGTGTAATAAGCGACGGGCGCGACCTCCTCAAAGACCGCCTTGATCCTGGTGTCCCCGTTCACGGTGTAGGGATCGCCCACATTGTACGACCTGCCGCCGATCTCCCACGCCTTGAACTTCTGACCGGCGGGCGCGGTGAAGCCGCAGGCGGGCAGGATGTAGTTGGTTCCCGCCTTGACGGTCACAGATTTCATGCTGCCAGTGCCGCCGTTGGGGTCGAAGGTGATCTCACAGTCCGCAAGCGGAGTGTCCTCGCCCACTGTGACCGTCGCGTCAGGACTGGCAAAATGGTTGTTATCCTCCGCATAGCGGATGAAGTAAGTGCCGGCGGATATGCTCTTAATCTCTGTGCCGCTGCACGCCTTATAGCTGCTTTCGCCCGCCGGATGGTATTCCATTCTGTCGGTCACGCCGGTGATCTTGCCGTCGCTGCCGTTCCCTGAAGATGGGGCGACACCGGCCAAGCCGGTAGGCGCGTCCTGCGTGGCTTTGCCGATGCTCCACATTGCGGTCACGGCATCGCTGCTGCCGTCCGCCCATTTTCCGGTCTTGGACGTGACCGCCACAGTGCAGCTGCCCGCGTTCGTGGCGGTGTTGCCGGTGATGTTCATGGTGTCGGGATCATAGCCGGTCACTTTGGCCGTCTGCACAGCGCCGTTGTAGGTGTAGGTACCGGTGACCTGAATATTGGGTTTGGCGGGGTGCGTGGGCTTCGGCGTATCCTCCGGCACCGTGACGGTACAGGTCGCAATGTAATTGCCGTCCGCTGTGCGGGCGACGATAAGCGCCATGCCCGCCTTGCCCGCTGTGACCGTGCCGTCGCTGCTGACGGCTGCCACCGAAGTGTCTGTGCTCCACCAGGACACTGTCTTGTTGGTGGCGTTTGCCGGTTCGACGGCGGCGGTCAGCGCCGCACTGCTGTCCTTGGCGAGGGTCAGCGCGGTCTGATCCAGCGTCACACCGGTAACGGCTACGGTCGTCGGCGGGGTGGGGGTCGCGCCGTCAGACCACATGGCTCTGAGGGTGATGTTCCCGGTCACGCTGTCGTGGGTGAAATTCCAGTGCTTTCCGCTTTCGGTAAACCAGCCGAGGAACGTCGCGCCCTCCTTGGTGGGATCCAGCGGCTCTGCTGCCTTGTCGCCGGAGATAAGCAGCAGCTGCGGTTCCACTTCGCTGCCGCCGTTTGAATCGAATGTCATGGCGCAGCGATCGTCAGACCACAGTGCGTAGAGCGTGGTGTCCGCCAGGATCCGTTCCTTGAATTCATCCGTGAATCCATAGCGCTGCGTACACTCGCTGTCGGTATACCAGCCGAGGAACTTCTGATCGTCTTTGGTCGGATCAGGGTTCGGTGCGGTGGCGAGGGCGTTGACGCGCACCTGCGGTTTCGGCACCGGCGTACCGCCGCGGACGTCAAACGTCACGGTGAAGGCACCGTAGGGCGTTTCATCGAACGAGCCGCCGCCGATCGTGCCGATGTGGCCGCCAGGCCAGTTGTCCGCTTCGTTCGTAACAGTTCCATGGAACGTACCGCCGCTGATCTCGCTTCGTTTTCCATTTATGACCGACCCATAGAACGTTCCGCCGCTGATGGTGCTGGCAAGAGTGCTGTTCGTACCATTATCGACGGCTCTATTAAACGTTCCGCCGCTGATGTCTCCTTGGTCGTTTATAACCGCGTCGTTGAACGTCGTGATGCTGCTGGGATTTTCATCGATTTTGATCGTTCCCTCCTGATTCAAGACTGTACAGTCCACTGTGCCGCCATGCGCCAGCATGGTTGCCATCCAAAGGTACAGGCCGCCGTTGTCTTTCCCGTTACCGCGATAGCTTGTGCATGTGCCGTCGATACTGCCGCCCTTCATCTCAAATACGCTGTTGGCCTTAGCGTACACGCCTCCGCCGTAAGCGCCGTACTCTTTGTTCTCACACTGTGCCGTGCAGCCGGTGATCGTTCCAGCGGTCATCGTAAACTTATCATCATATCCATTCAGATACACACCGCCGCCGCAAGCTTTATCACTTCCGATTACTTTACAATTCTCAATACTGCCGCCCGCCATCTCAAATATGCTGCCGGAGAAGCCGCTGATGTACACACCGCCGCCGTAAGCCGAGCCGGTGTCAGAGCTCGCGCTGCAGTTTTGGATGGTGCCGCCAGTCATCCGGAAGCCATATGGCATCGTCTCATCGTGACGGCTGGTCGGGCTTTCAAGATACACGCCGCCGCCATAGGCGTCGCCTTCTCTGCTTGCTGTGCAGCTTGAGATCCGGCCGCCGTCCATCGTGGCGATGCCGCCAAGTTCAATATACATGCCGCCGCCAGCAGGCGCCTTGCACGATTGAATCATGCTGTCGCCGGTCATATGAAGCTTGCCGCCGTATGCAACGTATACGCCGCCGCCGTTTTTCGACGCCGCACATTCAAGGAGGGCGCCAGCTGTCAGTTCCACCGTGCCGCCGTCGTCGATATACAGCCCGCCGCCCTTTTCGCTGGTTGCCGTATTCTGAGAGGTGATGCTGCCGTACTTACGCAGGACACCGTCAACATATTCCGCCCCGCTGTCTATAATCGTCAGCGTGGCATTTTTCACGGTGATGATGCTGCCATTTCCTGTATACGTCAGCGTCTTGCCGTTGAGGTCGAGGGTCATGGTTTTTTCGACCGTAAGCGGTGCGCTAAGGGTAATGTTGTTCTGTAATTGAACATCAGTGCCCTGTTCGATGGCTGCTGTCAGCGCCGCTTCGCTGCTCACAGCTTCCGCGTTGGCGCTGACGCACAGCGACAGCAGCATGCTGAGACACAGCAGCAGCGATAGTAGCTTTCGTTTCATGCCGTTTTGTCCTCCTTTGCATCTTCCTTCCGTTTGTCCCGCCGGTGCAGCCGCATGCAAACGGCTGTCAGCACTACCGCCGCGGCAAAGGAGACAACGCCCACCAGCACATAGCCGCCCGCGTCCTCCCGCAGCAGCATCGCGCCGAATATCCCCTGCGCGGCGGTCTGTCCCTGTCCGACGGCCAGACCTGCCGCCTGCATCAGCGCCGCGAACAGGAGCATACACACGGCGGACAGTCCGCAGACGCCGCGGCGCTGCCTCCGGCGGGTGTTTTCCCGCACCCGTTTTTTGACGATCTCCACCCGTTTTGCGGTATCGTACATGCCAGCTGCACCTCCTCCCTTTGGTTATGCGGCTTAAAAAAGCTTTCATTTATATAGGTACATCAAATCCAAAAAACTCTCACCCCAAACGCAAAATTTTTTCAAAAAAATTTGAGAACCGGAAGCAGCACCTTGCCCGGACTAAGGCGGGCAGCCTCATGGAGATCAAAGGCCATTCCCCAAGTATTATGGGACAGTTCTCTATTGACAAGCGCACCCTTTCTGCGTATAATAGGCAATGCGCATCGCGCGATGTGCATTGCCTAATGCACATTTTAAGGAGGAGCATGAACGATGGCGCCGAAAAATAAATTTACAAAGGAAGAAATGGTGGCCGCGGCGCTAAGGGTAGTGCGGGCCAGGGGCCTGGACAGCCTGACGGCGAAAACCATCGCCGATGAGCTGGGCACCTCCACGCGGCCCATTTTCACCGGCTTTGGCTCCATGGATGACGTGAGGCAGGCGGTCTATGCCGCCGCGGTGGCGGTCTACGACAGCTATACGCACCGGGGCCTGCAGGAGGAGATCCCCTTTCTCGGCATCGGGAAGCAGTACGTCCGGTTCGCCCGGGAGGAGCCGGAGCTTTACCGGCTGCTGTTTCTGACCCGCGGACAGGAGTACAGCGCCATGAAGTCCATGCAGCACTTGCAGACGCTGGCACGCCCAACGCTGATGGAGATTTACCGCATCACCGCCGCGGAAGCCGATCTCTATTTCCGGGATCTGTGGCTCGTGGTACACAGCCTGTCCACCCTGATCGTCACCGGCGACTGCGGCTACTCCGATCAGGAGATCGGCCAGATCCTGACGGGCTTCAGTCTCAGCATTTACAAGGCCATCCGGGAGATCCCGGGCTTTGCCGACGGCACGTTTGATCGGGACGGGGCCTTTCGCGCACTGGCAGGGACGGAAACGGAGGCGGCGCGGCATGACTGAGGGCGTTGCAGCGAAGCTGGATTGGCTGCGCTGTCCCAAATGCGGCGGCAAGACGCGGACGCAGATACGGCCCCACACGGTGCTGGAGGATTTCCCCCTCTTCTGTCCCAAGTGCCGGTATGCCTGCGTGATCCGCTTTCGGAACGGGAAAATAGAAGAGATCAAAATGCCAGACGCTTAGACGCAGTGCATGCCACAAAAACGGCGTGTGCTGCGTTTATTGTTTGGGGAGGGTTTACGCGGTCAAAAGCGAATGTGGCATTATCGTAAGACAGAACGCATTTTACTATGGAGGTATAGATTATGAAAAACAGCGCGCTGGTCGTGATCGACCTGCAGAATGACATCACAAAAAACTACCGGGAGATCATCGAAAGCGTCAACGCGGTGATCGACTGGGCCGTTGAAGAGGAACTGTGGGTCGTTTACATACAGCATAACAACCTGTCCGCGGGAACAAAAACCTTCAAACCCGGCACCCGTGGCGCGGAGCTGGTGCCGGAGTTGAAGGTCGTATCCGACCATATCTTTACGAAGTCAAAGAGCAATGCCCTGACCAGCGAGACGTTTGCCGCTTTTCTTCAGGAACACGGCATTACGGAGTTCTATCTTGTCGGCGCGGACGCTGCGGCCTGCATCAAATCCACCTGCTATAATATGGCAAAAAATGGCTACACCGTTCATGTGCTGTCGGACTGCATCACCAGCTATGACAAAAAGAAGCTGCCGGAGCTGCTTGCGTATTACGAGAGCAAGGGCTGTGCCGTCATGACGCTTTCCGAGGTCACGGGGCGCAAATGAAAATGCGGAGCTGCGCGGTTACTGCCAGCGCAGACATCGGTGACGCGCCTGCCACAAAAACGGGTCGTGCCGCGTTTATGATTTAGGAGGTGCCGCACGGATGAAGGGAAAACACATCATAAAGCTTTTGACAGGCGGCGTGCTTCTGGCGGCGTTTACGCTGTTTCTGGACAGCTCCGGCGTCGGGATGCGGGAGCGCTGGCGCAGGAGAATGGCGCGGACGAGGAAGTCGGAACAATCATGAATGGAGGTCAAGAGGAAGCCATATGAACCAACTGATCGGCTGCTGCGGACTGGACTGCGCAGTATGCGACGCCAGGATCGCAACCATCACCAACGACAACGCCCTGCGGGAAAAAACCGCCGCGCTGTGGACAGAGCTCAACGGCGTAGCCATCACGCCGGAGATGATCCACTGCACCGGCTGCCGCATAGAGGGCGCGAAAACACCCTTCTGCGACAAGCTCTGTCCCGTACATAACTGCGTCCGGGAAAAGGGGCTGTCCACCTGCGCCGACTGCCCGCAGATGGACGGATGCCCGACGCTGGGCCGCATCGCCGCAAATACACCGTCGGTTCTGGACAATCTGAAACAACTCCGCCAGGCGGAATAAACCGAAACCAAGTAAAAGGAGAAATCATGAAACGTATGAAAAAGATCACATGGACGCTGCTGGCCGCAGCGGTATTGCTGATGGCCGTTTTGATGACGGGCTGTACCCGTCTGACGGAGGTGAAGGACAACACGCCCGCGGAGACAGGGACGGATCCCGCCCCCGCGGAGCCGGGGGAATACGGCGTATACTTCAAGCTGACGCGGGACGACGTGCGTTCTGTCTATTTACACGGCGGCAGCTTCACGAAGGTATGTGAAAACGCTGATGGCTCGCTGCTGAAAGCAGGAGACTGGGTTTTCACAGGCGAGGACATCAAGGAGCTTTCCGAAAAGGATCACTGCTCGGTTCTGTTCATCATCGGTGCGCAGGGCGCGGACGATACGCTGCTGGGGGAAGGCACCTTCCTTTATGACGCGGCACAGGAAAAGCTGTACGTCACCATCGGCGCTGACGGGGTGACC
Organism: uncultured Oscillospiraceae bacterium; assembly: GCA_934597125.1. GTDB lineage: Bacteria > Bacillota > Clostridia > Oscillospirales > Oscillospiraceae > Vescimonas. The sequence continues at coordinate 10,702 of CAKTQM010000037.1, forward strand.
TGCTCCACCTCCGGCGCGCCCGATGCGCCGGCCGATGTGGCGCCGGTGCTGACGCTGCCTATTCTGGATGAGATCGACACAGGCGTGATGATGGGGACTGCCGGTTCTTCCCTGTCGGCGGTGCAGGCGGCGGCCAAACTGCTGAGCTGGGGCGTGGACACCGGCCTTGGCGCGGACGAGATCAGCGACGCGACCACCACATGGCTGGCCGACAAAAACGACGGTCTGGAGGAATTCCTGCAAAAGCTGGAGCTGGTGGATGACGCCTATCAGCAGCTGCTGACCGGTGAGGCCCGTGCGCTGCTGGACAGCGCCGGATGCCAGGATACCGAGATCACCTGGGGCAGCGAGCCGGTGGCAGCCGTGGAGGCCATCATGCAGGCGGCAGGACGGCGGTAACGGCCGCAATATACCGATAAGCACCCCCTCCGGCTGGGCCGGAGGGGGTGCTGTAATAGCGGAAGCTTTTCCGTGCTCTGCAAAATTGCCGGTTTTTCCGGTATTGGTGCCCCTTCTTCAAGTCTTCGGCTGCTGCGCCGCCCACCAGCGGAACAGCGTCCCGCAGTCCGCCGCGTCGTCCCGCCGCAGGGCAAAGCTCTGCCGCTCCGGATGATACTGCACCCCCAGCACCGGCAGGCTCTCGTGCGCCAGCGCCTCCACGACGCCGTCCTCACTCCACTGGCAGGCCGTCAGCCCCGCGCCCGGCGTCTTCACCGCCTGATGGTGATTGCTGGTGACCCAGGGCGACGGCCCCAGCAGTGTCTCTATCACCCCTGCCGCCCGGGTGGGGTGTACCATGTCCCCCGCCGGCAGCTGGTGTCCCCCGATCCGGTCATAGAGAGTGCCGCCGAAATAGACGTTCAGCGCCTGCATCCCCCGGCAGATACCCAGGATCGGCCTGCGGCGGCACACAACGGCGTTGATGACCGCCGTCTCCCGCCGATCCAGCCCGTCGAAAATATCTCCGCCCCCCGGCAGCAGCAGTCCGCCGCACTGCCGCGCCGCCGCCGTGTCGGTGGCCACTACCGTCTCCAAGCCCACCGCCGCCAGCGCCGCGCGATAGTTTTCAAAGGCCCCTTCGCCATAGATCATCACCATAAAAATCACCCCGCCGCAAAAATATGCGTTGCACAGCGGAAAAATGTATGGTATACTAATTTAGTTCACACGCAGCGGTATCGAAGTGGTCATAACGGGGCTGACTCGAAATCAGTTTGCGGGCAACCGCACGTGGGTTCGAATCCCACCCGCTGCGCCAAATAGAGAGTTCCCTGTCCCTGACAGGGGGCTCTCTATTTGGCACCAAAGCGGCGTCTCCTGTTTCCGACAGGCGACGCCGCTTTTTTCTTCGTCCCCTCTTGCGGCCCCGCCGCTTTTGCCGTACAATAGCACCATCTTTGCAAGGAGGAGAAGCCATGCATAACACATTAAAAGAAAAACTGGCCCGGGGTGCACGACCCCTTGGCACCTTTGTGGGCACCGGCAGCGCCGCCGTGGTGGAATGTCTGGGCTGCGCCGGTCTGGACTTTGTGATCCTGGACAACGAACACAGCCCCGTGGAGGCGGAGACCACCGCCGCCATGGTGCGCGCCGCCCAGCTGCGGGGCGTGACGCCCCTGGCCCGCGTGCGGGAGATCAGCCGCCCCGCCATCTTGAAGCTGCTGGACGTGGGCGTGCAGGGTCTCATCATTCCCGACGTGCGCAGCGCGGAGGATGCGCACCGCATTGTATCCTACGCCAAGTACGCGCCGGTGGGACAGCGGGGCTTCTGCCCCTCCCGCAAGGACGGCTGGGGCACCGATCCGCAGGGCAGCGTGCTGGACACCATGGCCCACTTCAATGCCGAAACGCTGGTGATCCCCCAGTGTGAAACGGCGGAAGCCCTGGCGGATATCGAGACCATCGCCGCCATGGAGGGCGTGGACGGCATTTTCATCGGGCCCTTTGACCTGTCCATCTCCATGGGCATGCCCGGTGACTTTGAGAATTCTCAGTTCAAGGCGGCGCTAAAGCGGATTCTCTCCGCCTGCCGCGCCGCCGGAAAGCCCTGCCTGATCTTTGCCGGAGACGGCGCCGGCGCCGCCGCCCGCTTTGCCCAGGGCTATGACGGCGTCGCCATGAGGCTGGATGCCACGCTGCTCATTGCCGGCGTCCGCGCCCAGATCGACGCCGCCCGCTGACCCTTCCCGTCCCAAAACAGCGGTTTCCTTATGAAAAAACGCCCTTCTCCGTCGTATCTTCCGTTCTTTTCCCGCCTGCGGGCTCATATAGTGGTACTGCTTGAAGGAGTGGTGCGCTATCAAAGAGAATCTGGAGCGACGGGCCGAGGAGCTGGCCCTTTACCTGGTAGAGAATCAAACGACGGTGCGGGCTGCCGCCAAACAGTTCGGCATCAGCAAGTCCACCGTCCATAAGGATATCAGCGAGCGGCTGCCCCTGTACAATCGGGCGCTGTGGCTGCAAGTAAAGGCACTGCTGGATGAAAACAAGGCCCAGCGCCACATTCGCGGCGGTCTTGCCACCCGCAGAAAATACAAGGGGATCTGAGCCAATGGTGCTGTACACCGCTTCCGTAGGGGCGGACGACTCTGTCCACCCCTGACGAGGATAACGCGGCTTCCGGGGGCGGCAGAGTCGTCCGCCCCTACGCCATTTTACCGGAGCAGTTGCCTCCACAAGCAAAAACAGGTGGCTTACGCCACCTGTTTTTATTGTTGAAACGATCCTTTACTTGTGATACAGCTTCTTGATCTCGTACCGCGCCTCGCAGCTGACGTTGATGCCCAGCCGCTTGTACAGCTTGATATCCTCCTCGGAGATGATCACCGTGAAATGGGCGTCACAGCCCCGCAGGTTTTTCAGCTGCGCCTGCACCATGGCCGCCAGCGGATTGGTCAGCCCCGAGATCGCCAGCGCCAGCAGCACCTCATCCGAGTGCAGCCGCGGATTGTGGTGTCCCAGATACTCAAGCTTCATTTTGCTGATGGGCTCGATCACCGACGCGGGAATCAGATCCAGCTTGTGATCAATGCCCGCCAGACGTTTCAGCGCGTTCAGCAGCAGCGCCGCGGACGCCCCCAGCAGCGAGGAGGTCTTGCCCGTCACCACCGTGCCGTCCGGCAGCGTCAGCGCACCGGCCACCGTACCGGTCTCCTCCGCCTTCTTCAGGCTGGCCACCACCGAGGGGCACTGCTCCGGTGCCACATGGGCCTGCTGCATCAGCAGCTCCAGCTTGCGCACCACGCTCTCGTCGCACTTGCCCTTCACCCGGTCGCAGGCGGCGGTGTAGTACCGCCGCACAATCTCGTGGCGGCTGGCCTGACAGCACACCTCGTCGTCCACAATGGCAAAGCCCGCCATGTTCACCCCCATGTCCGTGGGGGATTTATAGGGGGACTCCCCCTGGATCTTCTGGAACATGGCGTTCAGTACCGGAAAGACCTCCACGTCCCGATTGTAGTTCACCGTGGTCTCACCGTAGGCCTCCAGATGGAAGGGGTCGATCATGTTCACGTCGTTCAGATCGGCGGTGGCCGCCTCATAGGCCAGATTCACCGGATGCTTCAGCGGCAGGTTCCAGATGGGGAAGGTCTCATACTTTGCATACCCCGCCCGAATGCCCCGCTTGTGCTCGTGATACAGCTGGCTCAGGCAGGTGGCCATTTTGCCGCTGCCGGGGCCGGGCGCGGTGACCACCACCACGCTGCGGCTGGTCTCGATGTACTCGTTGCGGCCCAGTCCCTCATCCGACACCACGTGCGCCACGTCGGAGGGATATCCCGCGATGGGATAGTGCCGGTAGCTCTTCACCCCCAGCGACTCCAGCCGCTTGATAAACGCCTCGGCGTTGGGCTGCCCCGCGTACTGGGTGATGACTACGCTGCCCACATAAAAGCCCAGCGACCGGAATACGTCGATCAACCGCAGCACATCCTCATCATACGAGATGCCCAGATCGCCCCGTATCTTGCTCTTTTCGATATCCCCCGCGCAGATCGCCACCACGATCTCCACCTCGTCCTTCATGGTACCCAGCATCCGGATCTTGCTGTCCGGCTGGAACCCCGGCAGCACGCGGCTGGCGTGATGGTCGTCAAACAGCTTGCCGCCGAACTCCAGATACAGCTTACCGCCGAACTGCGCCCGGCGCTGGCGGATATGCTCGGCCTGCAAGGCCAGGTATTTCTCGTTGTCAAAACCCACTTTCATCCCAATAAGCCCCCATTATTTAATATGGTGGGTATTATACCCCATCCCGTCTCTATAGAAAAGCAATTTCGCCAAATTTCCCGCCCTGAAATATGTAGAAATATTTCGTTGAATTTTAGCAAATCCCACCGTTGCTTTTTCCCTGCCAACGCGATATACTAAAAAATACACCCCATTTTGAAGGAGGACGCTTTATGACCCCCTATCGCTTCCACATCATGTGGCGCCGCATTAACGAGGAGGAGTTCCGCGACTTCTTCCAGACCAACGATATCTGCGAGGCCAAGGACTTCGCCATGCGTCTGGCCTTTGACGAGACCAATGTGGTCTACGTGCAGGATGTCAAGCGTGACGAGCGCGTCCGCGATTTTGACGCGGAGGTTTACAAAAATTAACCATTCATACTTTTTCCGCCTCTGCCCACACTATGTGCAGAGGTGATTTTTTATGGAAAAGCATCCTTTCCCCCACGACGCCACGCCCGATGTTCACGCCTTCACCTCTCCGCCGGAGAGCGTCAGGGATATCGTGAACATGTACGGCACCTATAACATCCAGCCCACCGCCGACACCGACAATCTGTTTCCTCTGATCGCGCCGGGCCTGCCCCGGCAGTGGCGGAAGATGAAGCTGGACAAACCGGATTTGAACGGTCTCTCCTGACGCGCAGGGGTTCTTGTACCGTCCGTAGGGGCGGGCGACTCTGCCCGCCCTGCCGGTAAACGCAGGCACCATCAATAGGGCCGGCAGAGTCGTCGGCCCCTACAAACGTCTACCGATCGTGCGGTGTTATATGCCCTCACTTAAAGTGTCCGCCTGATGCGGGCACTTTTTCTGCCATAAACTGTCGCTCACTTTCCTCATTTAAACTGCAACTCGGTATAATCCACAAATAATTGTTAAAGAATTGTCACAATCCCTAATTGACACATTTTTCACAAGGCCCTATAATAGAATTAAACTGGTAAGACCAGTTCAAGTCATCCATCTGCTGAAAGGAGCGCCGCCATGTATACGCTGGGCATTGACATCGGTTCCACCACCTCCAAATGTGTGATCCTGCGGGACGGCGCGTCCATCGCCGCCAAGAGCCTGCAGCTGGGCGGACTTGGCACCGACGGCCCCGAAGACGCCCTCTCCCAGCTGTGGCAGGAGAGCGGTTTGAAACGCGCCGACATGGCCCGCGTCATCGTCACCGGCTATGGCCGCAATAAATTCGAAGGCGCCGACGGTGAGGTCAGTGAACTGACCTGCCACGCCCTGGGGGGCCGCTTCGTGTTCCCCGACCTGCGCACCGTCATCGACATCGGCGGTCAGGACGCCAAGATCATCTCCCTGACCCCTGACGGCCGCATGAGCAACTTCATCATGAACGACAAGTGCGCCGCCGGCACCGGCCGGTTTCTGGAGGTCATGGCCAACATCCTGCGGCTGGACATCGACGACTTGGGCGCCATCGCTGCCCAGAGCGATTCCCCCGCCGCCATCTCCAGCACCTGCACTGTTTTTGCCGAGTCCGAGGTCATCAGCCAGCTGGCAAACGGCACCAGCCGCCCCGATCTGGTGGCCGGTATCTGCCAGAGCGTAGCCACCCGCGTGGCCTCTCTCGCCCGCCGCGCCGGTATCGTAGAGCGGGTGTGCATGTCCGGCGGCGTGGCCCGCAACGAGGCCGTCCGCCGCTATATGGCCCAGGCCCTGGCCGTGGAGATCTCCTATGATCCCCTGGCCCAGTATTTCGGCGCCATCGGCGCGGCGGTGTACGCCTGGAAGCAGGTCAACAAGTAAGTGAGCAAGTGAAAAGACACTTCATGATATTAAGAGGACAGAAGAATTAAGGAGGAACAAACATGGCAGAAGAAGTGAAGAAGGCCCCCCGTCCGGTGGATCCCAACTCCGCCAAGTACAAGCTGGGCAAGATCG
>CAKTQM010000038.1 GCA_934597125.1 uncultured Oscillospiraceae bacterium
AACAAGCCCTTTGTCATGGCCCCCGGCATGGGTCTGAACAGCTTCTTTGCCGTCATCGCCGGCAACGTGGCCGCCATGCTGAACACCGACTACACCAGCGCCTTTCAGGCGGTGCTGTGCATCATTCTGGTGGAGGGCATCGTCTTCCTGCTGCTGAGCGTATTCAACATCCGCGACAAGATCGTGGACGCCATCCCTCTGGGCGTCCGTCTGGGCATCGGCCCCGCCATCGGATTGATGCTGATGAACATTGGCCTTGGCTCCAACGTGGGCATTTACGCCGAGGGCAACGGCTACGCCAGTCCCTTCTATGTGCTGCGTGACTTCTTCGGCGCTATGACGCCCAGCGTCATCAAGGATCACATGGGCGCGGAGTACAGCACCATGGTGCTGACCGTTATCACCATGTTTATCGGCCTGTTCGTCATCATCCTGCTGGCTAAGAAGGGCGTCAAGGCCGCCGTTCTGGTGGGCATGCTGGTGGCCTCCGTCATCTACTGGGCGGGCAGCTTTCTCTTCCTGAAGGTGAATCCCTTCGCCTCCCTGCAGGGCGCGTCCTTCCTGCCTCCCTTCCAGGATATGGTGAGCACTACCCTGTTCCAATTTGACTTCACCGACTTCTTCCGCATTGGCTGGTTCACCGCCATCAGCCTGATCATCACCTTCTGCATGATCGACATGTTCGACACCATCGGCACGCTGGTGGGCACCGCCTCCCGCGCCGGCATGACCGACAAGAACGGCAACATGCCAAAAATGAAGGAAGCCCTGCTGTCCGACGCCGTGGGCACCGTGGCCGGCGCCTGCTGCGGCACCTCCACCGTCACCACCTTTGTGGAGTCCGCCTCCGGCGTGGAGGCCGGCGGCCGCACCGGTCTGACCTCCCTGACCTCCGCGTTCATGTTTCTGGCCTGCATGTTCATCGCCCCCGTGGCGGCCATCATCCCCGCCGCCGCCACCTCCTCCGCCCTGATCTATGTGGGCATCCTGATGCTGCAGGGTCTGAAAAACGTGGACTTCGACGACCTGGATCAGGTGGTGCCGGTATTCATCATGCTGCTGGCTATGCCCATCTCCGGCTCCATCGGCCACGGCATCGGTCTGGCGATGATCTCCTATACCGTCATCAAGGTGTTCTCCGGCAAGGCCAAGGACGTTTCCGCCCTGACCTATGTAATCACGGCACTGTTCCTGGTGAAGTTCTTCGCCGTGGTGTAATCGCAGAATTTTCATTCTATCATAAACGCCCCCGTAAGGGGGCGTTTTTTCGGGTACATAAACGGGGTTATTGGTACCGTTTTGGTACATAAACGGCGGTTATGGGGGCATTAAAACGGGATCGCCGCCATGGCCGCCGCGTCACGGGGATCCAGAAAGATGCCCCACGTCAGGGGCCGTGCCGTCAACAGCAGATAGGCCACCCCCAGCAGTATGGCGGCCAGATACCACAGCGCGCCGCCCCGCGCCCGCCGCCGCAGCACCGTGTGATACAGCGCCATTCCGCCCCCCACGGCAATGCAGAACAGCAGCCACACCGGCGCGATATCTCCCGTCAGCTGGCACAGCGCCGCCATCAGCGCCGTGGCGAACACCAGGGCGGCGCAGTGGGCGCCACGCCGCACGCCTTGCGCCGGCTCCAGCCGCCACAGCAGCAGCGCGGCGCACAGATAGGGCCAGAAGACCAGCTTGCTCAGCTCCCAGGCACTCTCATTGAGGGGGGAGAGCACATAGGTAGCGGGGCCGGGCAGAGTGACCGCCAGCCCCCGCAGCAGCACGGCGGCGGCCGCCGCCAGCAGAAAGGCCCACAGATACCGCAGACGCCGAACCATAGGACATCGCTCCTTTTCCGGTGAATTCCTTCCATTCCTATGCGGCGGGGTGGTAATGCTTGACAGTTTCCTGTAGGGCGGGATATAATAATGATAATTATCCGTCTTTTACGTTGAAAGAGGTAAGCGATTTCATGAATATTCGATTGATTACCCGCACGGTGGGTTATATCCTGTGGGTGGAGGGCGGCTTCATGCTGCTGCCGCTGCTGATAAGCCTGGGATATGGCGACGGCTGCTGGGAGGCCTTTCTCTCATCCGCGCTGCTGTGCGGCATTATCGGCGCGCTGTGCTATCTGGTGCCGGTGAACCGCAGCCGGATGCAGGGACGGGACGGCTATGCCTCCGTGGCGCTGGCCTGGGTGGTGCTGACGCTGATGGGCGCGTTTCCCTATCTGCTGTCGGACACCATTCCCTCCTTTGTAGACGCGCTGTTTGAGACGGCCTCCGGCCTGACCACCACCGGCGCCACAATTCTGGATTCCGTAGAGGCCACGCCCCCCAGCGTTCTGTTCTGGCGCAGCGAAACACAGTGGATGGGCGGCATGGGCGTTCTGGTGCTGTTTCTGGCGCTGACGCCCCATCTGGGGGACGGCGCGTACTATCTGATGAAGGCGGAGAGCCCCGGCCCCATCAAGTCCAAGCTGGTGCCCCGCGTAAGCGGCACCGCCAAGATCCTGTATACCATCTATCTGGTGCTGACGGCGGCAGAAGCGGTGGCGCTGCGCATTGCGGGCATGTCCTGGTTTGACGCGGTAAACCACGCTTTTACCACCATCGCCACCGGCGGCTTTTCCGTCCGCAACGCCTCCATCGCCGAATACCAGTCTGACGCCATCACGTGGGTCATCGTGGTCTTTACGTTTCTGGCGGGCATCAACTTTTCGCTGCTGTACGCCATTGTCCGCGGCCGTATCAAGGACGCACTGCGCAGCGAGGAGCTGCGGTGGTATCTGCTGATCCTGGCGGTAACCATTGGTCTGATCTGCGTGGATCTGCATGTGGAACTGGGACAGGGCTGGTATGAGTCGGCAAAGGACGCCGCGTTCCAGGCCACCACCATCATGAGCACCACCGGCTACGCCACCAAGGACTTTACCCTGTGGCCCACCTTCAGCCGGTGTATTCTGGTGCTGCTGATGTATGTGGGCGGCTGCGCCGGATCCACGGCGGGCGGCATGAAGATCAGCCGCCTAATGCTGCAGGTCAAGAGCCTGCGGCGGGAGCTGGATCGCATCATCCACCCCAATCGGGTATCCGTCATCACCATGGACGGACAGAGTGTGGATGAGCGGGCCGTCACCTCCGCCCATATGTTCCAGGTGGCGTATCTGCTGATCCTGATAGCGGGTACGCTGGTGGTTTCTCTGGACGTATTGGGCTTTACGGAGTCCTTCGTGGCGTCGCTAACCTGTATCAGCAACGTGGGGCCGTCCCTGGGCGCTTTGGGGCCCATGGCGAATTTTGCGCCCCTTTCCTGGTTCAGCAAGCTGGTGTTGGCGCTGATCATGCTGATGGGACGTTTGGAGCTGATGCCGCTGCTGGTGCTGCTGAGTCCGTCCACGTGGAAGAATAAGTGAGATGGCAATAAACTACTGTGGAGGCGGGATGATACCCCGCCTCCACAGTAGTTTATCACGCCGCCTTCGCTCACCGTGCGGGTGGGGCAGAGCCCCGCCCCTACGCACGTTTGCCGTGTTGCTTGCGGTTATCGTTTGGGGGGACAGGGTCGTCCGCCCCTACTTATGGAATCGTACCATAACGTAAAAACGAAGTGGCGACGCCACTTCGTTTTTACATTCAGCAGCCGTCTCTTGCGGACAGCATGGCTTCCACCCAGGCGGGGTCTTTCTCAAAGGGCTGCGTGCCGTATAGATCATCACTGGCCATGAACACCAGGCCGAGAAAGGCATCGTTTTGATAGCGGGCCACCACATTGCCGCAGACGAAAAAGCCGCGCACACACAGTTGGCTGTCCATGTAGATGCCGCCGGCCCAGAAGTCCAGATCCGGCCTGTCGGGGATCAGGGAGAAATCGAAGTCGTACCACTCCGCCCGATTTCCGTCAGGCGTCTCATACTGCCACACGGGGGAAAAATTCATCAGCTGATAAGCGTGAAATGCCCCGGGGCTGTTTGCGTAAGCGTCCAGCTCCCCCTGCATCACGGCGTCGATTTGAGACTTGAAGCGGGCGTAAGCCTGCTGGTCGATGACCTCGTCATAGTCCCGGCAGTGGCGCACCAGATTATAGAGTGTCTCATCCTGAAAGTAACCCTCGCCGCGCTCAGAGGCGGCGTAGGAGCGGACACAGACCACATTTTCCGTGAGGCCGCATTTGGCGTATAGCGTATCCGACAGATCCATCCACCAGAATTCGCTCTGGCCGCCGGGGTAGCCCTCGACCTCCTGAGCCTGCTCCTGAGTGATCTGATGCTCTGCCGCACCGTTGAGGGCGTCGGCCACCTGTTCCTCAGTCACCTTGGGATACATATTGTGGTTGATCACCACATCCGCCGGACGGATGCTGCGCAGCAGCGCCGCCATGTCAACAGTGTTCTCCGGCTCCGCGGGCTCCGCCGTCGACGCCAGCCATGCCTGCCACGCCGCCAGCATCCGCTCACGCCAGCCGTCATCCTCGTGAAAATCGGCAAAGCCGTCGGAGGAATAACCGCTGCCGTCCTCGTTCAGACGCACCAGACCCAGCAGCGCGCCGTTATGGAATCGCGCCGCCACGTAGCCCCACCAGTTTACGGCGTAGGCACGCCCCTGACTGTCCAGCGAAAGCCAGTCAGACAGCTCCTCCGCCTCCTCCGGTTTGGCGTAGGCCAATGCCCGCAGCCGGTACATATTCACCTGATCGCCGTCCTCGTCATAGCTCCACACTTTGGCAAAGGTCTTGACCTCGTGGTCGGCGTACCAGTTTGTACCAAACTGCAGACGGCCTGTCAGAGGATTCAGCAGCAGTTCGATACTGGACTGCATGTTCTCATAGTCAGGATGCTCCAGCTGCTGGGGATAGTCCCTGGCGCTGCGCACCAGCTCATACAGATCGTGATGGCGGAAAAAGCCGCTCATCTTCTGATTGATGGGAAACTTGGAGGATGCCAGCGCGGCCACATCAAAAACCTGGACAATGTCCTCCGCCTCATCACACCAGAGCGCCAGGTCATGGCCGCCGGTGATGGGCACAAGGACGAACCACTCCGTTTCCCCCTGTCCAAAGCCTGCCGACTTTGCCTTTTCCTCCGTGATCTCATAATAGGCGGCATCATTCAGCGCGGGGATCAGGTTTTCCAGCTTTAAGCCCGGATATTCTTCCGGATCAATCACGCCCAGCGTTTGCCCGGCCGCCTCCGCCATGACGGCGGCGATGGTGTCCGGCTCCGGCGGTTTCTTCCCGTCCGCTCCGCAGCCCGTACACAGGGACAGCAGCAACAGGGCGGCCAGCAAAAGAGCACAGCGCTTTTTCATCCGGCTATCCCGCCTTCCTGCGCGGCGACGGTGCGCTCGGCGGCATCCACGATAATCCAGCGGCCATCAAAATACTGGGCCAGATAGAACCGCTGGGTGATATCGCCGCCCTCCAGCGATGCGAGGGTGGGGTCATACTCGATCCAATAGGCGGCGTCCATCACCGCGACGTGATTGACCAGCGGATCGCTGGCCCAGCCGGTAATGACGGCGAGGTCACCGCTGTCCGCATAGTCCTTCGCCGCCTGCTTCGTCTCCGCCTCGTTGAGGGTCACGGAATCCACCCGCACACTGCGAACGAAGTCCTTCTGCCCTTCGGCAGTGATGGCCGCGTACACTGACGCCACGGGATCGTCCGAGGGCGCCTGCAACCAGCCGTCCAGCACACGGAACGACAGCACGCCAACACCGCTCTGTCCGACGAAGCTGCCGTCCTCGATGGGGCGGGTATCGTCGGGCCAGAGGCCGATTCCCGCGCCGCCCTCCGGCGTATAGTAATACCAGCCGGCGTGGGTCTCGCCTTCGCAGTCCTCGATATAATCGCTCTCCAGCACCGTCAGCGTGGCGCCGGGGGCGACTACGTAGATATCGTACTCATAGGTCTGGTTCTCGTCCTCCTGCGCAACGCCTTTGCCCGTCTGGTAGACGTTGGTCACCTGCACTTTCAGATAGTCAAATGTGAAGATCCTTGTAGTCAGCTCCGCCTTTTCCGGCCAGCCGATCATTTGCAGCACATGCTGTACGCTGTCTTTATCGTCCAGCGTTTTCAGGCTGTCCTGGGCGTGGCGCACCAGACCGTAGAGAGTTTCATCCTGGAAAAAGGCGTTTTTGCCGTCGGTAAAGGCGCGGTTATTCGCGGCGTCCAGCACCGACAGCTGGACGATATCGGCTGCCGCGTCGTTGCAGGTCAGCATGACACTGCGGCCGTCGGCGTCTGTGAAGAAGATATTCCACGTCAGCTTGCCCTCGTTCTTCCCTGCCGCCACGGCCTCCGCCTGAGGGATTTGTTGCGCCGCGGCGCGGTTCATGGCCGCCACCAGGCGGCCCAGGGTGATATCGGGGTACTGCCCCGTGTCCCAGTCGGCGACGCGCTCGGTTGTCATGGCGGCCATATAGTCCGCAAGGGTCTCCGGCTCCGCCGTCTGTTTGCCGCAGCCTGCGCACAGGGGCAGCAGCAGTAGAGCGGCCAGCAGGATTGCATATCGTTTCATATTCCGCACCCTCCTTTGTTCTGGTAGTCTCAGTATGACAGAGGGGGCGGGTTTCGTCAACTGTTTCGGGGAAGAAAAAACCTCTCCGGCACGCTGCGCGCCGGAGAGGTGGGCTTATAGATCCACGATGATCGCTTCATGCCCTGTGGCGGGCAGGAATTTTTCCAGTATGTCGCGGGTTTTCAGCCGCAGCGAGGAGGTGTTTTTACAGGGGTGGCAGCCGAACCACTCGTCCTCCGCCACCGCGCGGTCGACGGCCAGCGTGATCCGATGCTGGGTATCGTTCATCAGGCCCAGCACAGAGGCGGAGCCGGCATGACAGCCCAGCAGCGCCACCAGATCCTCCTCGGCGGCAAAACTGAGGCGGGAGGAGCCCATCAGCTTGGAAAAATCCTTGGTGGAAAAAGACTTTTCCGCCGGAAGACACAGGAGATAGAAGGCACTGTGGTTCCGCGGCGTCAGCAGCAGGTTTTTGCAGATATGGACATCCAGCGCGTCGCTGATGGCGGCGCAGTCCTCCATGGTAAAGGCGGGGGCGTGATCCACGCGGGTAAAGGGGATCGCCAGACGGGTCAGGCAGGCGTAAACACGATCCTCCACATCACTGCGGCTTTCCGTTGGAGCGCCGTTGTATACTACCATCGCTTACTCCTTCCCCACCAGCATGTCGCCCACACGGTAGATATCGCCGGCGCCTACCGTCAGCACCAGATCGCCCTCGCGGGCGATGCCGCGCAGGGTCTGGGCCGTCTCTTTCAGGGTGGCACAGTAGACGCTGCCGGGGATTCGGGCGCACAGGTCGCGGGAGGAGACGCTCACGTCGTTTTTCTCCCGAGCGGCGTAGATCTCCGCCAGCACCGCCACGTCCACGGTGCGCAGTTCGCGGACAAAATCATTAAACAGCGCCTTGGTGCGGGTGTAGGTATGGGGCTGGAAGGCGCAAATGAGCCGCTTGTGGGGCAGACTGCGGGCCATATCCAGCAGGGCGTGGAGCTCATCGGGATGGTGGGCGTAGTCGTCATAGACTTTGGCACCGTTATACGTACCCTTGAACTGGAAACGGCGCTCGGCGCCGGTAAAGGCGGCAAGGCCCTCCTCCACCGCCGCGCCATCAACACCCAGCACACGGGCGGCGGCCGCGGCGGCCAGCGCGTTGGAGATGTTATGCTTGCCCGGGACATGCAGCTCCACATGGGCGTAGGGCTCTCCCGCCGCCATCACGTCGAAGCAGGCGCAGCCATCGAAAAACGAAACGTTGTCGGCATAGATGTCGGCGGTGTGATCCTTCACACTGAACCAGTATACCTTGCGATCCATACCCGTTAGGGTATCGCGGGCACCCTGATCGTCGCCGTTGGCAATGATGAAGCCGTTTTCTGGGGTCAGGGCGGCGAACTGACGGAAGGAGTGCTCGATATCCGCCAAGTCCTTGAAAAAGTCCAGATGATCCGCCGCCACGTTCAGGATCACTGCCACGGTGGGAAAGAAATTCAGGAAGGAGTTGCAGTATTCGCAGCTTTCCAGAATGATGGTGTCCCCCTTGCCCACGCGGTAGCCCTTACCCAGCAGGGGCAGGGTGCCGCCGATCATGACGGTGGGATCCTTCTGCGCCGCCATGAAAATATGGGTAGTCATGGAGGTGGTGGTGGTCTTGCCGTGGGTACCGGACACGCACACGGCGTTGCGGTACGCCTGCATGATGGCGCCCCAGCCCTGAGCCCGCTCGTACACAGGGATGCCGCGGGCGATGGCGCCGGCGATCTCGGGATTGCCGTCATGAATGGCGGCAGTGCGAATCACCAGATCGCAGTTTTGCAGGTTGTCGGCGCTATGGCCGATGGTAACGGGGATGCCGACGCTGCGCAGGTGCTTCACGGTGTCGCTGTCGGTCATATCCGAGCCCTGCACCTGAAGGCCCATACCCTTAAGCACCTCGGCCAGGGCGCACATGGACACGCCGCCGATGCCCGCCATATGGACGCGGACGTTGGGGCGCAGGTAATGCTGTATATTCTCAGTGGGATGCATCATATTGATTCCTCCAAAAGCGCGGAATTTTCTCCGCTGCTTGTATTCTGCCTGAAAAGTCATTATAATACACCTATGCATAAAGTGCAACTGCCATTCTGCATGAAAAACAGGGAAAGGGGGCGGTGCGGATGATCCCACCGGAGGTACAGGCCGTTCTGCGCACGCTAACGCGGGCCGGACACGAGGCCTATGTGGTGGGCGGCTGCGTGCGGGACATGGAAATGGGCGTGCCGCCCCACGACTGGGACGTAACCACCTCCGCCCTTCCCGAAGAAACCATGGCGCTGTTCGACCACTTTGCCATCCCCACGGGATTGAAGCACGGCACGGTGACGGTGCGCAGCGGCGGTCTTTGCTGCGAGGTCACCACCTTTCGCGCCGACGGGGCCTATGCCGACCACCGGCATCCCGCCAGCGTCACCTTTACCCGCAGTCTGACGGAGGATCTGGCGCGCCGTGACCTGACGGTGAATGCCATGGCCATGGACGCGGCAGGCACGCTGTACGACCCCTTCGGCGGGCGGGAGGATCTCGTCCGCCGGGTGCTGCGGTGCGTGGGGGATCCCCTGCGGCGCTTTCAGGAGGACGCCCTGCGGATCTTGCGGACGCTGCGGTTCTGCGCCACGCTGGAGGGATTCTCCATTGCGCCGGATACCCGCCGCGCCCTGTACGCGCGGCGGAACGATCTGCGATATGTGGCGGCGGAGCGGGTACGGGAGGAACTGACAAAGCTGCTGTGCGGCCACGACGCGGGGAAGGTGCTGCTGGAGGAGTACGCCGTGTTAGGGGTGGTATTGCCGGAGATCCTGCCCTGCGTGGGTTTTAACCAGTGCAACCGTCACCACTGCTATGACGTATGGGGGCACACCGCCCACGCGGTGGCCGCCGCGCCCCCCGATCCGGTGCTGCGGTGGGCCATGCTGCTGCATGATCTGGGGAAACCGGCGTGCTTCACGCTGGATCCACAGGGCGTGGGACATTTTCACGGGCACCACCGCATCAGCTTTGAGCTGGCGGAGGATATCTGCCGCCGCCTGCGGTTCGACAAGGCCGCCGCGCAGCAGATCTGCACGCTGGTACGGTATCACGACCGGCCCATCCCCCTGACGGAGCGGGGCATCCGCCGCGCCATGAACCAATTTGGCGTGGAGGGGCTGCGGCAGCTGTGCGCGGTGAAGCGGGCCGACAATCTGGCCCAGCATCCTGACTACCGCGGCCGCCAGCGGGAGATCGACCACGGCGAGGCCATGATGGAGGCGCTGCTGGCGCGCCATGCCTGTTTCAGCCTGAAACAGCTGGCGGTAAACGGGCGGGACATGATGGCGCTGGGGCTGAAAGGCCCTGCTGTGGGCAGTATGCTGCAAGCGCTGCTGGAGGCCGTCATGGACGGCGGGGCGGAGAATGAACGGGAGGCGCTGCTGGCGCTGGCCGCGAAGCTGCTGAAATAGGAAAAGAGAGCCTTTCGGCTCTCTTTTTTCATATGTGTTTCAGTGCAGGTCGTCAAACAGATTGGCAATGGCGTCCGCCTCTGTAATGGGGCGGATCACGCGGGCGGGAACGCCCGCCGCAAAGGAGTTGGCGGGAATATCCCGCGTCACCACGCTGCCTGCGCCGATGACGCAGTTCTCGCCGATGGTCACACCGGGGCAGACCACCACATTGGCGCCGAACCAGCAGTCATGCCCGATAGTCACGGGCTTGGCGTAGCATAAAAGCCGTTCTACCCCGTCGCTGCAGGTGACGCCGCGCCGCTCATCGGGCAGCATGGGATGCAGCGGCGTCACGATAGTGGCGTTGGGGCCGAAGTTGCAGTGGTCGCCGATGGTAACACAGGCGTCGTCCTGCACCGTAAAGTTGAAATTCATAAAGCAGCCGCTGCCGATCCGCGTGTGGCAGCCATAGTGGAAATGAATGGGCCCCAGCATCCGCGTTCCCTCTCCGACGGTGCCCAGCAATTGGGTCAGAGTGGCCTGACGCTGCTCGTCTGTCTCCGGCAGGGCGTTGAACTGCTGACTGAGCCGGTGGGCGCGGGTCTTCTTTTCCACCAGCTCCGGCACCTCGGAGGCAAACAGCTTACCGGCGAAAATACGTTGCTCTTCTGTCATGGCGGGTCTCCTTCTTACTCTCTGGCGCTCAGCTCCACGGCGTGGCGGAGGAAGCTGAGGGGCGGGACAGGTCGGGGAAGCTGCATGGTGAACACCATCTGGGGTGTTTTCGGCTCGTGAAGGGGCAGACCGTCACAGTCGGTCATCACCGGCGCGGTGATGGTAAAGGGGCGGGTATCGGGGCCCACCACCTCCAACTCATCCCCTGCGGCGAACTTGTTCCGCAGGCTTAATGTGGCGAGGCCATTTGCGTCACAGGCGGTCACCACGGCGCAGATCTGCCAGTCCCGTATGTAGCGGGCATTGTCGTAATATTGCCCGGGCTGACCGTAGAAAAAGCCGGTGGAATAGTGACGGTGGCTGACATGCTCCACCTCGCCGCGCCAGACGGGGTCGATGGGGCGGCCCGCCGCAACGTCGTCCAGCACATGGCGATAGGCGCCGGTGACGATGGCGGCGTAGTAGCCGGACTTGGCGCGTCCCTCGATCTTCAGACAGTCCACACCCGCGTCCATCAGATCGTCCAGATGGTCGATCATGCACATGTCGCGGCTATTCATGATATAGGTGCCCTTTTCATCCTCGAAGACGGGGAAATACTCGCCGGGACGCTTTTCCTCCATCAGCGTGTACTGATAGCGGCAGGGCTGGGCGCACTGGCCGCGGTTGGCGTCACGGCCGGTCATATAGTTGCTGAGAAGACAGCGGCCGGAATAGCTGACGCACATGGCGCCGTGGCAGAAAGTCTCGATCTCCAGCTCCCTGGGGGTCTTGGCGCGGATGGTACGGATCTCGTCCAGACTCAGCTCGCGGGCCAGCACCACGCGGGTGGCGCCCAGGTCGTACCAGGCGGAGGCGGAGGCGTAGTTGGCGATGGACTGCTGGGTGGAGATGTGCCGCTGGCAGCGGGGGGCATATTTCCCCGCCAGGGTAAAGGCACCCAGATCGGCTACGATCAGGGCGTCCACTCCGGCGTCGTCCAGCCGCTCCAGATGGGCGGGCAGGCGCTCCACCTCGCCGCTGCGGGGCATGGTGTTGACGGTGACATGCACCTTCACGCCGTGATCGTGAGCGTATTGGACGGCGCGGGGCAGCTCCTCGTCGGTAAAATTACCGGCGAAGGAGCGCATACCAAAGGCGGTGCCTGCCAGATACACCGCGTCGGCCCCGTAGGCCACGGCCATTTTCAATTTTTCCCAGTCCCCCGCGGGGGACAGCAATTCAGGCTTCTTCCGTTCCATCAGTCAGGCTGGTACATGGCGCTGTTGATGAAGGCCAGGTGCTCGTTATACGTCTTGAAGAAGTGGTTGACGCCATCCTTGCCGGCGGCAAAGTAGAAATACTCGGTGTCGTTGGGATAGATGGCCGCCTTGATGGAATCAAGGCCGGGGCAGCAGATGGGGCCGGCGGGCAGACCGGCGTATTTATAGGTGTTATAGGGGCTGTCCATCTCCTTGTCGAAGGCGGTCTTGTCCTTGCCCTCCAGCGACAGAGCGTAGTAGATGGTGGTATCCAGCTGCAGATAGCCATAGGTCTCGCGGTCGGTGGTCTCCAGACGGTTATAGAGGACGGAGGCGATGTTCTTCCGCTCGGTCTCGTCACCGATGCCCTCCTTCTCAATGATGGAGGCAATGGTGACGATATCATACAGGGAATAGCCGCTGGCGTTGATGTCGGCCATCATGTCGTCGTCAAATTGGGTGACGAAGTTCGTCAGCATGGTGTCGATATCGTACACGGCGGTCTTTTCCGGATCAAATGCCTGAGTGGTGGGGAACAGGAAACCCTCCATGCGGTTCACCTTGCCCAGCATATCCTCTTTCAGGAAGCTATAGCTCTGGAACTCGAAATTGGCGCAGGCATCCTCCAGCTCCTCGCGGGTGGAGATACCGGCCTCGGTCATGATCTCGATGATCTCATTGACGGTCTTGCCCTCGGGGATAACCACTTCGATCCAGCCGTCCTTGTTGACCTTATCGGCCTCGTAGTCGTGCATGTTGATGATGAGGCTGCGGTAATCCATATCGCTGTTGAGCTCATAGTCACCCGGGTCGATGGTCTTTTTCGCGTGCAGGAAGATGCCGCAGAACTGGAAAAAGCCGCGGTAGTTGATCAAGCCCGCGTCTTTCAGCTTTTTGGCCACGTCGCCCACGCTGTCGCCCTCTTCCACGGTGATGGTGGCCGTTATCGCGTCTCTGTTCAGGGAGCACAGGTCACTGAACAGCAGCCAGCCGATACCGGCCAGCAGGCAGGAAGCCAGCACCACGCAGGCCAGGTACAGCGCCATGCGCTGGTTGGCGCGCTTACTCTTTTTCTTCTTTTTCTGGGGGGCGCCGGCGCTCTGGCGGCGCACCTCCTCGGCGTTATAATACGCGGTCTCGTAATTGTTGTTCTGATCCTTGGGCATAGTTGTGTATTCCTTTCTTGTGTCGCGCTGCGGCTTACAGCAGATCCCGCAGCTGATCCAGCACCAGAGCGTGGATCTCCTCACGGCTGCGAATGCGGCCGTCCCTGGCACAGTCAATTTTCGTCCAGCCGCAGTATTCCGTTACGAACGCGGCGTTTTCCCGACAGCGGCGCAGGTATTCCTCATCCTGCTCGTGTACGTCGGCGGTGGTATGGGTCTCCTGCTCCCGCCGGCGCATCATCTGCTCACTCAGCTCTGTGGGCAGATCCAGATACAGCACCCGCGTGGGACGGGGCAGCTCCAGCAGGTCATACTCGAAGTGAAACAGCCAGTCCAAAAAAGCCTTGCGCTGCTCCGGCGGCAGCTTGGAGGTCTGGTGTACCGCGTTGGAGGTGGTATACCGGTCGGCGATCAGCAGGCCGCCCTGGCGGTAGAATTCGCCCCAGTCCTGCTTATAGGAGGCGTAGCGATCCACCGCGTAAAAGGTAGAGGCGGCAAAGGCGTTCACGTCGCCCGGCCGGCTGCCGAAGGCGCCGCCCAGATACAGCCGGATCAGCGCCGAGGACTCCTCCTGATAGCGGGGGAAGGACAGGCGGCGGAAGGGGATGCCCCGCTCCGTCAGGGTCTGGCACAAAAGCGCGGTCTGCGTGGCCTTGCCGGAGCCGTCGGTTCCTTCAAAAACGATCAGTTTTCCCATAGATTCCCTCTCTTTCGCGGTGGTCATACAGGAGAAGTATACCACCATTGTGCCCATTTGTAAAGAAAACATCACCGCAAGTGTCATAAAATGGAAAAGAGACGGTATTCCGTCTCTTTCCGCGCTCTCATTTCTTTATTGCAGCCGCCAGCTTCCATCACCGGAGGTCTCCGGCGTCAGGGAGAAGAAGGTCTGGAGAGCCCGCACCATATAGGCCGTGTCGCGTCCGCCCGCCGTTTCAAAGGCGGAGTGCATAGCCAGCTGGGCAAGGCCGATGTCCGCCATGTTCAGGGACACCTGGGTGTTGGCGATGCTGCCAAGGGTGGAGCCGCCCGCCATGTCGGGGCGGTTGGCGTACCGCTGGAAGGGCACCTGCGCCCGTTCGCACACCGTTTGAAACAGCGCCGCCGACACGGCGTCGGTGGTATAGCGCTGGCTGGCGTTATATTTCAGCACCACGCCGCCGTTCATGGTGACGGTGTGGTTCCGGTCGGCAAACTCCGGATGGTTGGGATGCGCCGCGTGGGCATTGTCGCAGGACAGCAGGAAGCTGCCCGCCGCCATGGTGCGCAGGGAAATGCCCAAGGTGTCGCAGATCCGCTCCAGCGTCTCCCGCAGGAAGGTGGAGGCCGCGCCCTGCTTGGTCTGACTGCCCACCTCCTCATTGTCGAACAGACAGTAGACGCGGCAGGCGGCGCTCTCCTCCACCGTCAGGAAGCCCTGCAGGGAGGCGAAGGCGCACTGCAGGTCATCCAGCCGCGGCGCGGAAATGTAATCGCCCCACTCCATACCTGGCTGGGGATTATAGAGAAACAGGTCGTGGGTCAGCAGGTCATCCTCCCCTACCCCCGCCGCCCGGGCGATACGGCGGCGGAAGCCGTCCTTTTCCCCGTACAGGGGCTGCATATCCACGGCGAAGTTATATTTCGTGCCGTTGTTGGCGTCACGGTTCATGTGGATGGCAACGTTGGGGATCAGCGCCGCCGGCTCCTGAAGATCCACCAGACGCATGGCGACGCCCGTCCCCGTCCGTACTATGGCGCGGCCCGCGATGCTGAGGGGGCGATCCATCCAGCTGGCGCACAGCATGCCGCCGTAGCCCTCCACGCTGAGACGGGTGCCGTTTTCCCCCGCCAGCTGGGCGTTTTCCTTGATCTTGAAGGCGGGGCTGTCGCTGTGGGCGGCGGTCATCATAAAGGCGGCGGGGCGGCCCTTGGGCAGCTGAAAGGCAATCAGGGACGAGCCGTTGCGGGTCACATAGTACCGGCCCTCCGGCTCCAGCGTCCACTCCTCCGTCTCCCGCAGGGGACGGTAGTCTCTCTGTTCCAGCAGCTTTGCCGTGTGAGCCACCGCCTGAAAGGCGGTGGGGCTGGCGGCAATATAGGAAAACAGCGCTTGATTCATATGGGTAGCCTCCTTATCCTTTCTCTGTCACAATCAGCTGCAGGGCCTCGGCTTTTTCCTCCTGCACTGTCAGGAAGAAGGCCCAGACGATCAGCGGCAGCACCCATAGTGCCCCGCGGACGCCCCAGAAATGGGACGCCCCCACGCCCACCACCGCGCCGATGTGAAAGCACAGCAGCGTGGACAGGAAAAAAGCCATCCGGTGCAGCTGCTTGCGGTCTTTGCCGCACAGATACTCGGCAAAGGCCAGGGACGCCTGTTTGGTGTTGTTGGTGGAGAAAATGGTGGCGCTGTAGAAATCCTGCGCGCCGCGAAAGCTGCTCCACTGGACGCTCATGGCGAAGAAAATGGGATACAGCGCCAGCACCGCCTCCGCCTCCGCCGGAATGAAGCACTCCCCCACCGCCGCGGCGGCGGTGATGCAGGGCGACAGCCGTCGCATGTTCACGCCCCATTTGAAGGGCAGCAGCACCGTCAGCATGGTGCCCGCCACATAGATGGCGAACGCGCCGAAATGCTCCAGCACGTTGAAGCCCCGGCCATACAGGGCATCCACCACCAGCTCCAGCAGGTTCATGGTCTGGGCGCTGCCCATGACGCCGCAGCGGCACAAAATAGCGTAAGCGCCGAAAAAGCCGCCCACGCAGGCAAAGGCCAGGTGGCGGTACCAGTCGATATTCTTTCTTTTGTAAAGAGGCATACCGTTTCCTCCCGTGCAAATCTCCTCATCAGTATACCATACTTTCCCCCTTGGGCAATGGTGAAAACGACGAAAAAACGCAAAAAATACCGTTGACAACGACGAAAGATGTGGTAAAATAAGGGCAACATTGCGATACGGTCATGAGGAAACGAGTCCGGTCATGCCGCCCAGAGCGAGAAGGGGACGGTGCAAGCCCTTCGGGAACGGCAGACGGGACAGCCACTTCCGAGCCTGCGGCGACGAGCCGCACGCTTCGTCCCCGTTACCGGACGGCTGAGATGACGGCCTTGCCGTCAAATTAGGGTGGTACCGTGAAGCGTCGCTTCGCCCCTATGTGGGGCGGGGCGTTTTTGTTTTTGGAGGTGAGAGATGGGTTATCACATCATCGACATGGCGTCCGATCCCCGGTGCGGGCAGTTTGCCTATTTCCGGCAG
>CAKTQM010000039.1 GCA_934597125.1 uncultured Oscillospiraceae bacterium
AAGACTCTGGGCAAGCTGCGCATGGCGGTCACTCCCTACTATCTGTCCCTGATCGATCTGGACGATCCCTTTGATCCTATCCGTAAGATGGCCATCCCCCGCGCCGAGGAGCTGGAGTACGCCGATTACGAGGACGCCGATCCCCTGCACGAGGATACCGACTCTCCCGTTCCCGGCCTGACCCACCGCTATCCCGACCGCGTGCTGCTGCTCATCACTGACCAGTGCTCCATGTACTGCCGTCACTGCACCCGTCGTCGTTTTGCCGGTCAGAACGACTGCGAAGTGCCTATGCAGCAGATCGACAAGTGCATCGACTACGTGGCCGCTCACCCCGAGGTTCGTGATGTTCTGCTGTCCGGCGGTGACGCCCTGATGGTCAACGACGATGTGCTGGAGTACATCATCAAGCGCGTCCGCGCCATTCCTCACGTGGAGATCGTTCGTCTGGGCTCCCGCACCCCCGTGGTGTGCCCCCAGCGTATCACTCCCGAGCTGTGCGAGATGCTGAAGAAGTATCACCCCGTGTGGCTGAACACCCACTTCAACACCCCCAAGGAGTTCACTCCCGAAGCCGCCAAGGCCTGCGCCATGCTGGCTGACGCCGGTATCCCCCTGGGCAACCAGTCCGTGCTGCTGGCCGGCGTGAACGATTGCTCTCACGTGATGATGGAGCTGGTTCACGGTCTGGTCAAGATGCGTGTCCGTCCCTACTACATCTATGCCTGCGATCCTTCCCTGGGCCTGAGTCACTTCCGCACCCCCGTGTCCAAGGGTATCGAGATCATGGAAGCTCTGCGCGGCCATACCTCCGGCTACTGCATCCCCACCTTCGTGGTGGACGCCCCCGGCGGCGGCGGCAAGACTCCCGTCATGCCCAACTACCTGATTTCCGAGACGCCCCGCAAGGTCATCCTGCGTAACTTCGAAGGCGTCATCACCTCCTACACCCAGCCCGAGCACTACGTCCAGGATTGCCACTGCGACGTCTGCACCGGCAAGAAGAAGGTGGAGAAGACCGGTGTGGCCTGGGTCGCCGAGGGCACTGCCCAGCGCTATCTGGAGCCCACCAAGCTGCTGCGCAACGAGCGCCACGTCAAGAAGTAAGACCCGTATACGTCTCAGATATCCCGGCGCGCCGCGCCGGGATACCTGACGTATCTGCCCCGTTTTCGGCGGGGAACTGATGATTTTACGAAATTTTTGAGGTAACTATATGGAAAGCAAACTCGGCTTGAATTTAGAACTGGTCAATCAGGCGCGTGCCTCCGCTGCCAAGGTGGCGGATGATACCCAGCGCTTTATCGACCAGCACACCACCGTCACGGTGGAGCGCGCGGTTTGCCGTCTGCTGGGCATTGATGGTATCAATGATATGGACGTCCCCCTGCCCAATGTGGTGGTTGACCACCTGATGGCAAACTCCTTCCTGCCCATGGGCGCCGCATGGGCCATCGGCAACGCTATGGTGGAGACCGGCAAGGATCCCCAGGGCGTGGCAGAGGCTGTCAGCGCCGGTGAGCTGGATCTCAGCAAGATCCCCGCCCATTCCGATGCGGAGATCCGCGCGGCGATCACCCCCGTGGTGAATGCCACTGTGGCTCGCATCAACAAGAACGTCGCCCAGCGTAACTCCTATCTGAACGAGTGGGGCGACAAGCAAGGCCCGTACCTGTATATCATCGTGGCAACCGGCAATATCTACGAGGATATCATCCAGGCCAAGGCCGGCGCCAAGCAGGGTGCCGACATCATCGCCGTCATCCGTACCACCGGTCAGTCCCTGCTGGACTATGTGCCTTACGGCGCCACCACCGAGGGCTTCGGCGGCACCTACGCCACCCAGGAGAACTTCCGCCTGATGCGCGCCGCCCTGGACGAAGTTGGCGAAGAGCAGCACCGCTACATCCGCCTGTGCAACTACTGCTCCGGTCTCTGCATGCCCGAGATCGCCGCTATGGGCGCTCTGGAGCGTTTGGATGTCATGCTGAACGACGCTCTGTACGGCATCCTGTTCCGCGATATCAACATGCAGCGCACCATCGTTGACCAGTACTTCTCCCGCGTTATCAACGGCTACGCCGGCGTTATCATCAACACCGGTGAGGATAACTACCTGACCACCGATGACGCCATTACCTCCGCCCACACCGTGCTGGCCTCCCAGTTCCTGAACGAGGCCTTCGCCAAGGACGCCGGTATGCGCGAGGAGCAGATGGGTCTGGGCCATGCTTTCGAGATGGATCCCGCTGTGGAGAACACCTTCCTGTATGAGCTGGCGCAGGCACAGATGGCCCGCGAGATTTTCCCTAACGCACCCCTGAAGTATATGCCTCCCACCAAGTTCATGACCGGCAACATCTTCCGCGGCCATATCCAGGATGCCCTGTTCAATATGGTGACTATCCTGACTAACCAGCGGCTGTGCCTGCTGGGTATGATGACCGAGGCCATCCACACTCCGTTCATGTCTGACCGTGCGCTCTCCATCGAGAATGCCCAGTACATCTTCCGTACCATGAAGGATCTGGGCGGCGAGCTGACCTATAAAGAGAACGGCATTATCCGCAACCGTGCCAACGAGGTGCTGACCAAGGCCACCGATCTGCTGAAGGAGATCGAGAAGCTGGGCCTGTTCACCACCATCGAGAAGGGTATCTTCGCCGATGTCAAGCGTCCCAAGGACGGCGGCAAGGGCCTGGCCGGCGTTGTGGTCAAGGACGACAAGTACTTCAATCCCTTTATTGAAGTCATGAAAGGGAAGGTGGCAGGAGAATGAGTAGCGGACTGTACAATACCCATAAGATCGATTTCGATACCACACTGGATCTGACCCGTCTGAAGCCCTACGGCGACACCATGAACGACGGCAAGGTGCAGACCAGCTTTACCCTGCCCATCAAGGATGACGAGCGCGGCGAAGAGGCCGCCCGTCAGATTGCCAAGAAGATGGGTCTGGAAGAGCCCAACGTGGCCTATCACGCCGCGCTGGACAAGGAGTTCACCTTCTATGTGGTCTACGGCAGCTGTGTCCATTCCGTCAACTATGAGGATATCCATGTCATCACCGTCGAGTCCGACGTGATGAGCATGGAGGACACCAACGACTACATCCGTGAGCACATCGGCCGCAAGGTCGTGATGGTGGGCGCCTCCACCGGCACCGACGCCCATACCGTGGGTATCGACGCCATCATGAACCGCAAGGGCTTTGCCGGTCACTACGGTCTGGAGCGCTATGAGATGATCGAGGCTTATAACCTGGGCTCTCAGGTGCCCAATGAGGAGTTCATCAAGAAGGCACTGGAGCTGAAAGCTGATGTGCTGCTGGTCTCCCAGACCGTCACCCAGAAGGACGTGCATATCCAGAACCTGACCAACCTCATCGAACTGCTGGAGGCCGAGGGCCTGCGTGATAAGTTCGTGGTCTGCTGCGGCGGCCCCCGTATCACCCATGAGCTGGCCAAAGAGCTGGGCTATGACGCTGGTTTCGGCGCCGGCAAGTATGCCGACGACGTAGCTTCCTTCGCCGTGACCGAAATGGTCAAGCGCGGCATGAAGTAAAACGCAAACAGCGCCACTGGGCCCGCTGCACCGGCAGATGGCTCAGTGGCCGCTGTTATAAAATGTAGGAGGAACAGAAATGGCAAAGAAACCTGTACTGACTGCCGCTGAGGCAGCAAAAATGATCCCCGACGGCGCCACCATTATGTGCGGCGGCTTCCTGGCCTGCGGCCAGGCCCGCGCCATTGTCAAGGAGCTGGTCAAGCTGGGTACCAAGGATCTGACCCTGATCGCCAACGACATGGGTCGCGCTGTTGGCCCCATGGGCGAGGAGTTCTTCGGCATTGCCGAGCTGATCCACAACCATCAAGTCAAGCGCGTCATCGCCACCCACGTGGGCATGACCCCCGAAGTGGGCCAGCAGAATACCGAGGGCACTCTGGAAGTCAACCTGCTGCCTCAGGGTACTCTGGCTGAGTGCATCCGCGCCGGCGGCGCCGGCCTGGGCGGCGTGCTGACCCCCGTGGGTATCGACACCCTGGTGGAGGAGTCCCCCCTGTGCCTGGGCCGCCAGACCATCGACGGCAAGGATTACCTGCTGATGAAGCCCGTCCACGCTGATTTCGCCCTGCTGGGCGCTTACAAGTGCGATGAGTACGGCAACTGCTGGTACAAGGGCACCATGCGCAACTTCAACGTTGTCATGGCTACCGCCGCTGACACCGTCATCGCCGAGTGCGAGTATATCGTCCCCGTGGGCGAGATCGAGCCTGAAAACGTTCATACCTACGGCATGTGCGTGGATTACATCGTGGAAGGAGACAGAAAGTAATGGAAAAGTCCGAGATCAAAGGCTTTATCGCCAAGCGTTGCGCAAAAGAACTGAAGGACGGCGATGTCGTCAACCTGGGTATCGGCCTGCCCACCATGATCCCCAACTATCTGCCCGAGGGTGTTGAGCTGATTATCCACGCCGAGCTGGGCATCGTCTCCGCCGGCAAGTCCCCCAAAGAGGGCGACGCCAACTACGATCCCTACCACGTGGTAGACGCCGGTGGTTCCCCCTCCTCCGTGGCCTTCGGCGGCGGCTTTATCGACTCCGCCTCCAACTTCGGCCTGATCCGCGGCGGCCATGTGGACGCCTGCTTCCTGGGCGCCCTGGAGGTTGACCAGGAGGGCAATCTGGCTAACTGGATCATTCCCGGCAAGAAGATGCCCGGCATGGGCGGCGCTATGGATCTGTGCGTCGGCGCCAAGAAGTGCATCGTCTGCATGGAGCACACCGCCAAGGGCAACCCCAAGATCTTCGAGAAGTGCCGTCTGCCCCTGACTGCTTCCCACTGCGTCAACAAGATTATCACCGAGATGTGCGTCATGGAAGTCACCGACAAGGGTCTGGTTATGACCGAGATCAACCCCGAGTTCACCGTCGACGATGTTAAGGCCGCTACCGCCTGCCCCATCATCGTGGCCGAGGATCTCAAGAGCATGATCGACTAAAGCAAAGCAAAAAAAGAAAGCCCATAGGGGCTTTCTTTTTTTGCTTTGCAGTGAAAAGGCCAAAGAGAAGCGAGAAAAGCCGCAATATGCCGCCGCGGGCGGCGTGATGAAAAAGCGGCGAGTCCTTGTCCCTGCCGACAGAGGCGGACGACTCCGTCCGCCCGTTGTTCGTCGAAAAAGTCGTCATGCGCCGCGCGTGGGGAGGGGCTCTGCCCCTTTCGTCAATAGCTGGGGATATCGCCATAAAGGAGAAGGGCGGGGTATCCCCCGCCCTACAGACTCACGCAAAAGATATCGCGATCCCTCATACCTCCGGCGCCACCAATTTCCCCGTGCGCTCCTCAATAGGCACGTAGTGATCCTTGATGGTTACGGCGCGATAAGCCGGGCGCATGATCCGGTGGCAGGTGATGACCTCCTCCATCCGGTTGGCGCACCAGCCTGCGATACGGGCCGAGGCGAACAGCGGTGTAAACACATCCTCAGGGATCCCCAGCATGGTGTATACAAGACCGGAATACATGTCCACGTTGGCGCACATGGGCGTGTCATTGCGGCGGCGCTCCTGCACCAGCGGGATGCCCAGTTCCTCCACCTTCTGCAGCAGGGCAAAATCGTCGGCATAGCCCTTGATCTCCGCCATGTGCTGGGCGTATCGCTTCAGCAGCACGGCGCGGGGATCGGAAATGGTGTATACCGCGTGGCCCAGACCGTAGATCTTGCCGGACTTGTCGCCGGCGTCACCGTCCAGGATCTTGTTCAGATAGTCGCGGATCGACCCGTCGTCGTGGGGATCCACATTTTCCTTGATGTACTGGAACATCTCCATCACCTTGGCGTTGGCGCCGCCGTGCAGCGGGCCCTTCAAAGAGCCCACCGCGCCCGCAATGGCGCTGTAGGTATCCGTTCCGCTGGAGGACATGGCGCGGCACACAAAGGTGGAGTTGTTGCCGCCGCCGTGTTCGGCATGCACCATCAGCATCATGTCCAGCAGGTGCGCTTCCTCCTCGGTGTACTGCTTGTTGGGCCGGATCATCCGCAAAAAGTTCTCCGCCGTGGACAACTCATCCTCCGGAAAATGAATGTGCAGGGAGTCCCCCTGGAAATAGTGCCGCTTTACCGCGTAGGCGTTGGCTACGATAGAAGGGAAGCAGCCCACCAGCTTGATGGATTGCAGCAGCATATTCTCAATGGACGTGTCGTCCGGATTGTCGTCATAGGAGTACAGCGCCAGCACGCTGCGGGCCAGCTTGTTCATAATATTCCGGCTGGGATGCCGCATGATCATGTCTTCGGTAAAGCCGTCCGGCAGCTTGCGGGCGCGCTTCATGATCTCGTTGAAGTACTTCAGCTCCGTTTTGGAGGGGAGATACCCCAACAGCAGCAGATACGCCACCTCCTCATAGCCGAAGGTGCCCGCCTTGCGGTGCGCCTCCACGATCTCGTTGAGCTCAATGCCGCGGTAATACAGCTGGCCGGGCTTGGGAACCCGCTGGCCGTCCTGGATGAAATAGCCCTGCACGCTGCCTACCTTGGACACGCCCGCCAGCACGCCGGTGCCGTCGTTGTTGCGCAGCCCGCGCTTTACATCGCCGCGGTAATACTCCTCGCTGATGTCGTATTCACTCCGGATCAGCTGACTCAGTGAACCCGCAAATTTCTCCAAAGTTCCGCTGCTGTTGCTCATGACACGATCTCCTTTCCATGTTGCCCCCAACGGAGCCTATCCTAAAATCCGCTCTCATTATACCGCAGCAGAATTTGATTTGCAAGTGTATAATTTTTAACATTCATTTTCGAGCTTCGTAAAGCGTAAAAATATCGTAAAAATCAAAAAAATGCACGTAGAATAATTTCGACTTGCGCGACATGCGTAAAGAGCGACCTGCTCTCGTCACCTGATGGCAGCGATGGCAAATGAATGGGGGCGGACAAACCTGTCCGCCCCCATATTGATGTGCTTTACTTCAATCGCTTGTCGCATTTCCGGCTCAGCCAGGTTCCCAGGCTCTGGAACAGCTGCACCAGCAGGATCAGCAGCACCACCGCCGCCAGCATCACCAGATACTTGTAGCGGTAATAGCCGTAGTCAATGGCGATCTTGCCCAGACCGCCGCCGCCGATGATGCCGCTCATGGCGGAGTAGCCCAAAATGGTAGTCAGCGCGATAGTTACGTTCTGGATCAGAGACGGCACGCTTTCGGGGATCATCACCTTACAGATGATCTGCATGGGCGTGGCGCCCATGCTCTGGGCTGCCTCGATGATATTACCGTCCACCTCGCGGAGACTGCTCTCCACAAGCCGCGCCACAAAGGGGAAGGCCGCGGCCACCAGCGGCACGATGGTGGCGGTGGTACCCACCGCCGTGCCGATCAGCAGGCGGGACAGGGGAAACACCATAATCATCAAAATCAGGAAGGGGATCGAACGCAGCAGGTTGATGATTACATTCAATACCTGCATCAGCCAGCGGGGCAGGGGCAGCACGCCGCCCTTTTCGCCCACCACCAGCAGCACGCCCAGCGGCAGCCCGATCACCAGCGCCAGCGCCGTGCTGAGTACCGTCATATAGAACGTTTCCCAGATGGCGTAGGGAAGGGAGGGCAGCACCGTCAGCAGATCCTGCACAGATTGCTCACTGAAAATATTACTGTACATCGTGTGCCACCTCCTCTACCTGCACGTTGGCGATGTTCTGGATAAAGGCCACCGCCCGATCAAAATGCGCGCTGGGGATGCCCAGCATCATGCTGCCGTATACCTCTTCGGAAAGGCTCTGGGTGCTGGCGGAGATCACGTTGCAGAAGATGCCCTCCTCCGCCGCCAGCCGCGCCACCATGGGGGTGCTGGTGGTTTTGCTGTCCTTGAATACCAGCCGCACCAGCCGTTCGCCTGTGGGGTCGTATACCTGAGCGTCGGCGCCGCCGGGAAATACCAGCCGCCGTCCCGCGGCGGACTTGGGAGCGGCAAACACCGTGCCCACCAGCCCCGACTCCGCCACCACGCCGCCATCCAGAATAGCCACATGGCTGCAGATCTCCTTCACCACGCTCATCTGGTGGGTGATGATGACAACCGTGATGCCCAGCTTTTTGTTGATATCACGGATCAGCTCCAGGATCTGGCGGGTGGTGTTGGGATCCAGTGCGCTGGTGGCCTCGTCACACAGCAGCACCTTGGGGTCGGTAGCCAGCGCGCGGGCAATAGCCACGCGCTGCTGCTGTCCGCCGGACAGCTGTGCGGGATAAGCGTCCGCCTTGTCCGGCAGCCCCACCAGTTCCAGCAGCTCATGGGCCCGTTTCTCGGCCTCCGCCTTCTTCGTGCCCACCAGCTCCATAGGGAAGCATACGTTCCGCAGACAGGTGCGCTGCATCAAAAGGTTGAAGTGCTGAAAGATCATGGTGATGCCGCGCCGCGCCTGACGCAGCTGGGCGGGGGTCATGGTGTCCAGCCGCTGGCCGTTCACCACGATCTCGCCGCTGGTGGGACGCTCCAGCAGGTTGATGCACCGCACCAGCGTGCTCTTGCCGGCGCCGGACATACCGATGATGCCGTAAATGTCCCCGTCTTCAATGGTTAGGGAGACGTCCTTGAGCGCGTCTACCCCTCCGGCCGTGCCGGAATCAAACGTCTTGCTGACGTGTTTCAGTTCGATCATGGACGTCTCCCTCCTTGTGCCTTAGTTGCCCTTCAAAGCGTCCAGCGTGGTCTGCTTGCCGCCATACAGGCCCATGGGCTCCACATGGATGGTGCTGACGGACACGATGTGGGTGCCGTTCTGGGCGTTGAAGTCCTCCAGATAGGGCAGGTGCTGGAAGTAGTTGGCGTCCACGGTGCCGTCATCCACCACGGTGTTGGGCACAACGTAGTCGTTGTACACCTGGATATCCAGGGTGATGTCCTTGGCAGCCAGGATCTCCTTGGCGACCTCCAGGATCTCCGCGTGGGGCGTGGGGGAGGCGGCCACGGTAATGGTCTCACCCTTCAGGGCGTCATAGTCCACGGCGGCGTCATAGCCGTCGGTGGGATTCTCCACCACGGATACCACAGAGCCGCTGTACTTCTCGGTGATGAAATCCACCACCTGCTGGCTCTCCAGCGCGGCCTTCAGGGCCAAGGTCTTGGGGGCGGTCTCATTGCCCTCCTTCACCGTCAGGATGTTGGCGTAAGCGGAGGCGCTGCCCTCGATCAGCAGAGAATCGTTCACAGGATTCAGCCCCGCGTTGATGGCGTAGTTGCTGTTGATCACGGCGTAGTCCACGTCGGGCAGCTGGTTGGGCAGCTGGGCGGCCTCCGCCTCCACGATCTCCACATTGTACGGATTCTCCACGATGTCGTTCTTGGTGGCGGTGATGCCTGCGCCGTCCGCCAGCTTGATGATGCCGTTCTCCTGCAGCAGCAGCAGGGCGCGGGCCTCGTTGGTGGTGTCGTTGGGCACGCCGATCTTAATGGCGGTCTTCTCGCCGTCGCCGGCAGCATTGCCACCGCCGCAGGCGGTCAGGCTCAGGGTCAGTACCAGCGCCAGTGCCAGCGCGGCCAGCTTCACGAAGTAGTTGTGCTTTTTCATGATGTGTGTCTCCTTTTTTCATCAATTTAGATTTGCGGGTGAAGAACGAAAAACGGTGGCAGGTCAATCGACCTTCCACCGTTCATGACTGTTGTTCATCCTGTGTTCAGCAGGACGCCATACCGTCTGGGAAAATCAGTTGACCAATCTGAGCGCGACGAAACATGCACATGCTGCACATGCACATCTCCATAGACATCATCACGGCGCTCAGCTTCTTCATCACTGATTTTCTCCTTTCCTCGGTTCTCATGGCGTGTCCGCCTTGGATGGTGGCATGGTAACGCTTCCAGCGCCATTTGTCAACCCCTATTTTCATATTCCGGCCATTTGCCAGAAAATGCGACGCTATCTGCCGACTGTTTTTGTGTGGTTTTGCCATAAGAGAAGCAGCCGGAATAATGGCGGCTTTTGCCAGCCAGTCGTTGACGATATTGCGTAATGCTTTGGGGGTGCATAAAACAAAGCCTCCCCTGTGTAAGGGGAGGTGGCAACGCGAAGCGTTGACGGAGGGGTTGGTGCGTTAAGAAAATATGCCGGTGGCATATCTTTAGTACCAATCTCGGCGGCTATGCCGCCGCAGCATCTTGAATTTTCACAGTACCATTTTGACGGACAATCCCCCAGTCACCTTCGGTGACAGCCCCCTTTACACAAGGGGGCCTTTGAATTCTGCTTTTTAAGGTAGATTCTTATGCTTTCTTCAAAAAACCTCTCAAAAACCACACCGCCATCACGGCGCACACGGTCTCCGAGATCACCGGCGCATACCAGATGGCGCTGCCGCCGATGGCAAAGGCCAGCACCACCAGCGCCGTGGCCTGGAACACCAGCCCCCGCCCAACAGAGATGCAGATGGCGCCGACAGGCCGCTCCACCGCCGTCAGGAATCCGCCCATCAAAATGTTGGCCCCCAGCAGCAGATAGCACAGCCCATACCGCCGCAGCGCGCCCGCAGCGTCCGCCACCAGCGCGGGATTTTCGTCTCCCAGGAAAATACCGGCGACCTGCGGCGCAAACAGCATTACACCCGCGCAGATGACCGCCGTCATGATCCCCACTGCCGTAAAGCCGTACCGCAGCAGCTTCCGATAGCCCGCCGCGTCCTCTTTTCCGTAGTGGAAGCTCACCAGCGGCTGGCTGCCCTGAGAAATGCCCAGCATGGTGTTGATGATCAGCGTGTTCACATAGGCGATAATGGTATAGCACACCAGCCCGTCATCTCCCAGACACCGCAGAATGATCCGGTTGAACAGGAAGATCATTACGCCGTTGCACAGCTCCGTCACGCCGTCCGCCACGCCGATGGGCAGCAGCCGCTTATAGATGTGCCAATCCATTTTGAACTTCACAAAATGGAACGTATTGTGCCCCCGCAGGAAGTGCCGCAGATAGATCACACAGGTCAGCAGCTGGGAAAGCCCCGTGGCAAACGCCGCGCCCCACACGCCCCAGTCCAGCAGAAAGATCGCCACATAGTCCAGTACGCAGTTGGTCAGGCATCCGGTGATGACCGTCAGAATGGCAAGCTTGGGGTAGCCATCCGTCTTGATAAGCACCTCCATGTTGTACGACACGATGAAGCACACCGCAAAGGGCGCCAGCCCCCGCAGATAGTCGATCGTGTATTGGTACGTGACGCCCTTGGCGCCCAGCAGTACGGCAAACGGCTCCAAAAACACCAGCACCAGCGCCGTGATAACCAGACCGACGCACGTCAGCAGCACCGTGTTCTGGGAAAACAGACTGTTGGCCTTTTCCCCCTGTCCCTGTCCTAAGTAGATGGCGATGATGGTGCTGGTGCCCACCGCGAAAATAATGCCGATGGAAAACAGCACATTGGTGAACGGCACCGCCAGATTCACCGCCGCCATGGCGTATTCGCCCACGCCCTTGGCAACCATCAGCCCATCCACAATGGAATACAGGCTGAACACCATCAGTGAC
This sequence comes from uncultured Oscillospiraceae bacterium, assembly GCA_934597125.1. Lineage (GTDB taxonomy): Bacteria > Bacillota > Clostridia > Oscillospirales > Oscillospiraceae > Vescimonas. The sequence continues at coordinate 11,522 of CAKTQM010000039.1, forward strand.
GCCACCGTAGCGGTCACAAAGTGCAAAAACTGCGATACAAGACTGCGCTCATTGAGCATTTTAGATAGTACTCCTCACTTTCTTCCCTCAACAGACAAAGGGGTATTTTTTCTATTTTAACGAAAAAAATGCTGCCTGTCAAATATTGGTTTCGTTAAGATGGCCTTTTCCGAAATTTTCCTGTGGAAATATTAACAAAGCTTGTCAAACCACCCCTTTCTGTGTATACTAAATAATGTATGTATAGGCTTAAAATGTAATGTGGGGGAATTCGGGCATGGGCATTGCGGATATCATATCGCTGCTGGGCGGCATCGCGCTGTTTCTGTACGGCATGGCCGTCATGGGCGACAATCTGAAAAAGGTCGCCGGCAGCAAATTGGAGCTGGTGCTCTATAAGCTGTCGGGCACGCCGGTAAAGGGCGTGCTGCTGGGCACCGGTGTCACCGCCGTTATCCAGTCCTCCTCCGCCACCTCCGTCATGGTGGTGGGCTTCGTCAACTCTGGCATGATGAAGGTGCGCCAGGCCATCGGCGTCATTATGGGCGCCATTCTGGGCACCAGCGTCACCGGCTGGATCCTGTGCCTCAACAGTATCTCCGGCGGCAGCGGCTGGGTGGATCTTCTTTCCACCGCCACGCTGACGGGCCTGTTCGCCATCGTGGGCATCCTCCTGCGCATGGCTAAGGGCAAGCCTGACCGCAAGCATCTGGGCAACATTCTGCTGGGTTTCGCCGTGCTGATGTACGGCATGACCGCCATGTCCTCCGCCGTGGCCCCCCTGAAGGAGAGCCAGGCGTTTATCGTCATCCTCACCAGGTTCTCCAACCCTCTGCTGGGTATTCTGGTGGGCGTTGTCTTCACCAGCATCCTGCAAAGCGCCAGCGCCGCCGTGGGTATCCTGCAGGTGCTCTCCGGCACCGGCGCCATCACCTTTGAGATCGCCCTGCCCATCACCATGGGCATTGCCATCGGCGCCGCCGTCCCCGTGCTGCTGTCGGCTCTGGGTGCCAATATCAGCGGTAAGCGCACCGCCTTTGTGTATCTGCTCATCGACGTGCTGGGCGTGGTTATCTGGGCGATGCTTTTCTACGCTGCCAACGCTATTTTCCACTTTACCTTCCTCACCACGGTCATGACTACCGTCACCGTGGCGCTGATGAATACGCTGTTCCGTCTTGCCACCGTGGTGGTGCTGACACCCGCCATCCCTCTGCTGGAAAAGCTGGTGGTCTGGCTGATTCCCGACAAGGGCGGCGAGCTGGTGGCCCAGCACGACATGGATCGTCTGGAGGAGCGTTTCCTCCAGCACCCCGCTCTTGCCATCGAGCAGAGCCGTCTGGTTACCAACTCCATGGCCGGCCACGCGCGGGATAACCTGCTGCGGGCCATGCATCTGCGGCAGGAGTATACCGACCGCGGCTATGACCAGGTGGAGGAAAACGAAGAGCTGATCGACCGTTACGAGGACAAGCTGGGTACCTACCTCATGAAGCTGACCGCCCGCTCCATGTCCCCTGAGCAGACAGAGGAGACCGCCAAATACCTCCACACCATCTCCGACTTTGAGCGTATCTCCGACCACGCCTGCAACGTGGCCGATGTCTGTCAGGAGATCGACGAGAAAAAGATCGAATTCTCCCCCAGCGCCCTTCACGAGCTGGAGGTGCTGGAGGCCGCCGTTACCGAGATCCTTGCCATCTCCATCGACGCCTTTACCGATGGCAACCTGCAATTGGCTGCCCGCGTGGAGCCGCTGGAGGAGATCATCGACGGTTTGTGCGACGAGATGAAATCCCACCACGTGGATCGTCTTCAGCAGGGTGTCTGTACGCTGAATCAGGGCTTCGTGTTCAACGACCTCCTGACCAATTACGAGCGTGTGGCCGACCACTGCTCCAACATCGCCGTCGCCGTTATCGAGGTGGAGAGCGACAGCTTCGACACACACGAATACCTCAACAGCGTCAAGGCCATGAAGGACGCCTCCTTTGCCCGCTATTACGACGAATACAAGAAAAAATATTCCTTCGAGGGGGATGCATGATGAAAGCCTTTGTGATGGATGCCTTTTCCACTCAGCTGTTCGGCGGCAATCAGGCGGGCGTGGCCCTGCCGGATCACCCGCTGACCGACGATACCATGCGGCAGATCGCCGCCGAATTCAAGCACTCCGAGACGGCATTTGTCACCTTGAATGATGACAAGACCGTTACCCTCCGCTATTTTACCCCCGCCGGCGAGGTGGAGCTGTGCGGACATGCCACCATCGCCTCCTTCGCCCTGCTGCGGCAGGAGGGCCTCCTTGATGACGGCTGCCACATCGCCCATACCAAGGCCGCTGATTTGAATATTGAGGTCTCCGGCGGCGCTGTGTGGATGGATATGGCCCTGCCCCGGCTTCTCCGCAAGCTGACGGAAGCGGAGTGGCCGGAGCTCTACGCTGCCTACGGCCTGACGCCGGATGACCGCCCCGACGGCCTGACGCCCTGGATCGTTTCCACCGGCCTTGCCGATATCATGATGCCCGTCCGGGATCACGATACGCTGATGCGCGCTCTCCAGAACGAAGCGGCGGTCACGGCACTGTCCCGCCGCTATGACGTTACCGGCGTCCACATGTTCTGTCTGGGCGGCGACGCCTGCACCGCGTATTGCAGCAATTACGCCCCCCTCTACGACATTCCCGAGGAGTGCGCCACCGGCACCAGCAACGGCGCCCTGACCTACTATCTCTATCAGCACGGACTGGTTGCGGCAGGGGAGGAGAACACCTTCCTCCAGGGCGAGCATATGCGCCGCCCCTCCCAGATCCGCAGCCGCCTGTACGATAAAGACGGTGCCGTCACCGTCCGCATCGGCGGCGCCGCCGTCATGAGCATGTCCTGCGAGATCAGACTGTAAAAAAATCCCGTATGACCGCGGTCATACGGGATTTTTGCGCTTATTTCCAATGTTTCAGCGTGGACAGGTATCCATCGAACTGCGCCCTGCGCACCTCGTCCGCCGTCCCGTCGGGGTTGGGCATGTGGGCCACCAGAAAGTCCAGCAGCGACGCCTTGTCGGCATAGGCAAACGTCCCGCCGGCATAGCACCACTTGCAGTAATCCTCGTTGAACGCTCCATCCGTCTCGCGGCTGAGGGTGCCATCCTCCAGCGGCATCCCGCAGCACTGGCACACCAGTGTCCGCGGCGATCCCAGCAGCGTGTTGATGGACACATCAAATACCCGTGACAGCAGCTTCAGCGTCTCGATGTCCGGCGTTGTCTCGCCCTGCTCCCAGCGGGACACGGCCTGCCGCGTTACATGCAGCTTTTCCGCCAATTCGTTCTGGGACATGCCGCGTTTGCTCCGCAGCGCGAAAATGATCTCTTTCGTCTCCATTATTTTGCCTCCTTGCTTATGGAGCTATCCTATCACACGCGGCGGCCTTTGCCAAGCAACCGTCTGTTGCCCCCGTCACTCCGCCTTTGGTTTGTCCGCCTTGTACGCGAAGATCACACCCACCGTGATCAGCACCGCGCCAATGATGCTCATGACTGAGATGGGTTCCCCCAGCAGCAGCCACCCCACAAACACCGTCACGAAGGGGCTGGCGTACAGATAGTTGTTGGTTACCACCACGCCCAGCGCCTTGAACGCGATGTTCCAGATGGCAAAGCAAACCGCGTTGCCCATCACGCCCAGAAACAGCCAGCTGATCAGCACCTTCGGCTGGGTAAACAGCGGCGCCAGATCCGGCATGCCGTCCGTCAGCAGCATCAGCGGCACCGCCGTGATAAACGCCCACAGAAACACCCGCCGCGTCACAATGAAGTTGTCGTACTGCTCCGTGTACTTTTTAATCAGAATGGAGTACACCGCCCACATCAGCGCCGCTGCCAGCGCCAGCAGGTCGCCCACCGGACTCAGGTGGAAGGACATCTGCCCGTTCAGTACCACCAGCACCACGCCCGCAATGGCGATCACCGCGCCGATGTACACATATTTGCCCAGCCGCTCGTTGCCGCGGCTGAACAGCTGCGCCAGCAGCACCGTCAGAATGGGGCTCATAGCCACCAGAATACTGACGTTGGCGGCGTAGGTGTGATCCAGCGCCGTATT
>CAKTQM010000040.1 GCA_934597125.1 uncultured Oscillospiraceae bacterium
TGCCTCTATTGCCGGCTGACTTCATTCAGCCGGAGCCTGCAAACAATTTTGCGCATAAATCTTGACGGGGCCCCCGCAGGCGGGGCTTTTTTCAAAATTTCCGGAAAATTCCTTGACAGGGCGGTTTATTGATGATAAACTCAAACTACAGTTTATCCGAGATAAACCAAAAGGAGGAAACCCTATGGAGCATACAGAACTGGGCGAGGTGCAGCTGCGGTTTGCGGAGATCGTGTGGCATTACGCGCCCCTGCCGTCTGGTGAGCTGGTGAAGATCTGCCAGCGGGAGCTGAACTGGAAAAAGCCCACCACTTACACCGTGCTGCGCAAGCTGTGCGAAAAGGGGCTTTTCAAAAACGAGGACGGGCTGGTGTCGGTGGTGATGACCCGCCAGCAGTTTGACGCCGCCCGCACGGAGCAGTTTGTGGAGGACGCCTTTGATGGGTCGCTGCCCGCGTTTCTCACCGCTTTTACCGCCCGCAAAAAGCTGTCAGCGGCGGAGGTGGACGAGATCCAGCGGATGATCGACACATTCCGGAAGGAGGGCTGACGGTGGAGGACAGATTGCTTTCCCTGTTTGTGGGTTCCCTGAATCTGGCGGTGGCCGCCGGCTGGCTCATCGCGGCGCTGTTGCTGCTGCGGCCGCTGCTGAAGAAGATTGCCCCCAAATGGGTGCTGTGCGCCGCGTGGGCGCTGGTGGCGGTGCGGCTGGCGTGTCCCGTGGCGCTCCATTCCGATCTGTCGGCCTACCGGCTGGCGGGTGACGCCGTCCAGCCCAGCGGACAGGTGACGTATTTTCAGGATACCGGCTTCTGCGGCGATGTCAGCTACCATCCCGCCACGCTGCTGCCCAGCGTATCGGCGTCCCGGCCCGCGCCCTCCGGCGGCGCGGCGGTGGCCGTCGATACTGCCGATACCGCGCAGAGCGTGACGCCCGTCCGCTCCATGGATATGACCCTGCCCTCCGTCATCTGGGCGCTGGGCGTGGGTGCGATGGCGGTGCTGGCCCTGGTGGGCTACGTCAGCCTACGGGAGACGGTGGCGGCGTCGGCGCCGCTGGGGGATAACGTCTATGTGTGCGACGATATCCAGTCGCCCTTCATTCTGGGGGTGTTCCGGCCCCGCATCTATCTGACCTCCGGCATGGACGAGACCGCCCGGGCCTGCGTCCTGCGGCACGAGCGGGCCCATCTGCGCCGCTGGGATCATGTGTGGAAGCCTCTGGGCTACGCGCTGTTGGCGGTGTACTGGTACGATCCGCTCATGTGGATCGCCTACGTCCTGTTCTGCCGCGATATGGAGCTGGCCTGCGACGAGCGGGTCATCCGCGACATGGCGGCGGGGGAGCGGGCGTCCTACTCCCAGACCCTGCTGGACTGCAGCCGGGGCCGCCGCTGGGTGACCGCCTGCCCCCTGGCCTTTGGCGAGGTGGGGGTCAAGACCCGTATCAAGGCGGTGCTGCGCCACAAAAAGCCCGCCCTGTGGGCGGTGCTGGCGGCGGTGGCGGTCTGCGCCGTGCTGGCGGTGTGCTTTTTGACCGATCCCAAGGGGGCGGCGGAGCCGGAAGCACCCGGCTCCACCCAGACCGATCTCACCCTGCTGGCGCTGGCGGAGCAGGCAGACGGGCTGGACACGGTGACGTTCACATGGTACGACGTTGGCAGAGAGTTTTTTGACGATACCGTTCCCGGTCAGCTGCTTGGACAGCTGCTGCGGGATTCCGGCTGGACGTATCGGGACGGCGACGCGCCGAAGGGCAGCGGCGACAACCGGTATACTGTCCTGAAGGTGGACATGGGCGGGGACACCGTTCTGCGCTTCTGCCGCTTCTACCCGGACGAGCTGGAGGACAGCGTGGAGGTCACCGCCGGCGGCGTGACCTGCTGGTACGCCATGGGCGACATGACCTGGCTGGATGTGAAGCATGTTCTGGGCCCCGATCGGGAGTATCTGGGGGAGGCGGGCCAGACGAAGGAGGTCGTCACCTTCGGCCATTACGAGATGGACGACGATACCTCCAACGGCCCCGAGGCCATCCCCTGGCTGGTGCTGGCGCGGGAGGGGAACAGGGTGCTGCTGATCAGCGATTATTCCCTGGACTACCAGTCCTTCACACCAACCTATCAGAGCTATGAGGGCGTTCCTAGCTGGGAGACCAGCAGCCTGCGCACCTGGCTGAACACCGACTTTTGCAGCGACGCCTTTACGGAGGAGGAACAGCGCTGTCTGGTGGGCGACCCGGATCCCGTGTTCCTCCTCAGCGGCGACGAGGTCAGGCGCTACTTTGTCTCGGAGGCGGACACCGAAAACCGCCCCACCCTCTATGCCGACACGGTCAATATGGAATCCGGCTATATGAACGTGGACGCGGGCTGGCTGCTGCGCTCCATGTATGAGGGCGGCGGCCATCCGGAGCAGGTGTGCGCCTGGGGCGGCGTGCGCATCGGGCCCCGCAGCTACGAGCCCGCCTACATCCGTCCCGCCATCTGGGTGGACACCAGCCTGTACCCCCTGCCGAAAGCATAACAGGACGAAAAGCGGTTTCTGATGAAGAAACCTCTTTTCCTTTGACGAGGCGTTATGCGTGGGGGAGAAGCCCATGGGGGCCGACAGAGTCGTCGGCCCCTACGGAAGGGTGCGGCGGAAGCGCGTAGGGGCGGGGCTCTACCCCGCCCGCAGGATAACCGCCGCGATCCCAAAGCCTCCCCTGTGTAAGGGGAGGTGGCGCAAAGCGCCGGAGGGGTTGCCGTGAGATGGTGCGGTGGATACTTGAAGGATGCTGCGGTGGCATATTTTTTTAACGCCGCGACTCTTGACAAGAGTGTCTACATAGTGTAGTCTATAGAAAAGACTACACCATGTAGTCGGACAGGAGGAAACGAGCATGGCAGAATGGCAGATGGGCGTGGTGGAGTCCAAATTCGCCGATATCATCTGGCGCACCGCGCCGGTCACCTCCTCCCAGCTGGTGAAGCTGGGGGAGACGGAGATGGGCTGGAAGCGCACCACCGTACACACCGTGCTGCGGCGGCTGTGTGACAAGGGATTGTTCCGGAACGACGGCGGCGTCGTCACCGCCCGCATCACCCGCGACGAGTTCTATGCCCGCCAGAGCCGCCAGTATGTGGCGGACAGCTTTCACGGCTCGCTGCCCGCCTTCATCGCCGCCTTTACCCAGGGCCGCAGGCTGACGGAGGAGGAGCGGGCGGAGCTTCGCCGCATGATCGACGAAACGGAGGGCTGAACATGAACGAGATCTTTGTGAAGCTGGTCAACATGAGCGTGGCCGCCGGATGGCTGATCCTGGCGGTGCTGGTGCTGCGGCTGCTGCTGAAACGGGCGCCCCGCTGGATCACCTGCCTGCTGTGGGCGCTGGTGGCGGTGCGGCTGGTGTGCCCCGTCAGCCTGCCCTCGCCGGTGTCCGTCTATCAGGTGGCGACCCCCGCCGCCGTGCAGGAGACGGGACAGGTGGAGTACTTCCAATACGTCCACGCCGGCGGCGACAAGCCCTCCATCCAGCTGGATGTGGACGCTATCCGCCCCGGGGAGATCGCCGGCGAACCCGCCGCGGACGCCGCGCCCGCCGGTGATGGGACGGCCCGCGGTACCGTCACCCGCTATCTGCCGCCTTTTGTGACCGTCTGGCTGGCGGTGGGGGGCGCACTGCTGCTGTACGGCCTTGTCAGCACCCTGCGCCTGCGCCGCCGGGTGGGGGAGGCCATGTACCTGCGGTATAACATCTGGGTGTGCGACGCCGTCACGTCTCCCTTCCTGCTGGGGCTGTTCCGCCCCCGCATCTACCTGCCCAGCGGCATGGACGAGGGGCAGATGGCCTACGTCATCGCCCACGAAAACGCCCATCTGCAGCGCCTTGACCAGCTCTGGAAGCCGTTGGGCTACGTGCTGCTGGCAATCCACTGGTTCAACCCGCTGGTGTGGCTGGCCTATGTCCTGTTCTGCCGCGATATCGAAACCGCCTGCGACGAGCGGGTGGTTCGCGGGATGGACGCCGGAGAGAAGAAGGCCTATTCCGCCGCCCTGCTGAATTGCAGCCGGGGCCGCCGCATGGTGCTGGCCTGCCCCGTGGCCTTTGGCGAGGAGGGGGTAAAGGGCCGCATCAAGGCGGTGCTGCGGTACAAAAAGCCTGCCCTGTGGGTGGTGCTGGCGGCGCTGCTGGTCTGCGTGGCCGTGGCCGTCTGCTTCCTGACCGACCCCGTGGGCGGCGGCACAAAGGGCACCCTGACCTTTGTGGAGAAGGAGAACGTCGTCTCCACCTATCGGGCGGATTTCACCGTGGACACGGAGGAAGCGGCGCTGGACGCCGCCCTTTACGCCGACGTGTGGCGGGACGGCCAGTGCGAGACTACCCAGCTGCTGGCTATGAACCAACACGTCCGCGAGCTGAGCCTCCAGCTGCAGCAGCCGGAGCGGAACCAGCAGATGCTGCCCCAGTTTACCCTCTGGGTCGCCACCGACGCCTACGGCGGCTACGGCTCCCTGTCGGACGGCCTGCCGCAGCTGCCCCGGGACACCGCCTTTGCCGCCTATGGGAACGGCGAAAAGCGCCAGGTGAAGGCGGGGGACGACATCGTCCTGATGGCCGTGGCCGCGGACTTGGGCGGCGGCCTGCCGGAGTTTGACTGCCCCACGCTGGAAAAGCAGTCCCGCCTGCCCGAGAGCGCCGACTATATGATCGTCGTCCGCGCGGTTTTTGCCGCGGCGGATGAAACGCCCGCCGAAAACGTGCTAGGCAAGGACACTGACAGCGCCCACGAATACCTGCTGCCCACCTTCCGCCTGCCGGTGGAGGTGGACATCGACGGCGTGGAGGACACCGGCAGCGTTCAGAGTCTTGACATGCTCATCAACGACCACCGCTGGGTCATGCCCGTCACCGTCCAGCGCACCGGAACGGCCCCGTCCATCACGCTGCACGCCGCGTCCGGCGACACGCTGTATGCGGAGCGGGGCATGGACGCCCTGCTGTGGGTCAACGCCGAGGGCATGTCCACCAGCTATGCCGGCGATATGACCGGCGATGAGATCATCGACGCCCTGTCTGGCTGGGCGTGGCAGATGAAGAGGAACATCGCCCGCTCCAAGGAGGCGGTGCCCGACGCGGATACCTTCTTCCAGCGCTTCCCCGACGGCGGCTTCCGCTGGGATGTCTACAGCCGCGGCGGCAACGACCCCATGGTGCTGCTGGGACTGCTGAACGATCACGCGCAAAGCGGCGGCCTGACGGCGGCCCGGTGCCGCGCCCTGCTGCTGAGCAGCGACGGGCTGGACGGCGCGTATACCGAGGGCTATATCGCGGCGCTGGTGGCGGCCTATCAAAACAGCGAGAGCGCCTATCGGGAGGCCTGGCGGGGCCTGACTGCCGCCCAGCAGCAGGCGGCCCTTCGGGATCAGGAGGGCATCCTGCCCCAGCCCACCGGAGCCATCCGCTGGTCGTATGACAGCAGCGCCCTGAGCGGCCCCTATATGACCGTCAACGGCAGCGGCAAGGTGTTCTATATGGAAGTCCCCGACGATCTGGTGACCCGCATCCGCCAGCGGGCGGCGGAACAGGTGACGCTGGGCGGCTTTGAAACCCCCGCCGACACCCACGGCTGGCTTCGCCCGCTGAATTCCTGGACGGCGGAAAGGCCCGAGGTGCATCTGATCTTCACGGAGGACTCGCCCCGCGAGACCTATTCCCTGCTGCGGGGCGACGGCGGCGTGTGGGGCATCGGGACAGAGAGCGGCGCAGTCCGGGCGGACGCCGAGGTGCGGGAGCTGCTGTCCCTGATCGCCTCCCTCACCGGCTGGCAGACCACCATGGGACGGGAGCGCTTCTCCGACCTTTTGTCGGCGGAGCTGCTCTACAACGGCGAGACGCTGTACACCGTCACCGACGCCGGAAAGATGGCGCAGCTGCAAAACCTGCTGCAGGGCGGCACCCAGTGCAGCTATGCCGCCAAGACTCCGCCGGAGTGCGTGCAGCTGCGGCTGACCCGCAACAACGGCACCGTCTTTTCCGTGCTGGTGGCGCCGGATACGCCCCGCGTCTATCTGCCGCCCTTCTACTACTACGAGTACAATGACTATGAATCCACCGGCACCCGGCCCCTGCTGGACGCCTTGGGCCTGAGTGCCTGGCCCTCCGCGGTCAGCAGTCAGGACGGCGGCGCGTGGCTGACGGCGCTGGAGGCCCAGCTGACCCCCATGCCCCAGGGCCAGAGCAGCGGCGGCGCGTCCCTGATCTTCCCCCTGTCCCAGCAGGCGGTGGATGACACGCTGGCGGCGGTGGGCCTGCCTGTGCGGGTGGCGGCGGAGGAGACCCAGTCCAATGGCGAGGGGAATGTCTCCTATACCCTCCGCAGCGGCGGGGAAGACCAGTACCCCTTCGGCGCCGTCAGCAGCGCCGTCTATGACGGCGACAAGCGCTTCCTGTCGGTGACGTATATGACCCGGCCGGGGGAGGACGTCACCTTCCGCTGGGCGGACTGGCAAAGACCCATCGCCCTGGCCAACACCCTGTGGGGCGGTTTTTCCGATGACGGCCAGCTCTATCGCCAGCTCTCCGTGCTGGAGGTTCCCGATGACAGCGATATCTACTACGGCGCCAGCTGGGGAACGGAGGTCAGCGGCGGCTATTGCAGCGTGAACTACCGGATCACCACCATCCAGGGCAAGCCCGACCATGTGATCTTCGGCATGAACTTCTACGAATCGGAGCTGGAGTACCGCCAGCGGCAGAAGGACACCATGCAGCAATACGAGACTCTCCGCCAGCAGATGCAGCAGACGGAGACCGGAGAATAACCGCCGCGCCACGGCAGAACATTGCCATAGAAAAAAGCCACCGCGTTCCGCGGTGGCTTTTCCTTGTCAAAATCCGTTTTTACTTCACCTGCAGCCGGTTTTCCGCCGACCAGCTGGTGATGTCCAGATTCTTGTACTGTCTGCGCAGGCGCTCCAGCTCCTCGCTGTGGCCGCCCAGAGTCACGATGCGGTTCACCGCCGCCAGATCAGCGGCGGGCATGGCCTGTGCGCTGGTGGTGCCGCATGCGTCGCAGATGTAGTTCTTTCCGTCAAATGTCACAGCGCTGCTGCCGCAAACTGCGCAGCGGATCGTTTTCGTTACCAATGCCATAATACATATACCTCCTTGAAAATTCCGTGTATGGTTCTGTGTTTTCGGCGCGCCTCGTTTCACTGTCCCTATCATATCACAACGGATTGCATTTGTAAAACGCATAATTGTACTTGCAACTATGAGGAAAAGTATGATATGATAGCGGCAGAAAGGAGGCGGCCCATGAGCATTTCCAAGTATCAGATCTTCCTGAAAACCGCCCGCTGCGGCAATTTTTCCAAGGCGGCACAGGCGTTGAACTTTACCCAATCCGGCGTCAGCCACGCGGTGCAGGCGCTGGAGGATGAGCTGGGGGTGACGCTGCTCAGCCGCAACCGGGGCGGCGTGGTGCTGACGGCGGACGGCCGCGCCCTGCTGCCCCAGATCGAAAAGCTGTGCGCCGCCCACCACGCCCTGACCCAGTCCGCCGCCAGCCTGCGGGGCATGGACAGCGGACTGGTAAAGGTGGCTACCTTCACCAGCGTCTCCGTCCACTGGCTGCCCTCCATCCTGCAAAGCTTCGGCAGGCTCTATCCCAACATCGAGTTTGAGGTGGTTACCGGCGACTTCTATGACCAGATCGAGGAGTGGATCTTCCGCGGCACGGTGGACTGCGGCTTCCTGCGGCTGCCCTCCGTGAAGAAATTGCAGGTCTATCCCCTGCATCAGGATCAATTGCAGGTGATCCTGCCGCCCCACCATCCTCTGGCCGACGCCGATCCCTTCCCACTGGACGCCCTGTCCGCCGAGCCCTATATCCAGCTGGAGGAGGGCGAGGATTACGAGATCGTGGCCGCCTTTGACGAAATGGGCGTCCGCCCCCATGTGAAATACACCGCCCGGGAGGATCGCACCATTCTGTCCATGGTGTCCAAGGGTCTGGGCATCAGCCTGCTGCCGGAGCTGATGGTGCGTCACAGCCCCTATCCCGTCACCGTCTGCCGCCCGCCCATGACCTTTCACCGGAACATCGGCATCGGGGTGAAGGACGAGAAGGCGCTGTCCGCCTCCACCCGCCGGTTCGTGGCGTTCGTGCAGGAGTGGGTGGCGGAGAACGGGGATGCGTAAGGGGCGGAAATACCGCCCCCATAACCGCCCTTTATGTACCGTTTCTGTACCGATAAAGCCCCTTTATGTACCAAAAATGCACCCCGAATTCGGGGTGCATTTTTGCTTATACACGATTTTTCAGAAGCTGCCGCTGGTGCTGGAACCGCCGCCGCCGGAATGATCGCTGCTGTCGGAGTCGTTGTCCTGCTCAATCTTGACGCGAGTCTCGGTGGTGTGGGTATAGATATCCGACTGCTCCGTCAGGTCAAGACCCTCTTCGGTGACATAGATGTCGGCCCGGGCGCTTCTGCGGACGGACTTCATCATGCCCTTCAGGCTCAGGCAGATCACCAGCGCCAGACCGATGCCCACGGCGGCGCCGATCAGCAGGGACTTGGTGAGGGGCTTCTTTACCGGATCGCCCTGCTCGGCCCGATCCAGGTAATCATCGCAGGCCAGCAGGTAATCCTCAAAGCCCCCGCGCCAGTCATTGTCGGCGAAGTTATCCAGAAAGACCTCGGTCATCTGGTGGCGGCCATAGTCGCTGACAGCGTACTGGGCGATGCCGCCGTCACGGACGAACAGGTCGTAGGTGCGGTCGTACATGCTCAGCAGCAGCACGATGCCCTCGCGGTTTTCGCCGATGCCCATGGGAGCGTCGCTGTACTCGCCGTTATAGATGGCGGCGGTGGCGTCGTGGATGTTGTCGGCGTATTCGGTGTAGTCATTCACGGTGATGATGTACACGGCGCAGTTATGGCGCCAGGAGATCTGGTCGGCCATGGCCTCCAGATAGGCGTTGTCCTCTTCGGACAGGATGCCCGCCATATCGTAGACGAAGGCGTCGCCGGGCTGCTGTTCCGCCCAGACGGGAACGGCCAGCGTCAGCGCTGTCAGCAGCGCCAGGAAAAGGGTCAATACTCTCTTTTTCATCGTCAGTTCCCTCCCTTACAGCAGCGACAGGATCCACGCCGTCACCGCAGCCACCGGCACGGCGATGGCCGCGAACGTCGTCCAGAACTTGCCCATATCCGTGGGCAGGTCGCCCACCAGGCGGCCGGTCTGGCCGTTCATGGCGAAGAGGAAGTCCTTGCCGTTCCACTTGGTGTGCAGCATCCACACGGGCAGCAGGGCGTAATGTACCTTGCCGCGTTTCAGATGGATCTCCTGATTCAGGGTGGTGCAGGAGTCGTACTGATCCGCCGTGCGGCGCAGGGCGGCCTCCAGGGTGGCGGTGCAGCGGCTGTCGGCCCGCTCCTGACTGTCGGCCACGGAGACATCGTACTTATCCGCCAGAAAGCCGGGTAAGTAAGCGGTGGAGAAGGGCTTGAGATCCTTGTAGTCATAGGGCTCGATGGAGTCCATGTGGTCGTCGGGCATTTTGCTGGAGGCGTCCACGGGCACCTTTTCGAAGCCGATGGAGCCGCCGCGGCGGACATTATAATGCTCGGTGGTGGTGACTTCGTAATCGCCCTCGGTATGGACGTGGTTGATGAGACCCTCATACTCCACGCTGCCCTGAGCGCGGCCGTCAAACATCCAGAAGGGGACGTAGACGCCCTGGATCTCCTCGATGTGGTTGCCCTTGGTGAAGGCCTTGGGCAGGAAGGGCTTGCCCTTGTAGTGCTTTTTCAGCGCCTCGACGGCGTCGTCCTTGCTGAGCTTGAAGGGCAGCACGAAATCGGGCTTCAACGTGCCGCTGAACTGGCCGGGCACCACGGTGGGGTTGCCGCAGTAGGGGCAGGAGGTGGCGGCGGTGCTTGCGTCGCAGATCAGCTCCGCGCCGCAGGAGGGGCAGTTATAGGACTTCATGCCGTTGGCGTCCGCGCCCCAGTCGCTGCTGAGGGACGAGGTGTCCCAGCCCTGGGCCTCCATCTCTTCTAATTTTTTGCGGTTCTGCTCCGCCTTTTCGTTGGCCTTTTCCGTGGCCTCCACGGCCTGGGCCTCTTTTTCGGCATAGAGCTTTTCGATCTCCGCTACATCATACTTGCTGCCGCAGAAATCACATTCCAGCTGGCCGGACGCGCCCACGAAGTGGAGCGGGCCGGTACAGGCCGGACATTTATAGTTGGTGATCTGGGATGCCATATCGTTCCTCCCGTACTCTCTATTCTTGTTTTTTTACAGGGGTTTGCCGCAGTTTTCGCAGAATTTGCTGCCGGCGGTGACTTTGGCGCCGCAGTTGGGGCAGTGGGTCACCTGGAAGCCGGTATCCTGGGGCTGCTGGGGCTGCTGGTAATCGCTCTGCTGATAGGTGTTGGACTGCTGATAGCTGCCGGTGTTGGGGGCGTAGCCCTCCTGCCGGGGCTGCTGATAGCCGTTCTTGCCGGGGACGCCCAGATAGGCGGCGTCGCTGAAAGCCAGAATGGGCTGGAACACGTAGGGCAGGAAGATCAGTCCCACGGCGAAGCCGCCGCCCTTGCCGAAGGCCTTGGCCAGCTTCACCTGGGTCTGGATCGCCAGAATGATGTTATAGAAGGGGATCAGCAGCATCAGGAAACGCCAGCCGCTGCCCCAGGTGATCTCATACTCCACATAGATATTATAAAAGGGGACGATGGCGGCCCAGCCGGGCTTGCCGGCCTTTTTGAAGATCATCCACATGGACACGATCAGCAGGACGCCCAGCGCCAGAGAGATGATGCTGGTTACCGGACTGGAGTAGACAGGGGTGCTGTACTCGTAGTAATCGTAATAATCGTACATGAGCTTCTCCTTTCATCACGTCAAATCGCTTTGCGGATCTGTCGCTCTCCGGCAGGGGGGCGCCCCTGCCGGAGGGTGCGTTTTACTTACGGGCGGGGATTGCCGCAGTTGGCGCAGAACTTGCCCTTGTTGACGGCGCCGCAGGAACATGTCCATTCATCGGCGGGCTTGGGGGAACCGCATTCGGCGCAGAACTTGCCGGTGTTCACCGCGCCGCAGGCGCACTTCCACTCGCCGGCGGGGGCGGGCTTGGGCTGGCCGCACTCGGCGCAGAACTTGCCGGTGTTGCCGCTGTGGCCGCAGGAACATGTCCAGCCGCCTGCCGCGGGAGCGGCCTGCTGGGCGGGCTGCTGCTGACCCATGGCGAACAGGTTCTGGGCGTTCATGCCGCCCGCCTGACCGGCCATGTTCATGCCCATGAAGGCCATGGCCGCGCCGCCCTGATTGTTGGCCGCCATCTTCATGGCGTCGCCCTGGCTGCCCACCAGATGGGCGGCAGCGCGGGTGGGATCCATGAAGGCCGCGTTGCGCTGCAGCTCCTTGAGCATCTTCTCGTCTTCCTCGTCGGCGGTGACGCTGGACACGCCGAAGGAGACGATCTCGATGCCCCGCAGGTCGCGCCACTTCTTGCTGAGGACTTCGTTCAGCGCGTCGGCCAGCTCCATGGTGTGGCCGGGCAGTTGAGAGTAGCGGATGCCGTTCTCGCCGATCTTGGCGAAGGCGGGCTGCAGGGCGGTCAGCAGTTCGGTTTTCAGCTGGCCATCCAGCTTGTCGCGGGTGTAGGCCTCGCTGACGTTGCCGCAGACGTTGGTGTAGAACAGGACGGGGTTGGTGATGTGGTAGCTGTACTCGCCGAAGCAGCGGATGCCCACGTCGATGTCGATGCCGGCCCGCTGATCCACCACACGGAAGGGCACGGGGGAGGGGGTGCCGTACTTGTTGCCCAGCAGCTCCTTCGTATTAAAGTAGTAGATCCGCTGATCCTTGGGGGGCTCGCCGCCGAAGGTGAAGCGGTTGGTCATGTTGTCGATCACGGCGCGGATGCTGCCCTTCAGCTCGCCGGTGAACAGGGACGGCTCGGTGGACATGTCGTACGTAAACTCGCCAGGCTCGGCGCACACCTCGATGATGCGGCCCTGATCCACGATCATCATGCACTGGCCGTCGGCCACGGCGATGACGCTGCCGTTGGTGATCACGTTGTCGCTGCCCTTGGTGTTGCTGCTGCGGCCGGAGACGCGCTTCTGTCCCTTCACCGCCATCACGTTTTCGGGCAGGGCTTCACAATAGAAGTATTCCTTCCACTGGTCGGCCAGCACGCCGCCCACGCTGCCCAATGCTGCTTTGATCAGTCCCATAGTTGTTCTCCTTTATTTATTGATTCTAATAGGGGTTCTGTTTTGCCTATACCTATATTTTACTACATCTTACCATGCCGGGTCAATGTGCAATTCTACAAAGCGGGGGGAAAAGGCGGCGGCGGGGTGGTGAATTTGCGATTTACGCATAAAAACGCACCGTGAAGGACGTTTCACGGTGCGCGGCGCTGTCATATTTCACAGGTGTCGATACAAGCCTATCTTATCACAGGTTCTTAACGGAATCAATACAGCATTGAGCAAAAATATATATAAACTTTACGTAAAGATTTTGTTAACTTTGCCGTCTTGCAATTCGAAAACAACAGGCGTATAGTATGGAACATGATTTTTCTGACTTCGATAACGTTTCCGGAAAGGAAAAAGTCAACTTTTTTCCTGCAATGCTTTTCGCGCTTAAAATTGCGAAAGCAGACACGGAGACCTATGGTTGTGCGTGAGGAAAGGACGGTGGAGCCATGACACGGGAAGAAGCGGTGACGCGCTTGTGCGATTTGTACAGCGGCGAATTCGATGTGCGGCAATGCCAGGAGCAGGAGCAGCCTCTGGCGGCGCAAATGGATTTTTATGCAGAGTCATCCAAATACGTTCTGTCGAAAAAGGCGAAGCTGTGGGAGGCCAACACGTTTGAATACGTCTATCTGTTCAGCGTGCCCCACCTGACGCGGGAGATCTATGACCAGTGCGAAAAGCTGGCCTATGAGCAGGGCATGGCCCGCGTGAAGCCCGGCCCCAATCATATGTATACCTACATCACGGCCCTGTTTGTGTGCGACAGCTGCGACGAGGAGGCCCGCAAGGCGCTGAAGCGCTGCAGGCTGTATCAGAGCTTCCGCATGTCCTATTGGGGCTGGATGGATTTTCACACCGCGGTGGCGGTGCTGCCGGAAGAAACGGTCAGCACCAACGCCAGCGGACACAGTGCAGCGCAGGTCTTCAAACGAGGCCTGTTTCATAAGCAAAAGAAAAATTGGTTCAGAAAGGAGAGAGCTTTATGAATGCTGCTTTGTTCCTTATCATCGGCTGTGCGGTGCTGGTCGTAGGCTATATTTTCTACGGCGGCTGGCTGGCCAAGAAGTGGGGCGTCGATAACTCCCGTCCTACTCCCGCTCATACCATGGAAGACGGCAAGGACTACTGCCCTGCCAAGGCTCCTGTGCTGATGGGCCATCACTTCTCCTCCATCGCCGGCGCCGGCCCCATCAACGGCCCCATTCAGGCGGCTGTGTTCGGCTGGGTCCCCGTGATGCTGTGGGTCCTGATCGGCGGTATCTTCTTCGGCGGCGTGCATGACTTCGGTTCTCTGTTCGCCTCCATCCGCCACAAGGGCGAGTCCATCGGCGAGGTCATCGGCGACGCTATCGGCGCCAAGGCCAAGAAGCTGTTCATCGTGTTCGCCTATCTGACCCTGATCCTGGTGGTGGCGGCCTTCGCCTCCATCGTGGCGAACACCTTCAAGGCCACCTATACCGCTGAGGGCGCGATTGACTACGCGGCTTCCGCGGCCAACGCCTCCACCGCCATCATCTCCATCATGTTCATCCTGATGGCGATTCTGTTCGGCTTCTTCGTCTATCGCCGCAACGCACCTCTGGGCGTGGCTACCGTGATCGGCGTCATCGGCATCGTGGTGTGCATGATCATCGGCCTGAACTGGCACCCCATCTATCTGAGCTACACCGTGTGGATGATCATTGTGGGTATCTATATCGGCGTTGCCTCCGTCACCCCCGTGTGGATCCTGCTGCAGCCCCGTGACTACCTGAGCTCCTTCCTGCTGTACGGCATGATGATCCTGGCGGTGGTGGGCATCATCGGCGCGCATCCCACCGTGGATATGCCCGCTTTCACCGGCTTCTATGATTCCCTGGCGCCTTCCGGCACCTCTCTGGGCTATATGTTCCCCGCCCTGTTCGTCACCATCGCCTGCGGCGCTGTGTCCGGCTTCCACTCTCTGGTGGGCTCCGGCACCACGTCCAAGCAGCTGGATCAGGA
>CAKTQM010000041.1 GCA_934597125.1 uncultured Oscillospiraceae bacterium
GGAGGGGAGAACGTGTCGTTTAAGTAGCTCTGATATACGTCATAGCCGGAGAGCTGCTGCAAAATGTCCAGCGTGATTCCATTGCTGTGGACGGGGCTGTCCTTGCCGTACTTCATAAAGTCCCACAGCACCAGCTCCATGGACTTACCGCTGCTGCCGCCGCCCTGGATCAGCAGGTACCGCCCGTCCGCCGACCAGGACAGGGAATCCACCGAGGTCAGGCCCCATTCCAGCTCCTGCCGGTCTGTCCAATGCGGCGTGCCCCGACCGCAATAGGGACAGGCGGCACCCTCGAAGCTTATGGGATGGTCGGCCTTCATGTAAAGCTCGCCGTTCAGCAGTCTGTCCCGATACACGGAAAAAGTGGTACTGCCGTCCGGCGAGGTGATTTGGGGCCCCATGAGCAGCTTGCCGTTGTGCTGCATGGTAGCCAGCACCGTCAGCACCAGCGCGGCGGTCAGGGAGAGCCAGACCAGCGTTTGCCTGCGGCGGGTGCGGATCCGCTTTTCCTCCTGCGTGATGGTCAGCACCGAGCGGAGAGCGGGCAGCTCCGGTTCCGGTGCGGCGGGTTCTCTTTTTTGACAGGTCAGCAGTTCCTCCACACTGATGCCCAGCACCGCGGCCAGGGGCTCCATCAGTGTGACATCGGGGTAATTGAGTCCCCGTTCCCATTTACTGACGGCGCGGTCGGTTACGTGGAGGGCGTCCGCCACCTGCTGCTGGGTCAGCTTTGCCTCTTTGCGCAGGGCGGCGATGAAGCCGCCGAATACGTCTTTATCCATGGTCTCACCTCGTACTCCATTGTACCAGACTGCTGTCAAAATGCAACAAACCGGAGGTTGAGATGAGTATTGGACTGTATGATATCATGAAAATAAAGCCAAAAATGGATGATTTGCCCTTGCACGGTGGACAATGATATGATATAATGTATACATAGTAATAAATTCATGAGAGGAGTGTGAGGCGTATCGCGCTGACAAGTGTGAGTTTGCCGGCTAAGAAACGGATCTTGGCGGTTTGCGTCAGGCTGTTTTTGGAGCAGGGCTATAAAAAGACCACGGTGGCGGAGATCGTGCAGAAGGCGGAGGTCTCCAACAGCAGTTTCCAGAATATTTTCCGTGCCAAGGATGGTGTGCTGACGGAGCTGGTGGAGTTTATGTTCTCCAATCAGTTCGGCATGGCAAGAGGGATCACGGGAGACACCCTGCCGCCGGTGTATGTCTATGCAGTGGAGACGGCCATCCAACTGACGCTGACGGAGCTGAATGAGAACCTGCGGGAGATCTATATTGAAGCCTATACCCAGCGGGAGGCTTCGGAGTTTATCCAGCGGGAGACGGCAAAGGAGCTGTATACCATATTCGGCAGCTATCAGCCGCGGCTGGAGCCGGAGGACTTTTATGAGCTGGAGATCGGCTCGGCGGGGATCATGCGCAGCTACATGTCCCATCCCTGTGATGAGATGCTGACATTGGAAAAGAAGCTGAACCTCTTTTTGGGTATGAGCCTGCGGGCTTATCGGGTGCCGGAGGAGGAACTGGAAAAGGTACTGGCGTTTGTGGGAACGCTGGATATCCGCACCATCGCCCAGCGGGTGATGCATGAGCTGTTCAGCGCGCTGGCTATGCGGTACGAATTCTCCTTGCAGGGGATCGAAGAAGCATAAATACGGAATAAACGGAAAAGGACAGACGCCAGGGGCGTCTGTCCTTTTCCTTACATAAATGCCGGGGAGGAATGAATGAAGCATATTTGGTATATGTGCCATATTATACCACAGAGAAGAGCGGGTGACAAGAGAAATTGTGTGAAAAGGGAAAAAAGAAATATACAGAATATTCTGCATAAAATGAGTTGCGAAATGAGGAGGAGTGTGGTATGATATATAATTACTGAACAGCGGCGCAGTATCCTAGTCAGATCTGCCGTCTCCTAAGAAGGGCCTAAAAATCCTTTAAAGGGCACAACTGTGAAACCTCTGGTGCTTGCTTCTTACGCCCAGTTTGGGGTGGGTGCTGGAGGGAGGCGTGCGAAATGCCCGCCTGCGGATGTAGGGCGCCCCTCAATGGCATGAGGGACCCGACCCTGCTTCCGTGGAGACCTGCTGTTGTGCACAGGCGTACTCCCTTGTGGTAAGCGACCTGTGTACGAGGCAGATGACGCCATCGACCCCGATGGCAAGAAACCTGCATTGCGGTGCTACCCGGCCTTTGCTGCCGTAACGCTGTGTGCAGAGTAGCCTGCCTTGCGTGGGCACGGTGGATAGGGGAGCTGAAGCACCAAAGGCCCCGGCCAGGGCCCGCGTGCGATTCCCTTGAAACCCTGCCTGCAAAAGAGGATAAGAGGCGGCGTGACTGCAGTGGAAATCACCTAGGCTGTCCATTTTGTGGGGCCTTGGAAGGATTGCAGTGCGGACTAAGTGGCAGTCGGGTCTTACGACGCGGTAACGCCGTGATGCGGCACCTAAGGGGAAACCACCTGATCGGCGACGAGAGGTGTGCCGTGGGGAAAACCAACCCGTACCTAAGCCGCAAGATTTACTTCCAATGCTGCCCTGTTCAGTGTTTGACTTTGACTGGCCGAGGGATGCCTTCGGCGTTTTGAAATGAGGGTTTTGATCTTGAGCGATAAGGGTAAGCCGAAAAAGAAAAACGACCACTGGGTGCTGCGGGTATTCTTTATGGCGGTGGTGCTCAGCGCACTGCTGAGTTTTTTCTCGTCTACCGCGCTGGACGGCGCGGGCTATGTGGTGGCGGTTCTTGTGCTGGTGGCGTTTATCGCGCTGGGCATCGTGTTTGACATGATCGGCGTGGCGGTGACGGCGGCGGATCCCAAGCCCTTTCACTCCATGGCCGCCCACAAGGAGAAGGGGGGACGGGAGGCGATCCGCCTGCTGTCCAACGCCAACCGGGTCAGCTCGGTATGCAATGATGTGGTGGGCGATATCTGCGGCATTGTCAGCGGCTCTACCGCGGCGGTGATCGTGTCGGCGCTGCAGCGGGATTTCAGCACCACGAATGTGATGCTGTCCATCGGTGTGACGGCGCTGATCTCCGGTTTGACCATCGGCGGCAAGGCGCTGTTCAAGAAGGTGGCCATCAACGAATGCACCGCCGTGGTGTATCGGGTGGCGCGGATCATGCACGCGCTGCATTTATATCGGTGAAACGAGGGAGCACACCTTGATTCTGGAAACGATCCACAGTCCTTCCGATGTGAAGGCGTTGAATAAGGAACAGACCCGCCGGCTTTGCGACGAGCTGCGCACCTTCCTGGTGGGCAGCGTGGCAAGGACAGGCGGTCATTTGGCCTCTAATTTGGGCGTTGTGGAGCTGACGGTGGCGATCCATCGGGTGTTTGACACCGCGCGTGACCGGCTGGTGTTCGATGTGGGGCACCAGTGCTATGTGCATAAGATCTTGACGGGCCGCCGCGAGCGGTTCGATACCCTGCGGCAGCAGGGGGGACTTTCGGGCTTTCCCAAGCCCTATGAGAGCGTGCATGACGCCTTTGTGGCGGGACATGCCTCCAACTCGGTATCGGTGGCGCTGGGCATGGCAAAGGCCCGCACCATGCGGCATGAGGCGTACGATGTGGTGGCGCTGATCGGTGATGGTGCGCTGGGCGGCGGGCTGAGCTTTGAGGGACTGAACAACGCCGGCGCCTCCGGCGAGCCCATGATCGTTATTCTCAACGACAACGGCATGTCCATCGCCCCCAATGTGGGGGCGGTCAGCAGTCATTTGTCCCGCCTGCGGACAAGGCCGGGGTATTATCAGTTCAAAAAGCGCTATCGCCAGGTGCTGGGCAGTGGGCCGGTGGGCGGCAGGATTTACCGCGTCAGTCACAATGTGAAAACGGCGTTGAAAAAGACGCTGCTGCCGGGCAGCTCCATGTTTGAGAGCATGGGCTTTACCTATATGGGGCCGGTGGACGGGCACGATGTGGAGGCGCTGGAGCAGTCGTTGCAATGGGCGCGGGAACAGCGGTGTCCGGTGCTGCTGCATGTGCGCACGGTGAAGGGGAAGGGTTACGCGCCCGCGGAGGAGCGGCCTGCCGATTATCACGGCGTGGCGCCCTTTGATCCGGCCACCGGCAGGCCGCTGCATGCGGCGGGAGAGGATTTTTCCCATGTGTTCGGGCAGGAGCTGGCCGTGCTGGCGGGGGAGAATGGGCGCGTGTGCGCTATTACGGCTGCCATGCAGGAGGGCACCGGCCTGACGGAGTTTGCGAAGAGATTTCCGGATCGGCTGCTGGATGTGGGTATTGCTGAAGGGCATGCCGTATCCATGGCGGGCGGCATGGCGAAGCAGGGACTGGTGCCGGTGTTTGCGGTGTATTCCAGTTTCCTGCAGCGGGGCTATGACATGCTGATCCAGGATGTGGCGCTGGACAGGCTGCACGTGGTGTTGGGCGTGGATCGTGCCGGACTGGTGGGCGCCGACGGCGAGACCCACCACGGCTGCTTTGACGCATTGTATCTGGCCCAGGTGCCCCATATGACGGTGCTGTGTCCCGCCAGCTTTGCCGAGCTGCGGCAGATGCTGCGGCGGGCGGTGCTGGAGCTGGACGGGCCGGTGGCGGTGCGCTATCCCAGAGGTTGCGAGGGTGTGTATCAAGGCTGCTGCGGCGACGAGACCTTTACGGAGCTGCGTGGAGGTGAAGACTGCACGATCCTGACGTATGGGATATTGGTCAATCAGGCGCTGGCGGCGGCGGAACGGCTGGAGCAGGCGGGCATCCATGCCCGTGTGGTGAAGCTGAATGTCATCGCGCCGCTGTGCGGCGACGCGGTGTTGGCGGCTTTGGGCAATGAAAAGCGGCTGCTGGTGCTGGAGGATTGCGTCGGCAGCGGCTGCGTGGGGCAGCGGGTGACGGCGATTCTGGCCCAGGGGGGGCGGATGCCGGAGAAGCTGATCTTGAAGAATCTGGGCGACACGATCCCCTGCCATGGCAGCGTGCCGCAGCTATACGAGCAGATGGGGCTGGACGCGGAAAGCGTGGCGGCCGCGTTGAGGGAGGCGTGCCATGAGTAATAAGACAAGGCTGGATGTTCTTCTGGTGGAGCAGGGCCTGCAGGAGAGCCGGCAGAAGGCGCAGGCCACCATTATGGCGGGCATCGTGTATGTCAACAACCAGAAGGTGGACAAGCCGGGTACGGCCGTGCCCAATGACGCCCATATCGAGGTGCGGGGCAAAACGCTGCGGTATGTGAGCCGGGGCGGGCTGAAGCTGGAAAAGGCCATGCAGGTATGGCCCATCACGCTGGAGGGGAAGACCTGCGCCGACATTGGCTCCTCCACCGGTGGCTTTACCGACTGCATGCTGCAAAACGGCGCCGCCAAGGTGTACGCCGTGGACGTTGGCACCAATCAGCTGGCATGGAAGCTGCGCACTGATCCAAGGGTGGTGTGTCTGGAGAAGACCAATGCCAGAACGCTGACTACGGAGCAGGTGCCGGAGGCGCTGGATTTTGCGTCGATCGACGTGTCCTTTATCTCATTAAAACTGATTTTTCCGGCATTGTATCCGCTGCTGCGGGAGGGCGGGGAGATCGCCTGTCTGATCAAGCCGCAGTTTGAAGCGGGCCGGGAAAAAGTGGGAAAAAAGGGCGTTGTGAGAGACAGCGCGGTGCATCTGGAGGTGTTGGAGCACTTTCTGGAGCATGCAAAGGAAAACCGCTTTACGGTATTAGGAATTACGTACTCTCCCATCCGCGGGCCGGAGGGGAACATTGAATATTTGGGATATCTTCGTAAGTCGGAGGAGGCGGATGCGGCCATCGACCTGCGCGCCGTGGTAGCGGCATCCCATGAGACATTGAAAGAAGGGGAAGCGCAGTGAAGAAAAAAGTGATCCTATGCCCCAATCCCTATCGGGACAGCGAGCTGCGGGTGGCCAAGGACGCAAAAACCATTTTGGAGGGCATCGGATTTGAGACGGTGGTATGTCTGCCGTTTCATCGGGACGGCTATGGCGATGAGCTGGGCGTTCCCGTGCGGCAATTGCAACAGGAGATCCGGAGTGCCGATCTGATGATCGCCTTTGGCGGCGACGGAACGATCCTGCATCTGAGCCGCACGGCGGCGCTGCACAATGTGCCGGTGCTGGGCATCAACCTGGGCAGTCTGGGCTTTATGTCAGAGCTGGAGGCCAACGAGCTGGATCGCCTGCGTGATTTGGAAAACTGGGATTTTGTGGTGGAATCCCGTATGATGCTGGACGTGACCATCTTCCGTGGCGGAAACGCGGTATACAGCAACATCGCATTGAACGACGCGGTGGTGTCAAAGGGCGCTGTGGCACGGGTTGTAAGGCTGGATATCTTTACAGAGGAAGGCCGACTGACAAAGGTGACGGGGGACGGAGTGGTGATCTCGACACCCACCGGCTCTACCGGCTATTCCATGGCGGCCGGCGGGCCTATTGTGGAGCCTACGGCCCGCAATCTGCTGATCACGCCCATCTGTCCCCATTCCACCAGAGCGACCTCCTATGTGTTGTCGCCGGATCATGTGATCACCATTGAGGCGGCGGACGCCAACCGGAAATTTGTCTATCTCTCTGCCGACGGCGGCAAGGCGTTTTCCCTGAAAAACGGCGACAAGGTTCGTGTGCGGCAGTCAAAGTTTGCCATGGGGCTTGTCCGGCTCAGTAAGAAGAGCTTTTGCGAGATCCTTGATTACAAAATGGGAGGCTGCGAAAAATGAAGAACGTGCGTCAGGAGAAGCTGCTGCAGATCATCAGCGAGGAGGCGATCGAGACACAGGAGCAGCTGCTGCAGCGGCTGAATGAGCTGGGGATCCGCTCTACGCAGGCGACGATTTCGCGGGATATCAAGCAGCTGCATCTGGTGAAAGAGCCCACCGGACAGGGCCGCTACCGCTATGCCGTGTCGGTGCAGAAGACGAAGCTGAATTTTGCCGACAAGCTGCGCACCATTTTCCGCGAGAGTGTGATCAGCGTGGAGGCGGCCCAGAATATCGCGGTGCTGAAAACCATCGAGGGCATGGCTCAGGGCGCGGCTTTCGCGCTGGATAATATGGATGACACGGACATTGTGGGGACGCTGGCGGGAGACGACACCATTTTTCTGGTGTTCCACGACAACGTTCACGCACTGGATTTTTGTGAACAGGTGAAACAGATGCTGCGCTGAGGGCGCAGGAGGGCTTGTGATGCTGGAACTGCTTCATATTGAGAATATCGCCATCATTCAAGAGGCGGAGATCGCCTTTCAGCCGGGGTTCAACGCCCTGACCGGTGAGACCGGCGCGGGTAAATCCATCGTCATTGACGCCATGAGCGCCGTGCTGGGGCAGCGTACGTCGCGCGATCTGATCCGCACCGGCGCTGACAAGGCGTTTGTCAGCGCGCTGTTTTCCCATGTGGAGCCGGCTGTGTGTGAGGAACTGGGCGCGGCGCCGGATGAGGATGGCAACCTGATGCTGCAGAGAGAGATCGGCGCTGACGGCAAGAATGTCTGCCGCGTGGGCGGACGGCCCGTCACCGTGTCCCAGCTGCGGACGCTGGGCAATCGTCTGGTGAATATCCACGGCCAGCACGACGGGCAGCAGCTGCTGGACGAGGAGCAGCATCTGGCTTATCTGGATAGTTTTGGAAAGGTAGAAGCACTTGTTGAAGCATATACCGACAAGTATAATAACTTGACAGACATACGCCGCAAAATGAATACGCTGCAAATGGATGAGGCGGAGAAAGCCCGCCGGATGGACACGCTGCAGTATCAGATCAACGAATTGGAGCGGGCAAAGCTGAAAAGCGGCGAGGAGGAAGAACTGCAGGGGCGGCGCAATTTGCTGCGCAATGCGGAGAAGTTTATTTCCGCCGTGTCCGGCGCGGATTATTGCCTCAATGGCGGCGACGACAGCGATGGCGTATTGAGCCTGTTGAAGCGGTCGCAGGAGGCCTTGGGCGGCGTGCGGCATCTGGACGAGGGGTTCAATGCGCTGTATGAACGGCTGGAGAGCGCCTACAGCGAGGTGTATGATATTGCCGACACTGTGGCGGAGCAGCGGGAGAACTTTGATTTCTCGCCCAATGAGTTGGATGAGGTGGAGGGGCGGCTGGATCAGCTCTATCGCCTGAAAAAGAAATACGGCGCCACGGTGGAGGACATGCTGGCATATCTGGAGAACTGCCGGAAGGAACTGGACGACATTGCCTATGCCGGCGACGCTCTGGTGCGGCTGGAAAAGGAGTGCGCCAAGGCGGAGAAGGCGGCGCGGAAGGCGGCGGAGGAGCTGTCCGCCGCCCGCAAGGCGGCCGGTGAGACACTGTCTCAGGCGATCCTGACGGAGCTGCAGCAGCTGGACATGGGGAAGATCCGCTTTCAGGTGGACTTTGCCGAGAAGCCGCTGGACGCCGCCGGTATGGATCAGGTGCGGTTTTTGATGTCCGCTAACCTGGGCGAGGAATTGAAGCCCATCAACAAGACCGCCTCCGGCGGTGAGTTGGCCCGTATCATGCTGGCGATGAAGAACGTGCTGAGTGAGCAGGATCATGTGGGCACGATGGTGTTCGATGAGGTGGATACCGGCGTCAGCGGCCGGGCTGCCCAGAAGGTGGCGGAGAAGATGGCCCGCATCAGCCGCCATAAGCAGGTGCTGTGCGTGACCCATCTGCCCCAATTGGCCGCCATGGCGGACACCCATTTTTCTGTGGAGAAGGGTGAGGCGGAGGGCCGCACCTTTACCCAGGTGCGGCAGCTTGACCGGAAGCAGCGGCAGATGGAGCTGGCGCGGCTGACCGGCGGTGCTCAGGTAACGGAGACCATGCTGCAGGGCGCCGAGGAACTGCTGACCCAGGCGGAGAAATTCCGGAGGGAGATGGCGAAATAAATTCCTCTTATGAGAGGTAGTTATAAAAATTTTTCATATTGCGAAAAAAGTGTTGACAAACGAAAAAAATCTGCTACAATAGTGGCAACTTGATGCCGTTACCGTGATGAAGGGAAGAAGTAGCACGCTTCCGCGCCTGCAAAGAGAACCTCTGGTTTGGTGAAAAGGGGAGAGGGTGGCGCGTGTGAATACATCCCGGAGCAGCCTTCTGAAAACCCAAACATTTGGGGCGAGTAGGGATGTGTCGGGTTCGCCCGTTATAGCGATAGGGTGTGTCTGCACCCGACGAGGCCGTTTTCCGTGAGGAAACGGCGAACATGAGGTGGTACCGCGATCGTTTGTCGCCCTCTGTCCAAGGACAGGGGGCGTTTTTATTTGCCCCTTGTGTCAAAACTTCAACATCACAGATATGATAGGAAAGGAATGTAAAAAAATGGGTATTTATGAAGAACTACAGGCCCGCGGCTTGATCGCCCAGGTCACCAATGAGGAAGAGATTCGCGAGATGGTCAACAACGGCAAGGCCACGTTCTACATCGGCTTTGACTGCACGGCGGATTCCCTGCATGTGGGCCACTTTATGGCCCTGTGCCTGATGAAGCGTTTGCAGATGGCGGGCAATAAG
Source organism: uncultured Oscillospiraceae bacterium (assembly GCA_934597125.1). Taxonomy (GTDB): domain Bacteria; phylum Bacillota; class Clostridia; order Oscillospirales; family Oscillospiraceae; genus Vescimonas. The sequence goes on from CAKTQM010000041.1 coordinate 9,490, forward strand.
CCCATCGCGTTGATCGGCGACGGCACCACCCTGATCGGAGACCCCTCCGGCCGTACCGACATGCGCCAGATGCTGACCGAGGAGACCATCAAGCACAACGCCGAGTGCTTCAAGCGCCAGATGGAGCGGTTTATCGACTTCTCTGACGGCAAGGCGCTGATGCTGTATAACTCCGAGTGGCTGAAGCCCCTGAACTATATTGAAATGCTGCGGGAGGTGGGCGGCTGCTTCTCCGTTAACAACATGCTGCGTGCCCGCTGCTATGAGCAGCGCATGGAGCGTGGTTTGAGCTTCCTGGAGTTCAACTACATGATCATGCAGAGCTACGACTTCTACTACATGTTCCAGCATTACGGCTGCAACATGCAGTTCGGCGGCGACGACCAGTGGAGCAATATGCTGGGCGGCACCGAGCTGATTCGCAAGAAGCTGGGCAAGGACGCCCACGCCATGACCATCACGCTGCTGATGAACTCTGAGGGCAACAAGATGGGCAAGACCGCCAAGGGCGCCGTGTGGCTGGATCCCAACAAGACCAGCCCCTTCGAGTTCTATCAGTACTGGCGCAATGTGGGTGACGCCGATGTGCTGAAATGCATCCGCATGCTGACCTTCCTGCCGCTGGAGCAGATCGACGCCATGTCCTCCTGGGAAGGCTCCCAGCTCAACGAGGCCAAGGACATTCTGGCCTATGAGCTGACTAAGCTGGTGCATGGCGAGGAGGAGGCCGAGAAGGCCCGCACCGCCTCTCAGGCCCTGTTCTCCGGCGCCGGCGATACCGAGCATATGCCCACCACTGAGCTGACCAACGACGACTTCGGCGGCGGCGCCATCGACGTGCTGACCCTGCTGGTAAAGTGCGGTCTGGTTGCCTCCAAGGGTGAGGCCCGCCGTCTGGTGCAGCAGGGCGGCGTAGCCGTCAACGATGAGAAGGTGTCCGCCATTGAGACGACCTTCGGATGCGAGCAGTTTACAGGCGATGGTGTGATCATCAAGAAGGGCAAGAAAGTCTTCCATCGCGCTGTTCTGATTTAAGGTTTCCTCCAAGACCCTATTCCTTGTTTATATCACTGACCATGATATAGCTCAAACAGAGAAGCCGCGGCGTTTGCCGCGGCTTCTCTGTTTGCCCGGTATTCTGCGGGGGCTTAATTGCGGGAGCATTTCTCCGCGTCGATTGCCAGCACGACCATCAGGGCATACAGGGCGTTTTGCTTCTCTGCCACGTCGATCACATAGGTATCCGTCCAGTGAAACAACTCTTTGGAGACTGCCGCCACCTGCCGGTTCTGGGCGTCCAGAATGGTGTAGTCCCATTCCATGAAGCTGCCCTCCACTCGCCAGCCCAGACAGTCCAGGGTGAAGAAGGGCCGCAGGAAGGTAAATTCCTTGCGGATGGTGCCGACGCACTGTTCGCCGATGTACAGATCAAATTTGGGCAGGAAGGTAAAGACCTGCTGCTTCACGGTGGCGATGTGCTGCCCCATGGGATCGAGGATATGCAGACAGTGACCCCACGCCAGTTTGCCCTCCACCGTGAAAGCCACGGTGCCGCTGTCATCCATGTGATAGATGTCGTAGCTGTCAAACCAGGAAAACATCCGCTGTTTGAAATAGAGCTTCATAGGGGAGAACCTCCTTGATACGGTTTTGTAAATAGAAACGGCAGAAATACTGTGGCGTACACCGCTGCGTTCAGCAGCAGGGACTGCCATGTCCACACCACGCCCGCGGGGGAAGTGGAAAAAAGCATGGTGATGAAGGAATTGTTGAGAAAGTGCAGCAGGGAGACCGCCCAGATATTGCCGGTTTTCAGATAGACCCAGCCGAAGAATGTCCCAAGAGACACACAGGCGATCAGCTGCGCCAGCAGACTGAACAGTGCGGTTGCCGGACTGTAGTAGTAGAGATTCAGCGGCAGATGCCACAGGCCCCACAGGAGACCCAGCAGGATTACGCCTCTTCGCGGGCCAAAACGGTTTTGCAGGAGGGGCTGCAGATAGTAACGCCAGCCGTACTCCTCGCCAAACATCAGGGCCAGATTCAATACGGCCCATAGAGGCAGGGACAACAGCGTCATTGCCGCATTTTCCCGAAATCGCACAGTGTGGAGCATCGCGGGAACATCACCGGTCAGAACACCGGCGATCAGCAGACGCAGAAAAAGCTCAAGACAGAGTAGCAGGATGAACAGGCCGCACAGCAAAAGCCCAAGCTTCCAGTTTGTGGAAAAAGAAAGGCCGGAGCGGGTACGTTCTTCGGGTTTCATCCGGAGCAGCAGGATCAAGGAGACGATACTTGCCAGTGATCCGACGATGATCGCCGCTCGCGTCATGTCGTACCGGATTGTTTGGATGATGCAAAGGACGACCATGACGGAGGTAAACAAGATATAGGCTTTGTAAAAAGGCCTTGCAGGGAGGTTGTCCGTTTCGCAGCGCAGCTTGACCACCATTACGGCGCAGGCGGGCAAAAACATCCAGGTGTTGGGAAAAATATCCGTATTGCCGCCCTGATGATAGGTGATCCCCAACAGCACGCCCAGCAGCACGGGCATACCAAAGGCGATGGCAAAAAAGAGGGAGAGCTGTTGTTTCGCGGTGGATTCCATGACGTCCTCCTTTCCTGTCCAGCGGGTGGGCTGTTTCTTTTATTCTACCGGCAAAAGGACGCTGTGTCCAGCAACTTGAAATTGCACAGGAAAAAACTTCCCCGCAACTTCAGATTGCGGGGAAGCTTTGTTACACGGAGAACAGAATATCGGCATAGGTGGGGAAGGGCCAGTGCTGGGCACCGGTGATGGTCTCCAGCTGGTTGATGAGGGCGCTGGCCTTCTGGCGGCGGGCGTCCACCTCGTCACGGTAGTAGCAGGCGGCCTTGATGCCGCCGTCCATGGCGGGGGCCTTGGCGATGGCGCGCTCCAGAGATTCGCAGGTGTCGTACAGCTTGCCGGAGAGGGTAGCCAGCTTCCGCAGGGTGGCCTCCTCCATTTTGGCGGACAGGGGGATGCCGCAGTTCTGCTTGTGGAACAGGGCGGTGGCCAGCTCGTCGGAGTACTTGCTGACGGCGGGCATGATCTGGCGGCGGGCCATATCCAGCAGGGTATTGCCCTCGATGGTCATGACCTTGCAGTAGTTCTCAAGATGGATGTTATAGCGGGCCTCCAGCTCGTCGCGGGTCAGGACGCCGTGGCGGCTGAACATGGCGATATTTTTCTCAGCGATATAGGCGGGCAGGGCATCCACGGTGTTGCTCATGCAGCACAGGCCGCGGCGCTTGGCCTCGGCTACCCATTCGCTGCTGTAGCCGTTGCCGTTGAAGATGATGCGCTGGTGGGCGGCAAAGGTGTCGTGCAGCAGGGTCTGCAGGGCGGACTGAAAGTCCTTGGCCTGTTCCAGAATGTCCGCGAACTGTTCCAGCTCCTCGGTCATGATGGTATTCAGCACAGCGCTGGGGCTGGCGATGGACTGGCTGGAGCCCAGCATGCGGAATTCGAACTTATTGCCGGTGAAGGCCAAGGGGGAGGTACGGTTCCGGTCGGTGGTGTCCTGGGGGATCTCCGGCAGGGTGTCCACGCCGATTTCCAAGCGGCGCTTGGTGACATCCACATACTCGGTGCCCTGAATGATGGCGTCCAGAATGGCGGTCAGCTCGTCGCCCAGGAAGACAGACACGATGGCGGGAGGGGCCTCGTTGCCGCCGAGACGGCGGTCGTTGCCGGGGTAGGCCACGCAGCAGCGCAGCATATCCTGATATTCGTCCACGCCCTTGATGAAGGCCGCCAGAAACAGCAGGAACTGGGCGTTCTGGCTGGGGGTCTTGCCGGGCTTGAGGAGATTTTCTCCGGTGTCGGTCTGCAGAGACCAGTTGTCATGCTTGCCGCTGCCGTTGACGCCGGCGAAGGGCTTTTCATGGAGCAGGCACACCAGATCGTGCCGCTCGGCCACGGTTTTCAGCATCTCCATGGTCAGCTGATTGTGGTCGCAGGCCACATTGGCGTTGCAGTAGACGGGAGCGTTCTCGTGCTGGGCGGGGGCCACCTCATTGTGCTCGGTCTTGGAGAATACGCCCAGCTTCCACAGCTCCATATCCAGCTCGTGCATAAAGGTGGCCACGCGGGGCTTGATGGCGCCGTAGTAGTGGTCGTCCAGCTCCTGCCCCTTGGGGGGCTTTGCGCCGAAGAGGGTGCGTCCGCACAGGCGCAGATCCTCACGGCGGCGATAGTCCGCTTTGTCGATGAGGAAATACTCCTGCTCGGCTCCCACCTGGGGAACGACGTGCTGGGCCTCGGTGTTGCCGAACAGCCGCAGGATGCGGATGCACTGCTGATCCAGGGCATGCATGGAGCGCAGCAGGGGCGTTTTCTTATCCAGCGTATTGCCGGAATAGGAGCAGAAAATAGTGGGGATGCACAGGGTACGATCCTTCACAAAGGCGTAGGAGGTGGGATCCCAGGCGGTATAGCCCCGGGCTTCAAAGGTGGCCCGCAGGCCGCCGGAGGGGAAGCTGGAGGCGTCGGCCTCGCCGCGGCTCAGCTCCTTGCCGGACAGCTCCATCAGGATGCGGCCGTCTCCGGTGGGGGTGATGAAGCTGTCGTGCTTCTC
>CAKTQM010000042.1 GCA_934597125.1 uncultured Oscillospiraceae bacterium
CGTCCACCCGAACATGGGGCTGGCCGTCAGGCTCGTAAAGCGTCCGGGTGCAGAGCTTATTGATATAGCCCTCATAGAGAAAGCGTTTCTTCATCCATGATGTAGACCGGCACATGGGAAAGGTCGAAGTTTTCCAGCCTCACCTTGCAGATATAGTAGTTGTACGGTACTTCCACGTCATAGTCATTTTCCTCGCTGTCTGTCCGTGTCTCCGTCCGATAGCGTACCTCCACCTCCACGGTCTGCGTCAGGATGTACTGCTTTTCAAAGAGCATTTGCAGTTCCTCCTGAACCTCGTCGATGGTGAACACCCCTTCATGGAACGCCGTGAGAATGGAGATCAGCACATAAGGGTCATGCCCGATCTCGTCCAGATCAAAACGGTATTCGTCATATCCAGGGTGCAGAGTCTCATAGTGGTCCAACTCATATTGAAGCTCCTGCTCCAGTTCGCAGTAGGTCGCCTCCGCAGCCAGCATATCCGCATCCTCGGAGAGATAAGAGGAAGTGAATACGCCGCCCACGCCGGAGCCTGCCATCATGGAACAGGAAGATACCCCGCCAAACAGCAGGGCAACACAGGCACCAATACCGATCACCAGCAGCACCGCCCGGCTATGGTGCTTGATGTAGAGGAAAGTTTCCTTGAAGGCGTCCTTTGCTTTCTGCGCCACACTTTTCGCCGTGGTTGCGGTATTTTTTGCGGCTTTCTCTGCCTGCCGCAGCTCCTTTGCATAGTTCCGCTTGATCCGCTGTTTCTGCAGAAAGCGGGATATCGGATTAGAAGCCGCCAATGCAGGATCATCATGCAGTGCCTTTTGGTAAAGGTACTCGGCGTTTGCCTTAAAAGAAGCCTGCTCTGCCTTTGCCGCGTCACGCCAGGGCTTTGTACCCTGATCCCGGTTTTGGGAAACACGGTTCCACACCTGATCCTGGATCACCAGCATAATAGGGGGCCACCGTCATCTCATAATCGTGCCACCTGTCGCAGTCCGCCTTGGCCGTGAGGAATGCCCGATGCATCAGCTTCCTGAAAAACGGCCTGTTGCCGTCCACAAACCGCAGTCTGCGAAAGGTGGGCAGGATCAGCTTTTCCTCCATCTCCTCGATCTCCCGAAAGGAGGTAACGGCCCTGCATACCACGTAATAGCTCATAAGCGCGATGCAGTCATAGGTGCCGCCCTTGCCGTTGTGAAAGTTCTTTCTGCCGCCCAGATCGGTGCGCCAGTCAGAGAGAAACGCCGCATACCGCCGCTGCACCCGCTCCCAGACCGCCTCCCGCTCCGTCTCCGGATAGTGCAGCGCGATCTTCTCCCGCATCTTCTTTCTGCATTGCCGGGAGTACAGCACATGGCAGCCGCGGTCAAATTGCAATTCGCTGTCCTTCATCGTCCCGTCCGCCTTTCATCGTCCCACGCCTTTCAGGCGCTCCCCTCTCGCCCGCTCCTCCGTGTCGTCCGACTCGTCGTAGGCGTCATAGGGCGCGCCGGGATCGTGTGCCTTCTTTTTGAAGGGGGAGCACAGTGCCTCCCTGTGGGCAAAAGCAAAGTCAAAGTCATCTGTCCAGCCGGTATGTCCGGTGATGAAATACGGCGGCAGCCCCCGTCCACGCAGCTTTTCCTCCAGCTCCGCCAACGATCTCACCGCCAGCCGGTTGTCCTCCGCCAGCGCGGAAATAAAGCTGTACCCGCCGTCCGCACCAAACCAGATGGTGTCGCCGGTAAACAGATACCTGTCGTCGATCAGATAGACCATATGTCCCCAGGTGTGGCCCGGAACCAGAAAGCACTCGATCCTGATGCCGTCAATATCAAAAACCTGGCCGTCCCGCAGCAGGATTTTTTCGTTGTTGATGGTCACCTGCGGCAGCTTGTACATATGATAAATGACCTTGCGGCGCACCTGGCCGGTGAGGTATTTGTTCTCGATCTCCCCCACATACAGCACCGCGTTCCGGAACAGTCCCGGACTGTCCGCCTCCACCGCCCCCACATGGTCGGTGTCCTGATGGGTAATGAGGATGTGGCGGATAGACCCGGGGTCAATGTCCAGCCACCCCATCTTCTCCTGCAGCCGGTCATAGTTGTACCCCGCGTCGATCATAATGGTGGTGCCGCCCTTCCGGTAGAAGAAGATATTCGCCACCCACTCCCGCACGCAGGCCACGTGCTCGTCGATCCATCCGGTGTTCAGCGGCTTGAATATCTCCTTGCCGCGGTACATCCTGCTCATTTCCCGTTTCTGAAATTCCGTCGCCTTCTTTGACATATCACACCTCCGCTTTCACACATTCCGCATAGGTCAGCGGGAAGGAGGCCCGCAGCACGGCGCTTTTCCGCACTGCCCAGCCGTTGTCCCGCAAAAACGCCAAATAGTCTCCGCTGTCCCACTTGCTGTGCAGGGGAAAGCCCGCCAGCCTCATCAAAAAAGCCCTGCCCCTGCCGAAAAACGAATTCCCCGCATGGGTAAAGGTCGGCGCGATCAGCACGCCGCCATCCTTCAGCACCCGCCGGATCTCCTCCAGCGCCTTCTCCGGCTGCGGAACGATATGCAGTGCGTTGGACAGGATCACCACATCAAAGGACTGATCCGCATACGGCAGGTGAAACATATCCTGCACCGAAAAATGCAGCTTGACGGACTCGTTGTCCCGCTCTGCCTCCCGGATCATCTCCGCGGAGGCGTCCGTCGCCTCGATATGCTCCGCCGCGCTGACGATGTGCTTGGCGATCAGCCCCGTGCCGGTTGCCAGCTCCAGCACCGTCCTGTGCCGCACCACCGGACGAAGCAGCTCATACATCTGCTCATAGGCTGCCGCGTCCTTCCGCATAAAGCGGTCATAGATCTTTGCGTTCCTGTCCCAAAAATTTCTGCGTTCCTGCATGATACTCACCTTCTGCTACCCGCCGATCTGCTTTTATAAAATCGGTTAGGTTGTGCTAACTCATATGGTTTTGAAAAACCGCATCGCTGCGGTTTTCCGCTGATTCAAAATAATTCCCTGCACGTGCCCCGCACCAGCGTTTCCAGCACCTGCGGGTACAACTCCCCGATCTGCTCCTGATGGGACACCGTCAAGATCAAGCCGCGGATCGCGGCGGCCGCCAGCGCCATGCCGCCTCTGGGCTGCAAGCCGCTCTCCTCCAGAAGTGCGCGGATATGCGTCTCATCATCATGGTAATGCGCCGTTTTCACCTCATCCGGAAGTCTGCGCAGCAAAAACTCCGCATCGTTCTCAATGAACACCAGTGCCCGCGTCTTGGACAGCCAGCGGCAGGCGGCAAGGATCGCCTCCGCCCCCCGCTCCGCCGGAGGCAGCGCCGCGTTTTCCTGCAGGGACGTCTGTGCCACCGCGAAGCCCTCCGTGTGGATGTCCTCCAGCACGGCAAAAAACAGCAACTCCTTCGAGGCAAAAAATTTGTAAAACGATCCCTTGGAGATCCCCACGGCATCCGCCAGCTGCTCCACGGACGTTTTCCGCATCCCGATGGTCACACCACACTGCCGCGCCTGCCGGATCAAGTCCCTGCTGATTATTTCGTTTTGTTCTTCCGTAAAAGCCACGCGCACGCCCCTCAACTTTATGACCGGATTTATTCTTTCGGTCATATAGTAACAGAGTTTTCTCCCTCTGTCAAGATGCCTCCACCGGTTCTTTCGTGTTTTTTCGACCCAAAGGATAGAACAGGGGACAGACGCAAACACGTCTGTCCCCTGTTCTGCCTATTCTACACAAAAACGGGAATGCTGCGCATGCTGCCCGCGCCGCTGCGGGCGATCGCTCTCCCCGGCAGCCTCCTGTGTGCAGTCAATAGTTGTTTGGCTGATGTGCTCAGCCCTCCTCGATCATGCGGAAATACAGGCCGTTTGTAGCGGTGCTGTCCGTCAGCACCATGATATCGGCACCATTCAGATCAGCAAATCTGCAATAGTTGTCAGAGGTAGTGCCATCCTCGTTGGGCAGGGTTAGAACCAGCGCCATATTGTCCTCGGTCACGCCGCAGCTGCCGCTCAGGGTCTCATTGCCGGTGATGTAGGAAGCAGCGTCCACGTCATCCACGTCGATCTCCAGCACGCCGCCATTGCTCTGCAGCATCTCGGTAGCCTGCTCGTCGGTCATCTCAACACCGTTCAGGAAACCGCCGCTGAACTCCCAGCGGGTGCCCACGATGTAGTCAGGCACTTCCACAAAGTTCATCACATCCAGAGGGCTGATCGTATCGTCCGCACTGTCGCTCTGGCTGGGATCAGTGTTGTCGTTCACATCGGCGTCATCGCCGGTGTCGCCGCCGCAGGCCACCAGGGACAGCACCATCACCAGTGCCAGCAGGATCGCTAAAAACTTCTTGAAATTCACTTTTTTCATCCTCCAAATCACATATGTTTCTTGTTGTTTTATATCAACCGCTTTTCGCGGTCAATACCGTTCATTACGCCACGCTGGTGTAGATCTCGCCATCCTCGCAGGTGAACATGACGCTCTCGGAATAGGCGTAGTTGCCCATGGCGTCCTGCATCTCAAAGAGCATGAAGTAGTCACCGTCCGACAGCTGGATCTCACCAAAGGCGGTATCCGCCGTCACCGTGAAGGTATCCACGGCATAGGGCTGCAAGTCCCCCTCGCCGGACAGGGTGTCCACGTACCACACAGTGGTGATCTCATCGCCCACCTCCAGGTGCCGCAGCTCCTTGTCGGCCATGCCGTTGTCGTCAATGCCCTGCCGCGCGCCCAGGATCGTCCACGCCTCTTCGTTGAAGTCATAGACCACCTGCAGGTTGTACTCCTCACCGTTCAGCAGCACCGGCACGGAATAGAGATTGTAGTCGTCGCCGGCAAAGCTCAGCTCCATGTAGACCAGATAGCCGTCAATGCCGCCCCACACGCCGCGGAAATTGTCGGAGAACACACCGTTGTCCCAGTCGGCGTTGATGTCGTTATCCGTACCCAGCATCAGCATCATATCCTCCTCCGCGTCCACATAGACCAGAGAAAAGCCGATGTCCGCCAGGATGCTGTCCGCCTTGGGGCCCAGTGTCATAACGGCCGTGCCCTCATCGTTCACGTCCACCGCCATGCCGTCCCAACCCATGGTCAGCAGGCTCTCCACCTCCGGCAGCTCCTCAATGGCCATGTCGTTGATGTAGTCCATGCCCTCCTGGCTCAGTCCGCCGGTCAGCTCATAGGAATACAGATATTTGAACGCGGCGCCCGCGCCCTGATCGATGTAGCCGTTCAGGTCATCCACATCGCCGCTGTAGGGGTAATAGCAGGAAAGGCCCGTTGCCTCGGTGCGGTATACGCCGTTGATGCGGTACAGGATGCACTCATCCAGCGCGTCCAGCACGTCCTGAGCGCTGCCCAGCAGATCCAGACTGCGGCGGGCCATATGGCCCAGATCCACCATGTTGGTATAGCCCTGCTCGCGGGTGTTGCCGCCGTAGTTCTCACTCTGTGCCGCCACACGGCCCAGACGGGAGAAGAAGCCGGGGTCGGAGCAAGAGGCAGTCAGCGCCTCTTTTCCGAAGCTTTCATATGCGTCTAACAAACTCCCCAGTTTGGACAGATCGGTCACCGACAGCGTGGCGTTGTCTTCCGTTCCCACGTCCTCACAGCCCTCGTAGTAGGCGTCGCAGATCACCTGACCCAGCTCCGCGCCGTCCATAGACGGCTTGGCGGCCAGCGCCTCCAGCCAGCGGGTATAATACCAGCCGTTGGCCGGCTCCGTCTCCTCCGACGCCACCAGATAGCGGGCCAGATCGCAGAAGGTATAGGCCGTGTCCACCGTGGCCATCAGGCAGGTATCAAAACCCACAAGCTCCACAGGCTGCTGGCCCTCCTCCGTCGTGGGCTCCCACACGTCGGCAAAGGCGGCGTACATCTCGCTGAGGGACAGGGAATCCAGATCGTACAGCTCGTCAAACGACGCACCGCTCACCGATCCGCCGCCGTGGTTCCAGAATACCACAGCCGTCCTGTCCGCGGGATAGTTGTCCTTTGCAAAGTGCAGGAAGTCCGCCAGCGTCTCACTGTCTCCCATACTGGCCGACGGCTGCTCGTCCACCAGTGTCAGACCTTCGCTGTTATAAACATAGCGCTGCAATTTTTCAGCGTCCACCATCTCGTTCTGCCACTGGGCCGCGCCGCCTGTCTCGATGACCACCGTCACGTTGGCGGGCAGCTCCACATCCAGCATCTCCTGCATATCGCCGGTGGCGAATCCGCCCTCAGACTCCAGATCGCTGCCGCACAGGTACCAGTAAACGGCCCAGGTCTCGTCGCCCAGCTCCACCGGCTCATCCTCCAGGCAGCCGGTGCAGACAAACAGCATCGTCAGCGCCATCATCAGCGCCAGCAATTTTTTTCTCATATGATCTCCTATTCATATCCGCCGCGCAGGGCGCATTCCGCCCCTCCGCGTTCTTTTTTCGCTTCCTTCTCACGCCGCCGTCTCCGGCAGCAATTTCCGGTCATGCAGTCCCATAGCGCCGGCGATCAGCCGGTCGGGAAACCGGTGCTGGGCGGCATTGAACCGCGCCGCCGCCTCGTTATAGCGCCGGCGGCTGGCCGACAGCATCTGGCGACAGCAGTCCAGCTCCGCCACCGCGCGGACGTAGGCCGCATCCCTGGCAAAGGCCGGACAACACTCCCGCGTCTGGCCGATATAGCGCAGCGCCTCCTCAGCCAGCGCGTCCTGGGCCGCCACATCCACGGCGGTTGCCGTGGTGGTCAGCACGCACCGCTGGCCGCGGGCCGCCTCCATCTGGGGCGCCTGCCGGTGCGTATAATCGCAGCTCAGCTCCAGCAGCACCGCTACTGTGTCAAGGCGTGATGCCTCCCGCACGCCGACCTGCTGCATGGCGCGGCCCGCATCCTCGTCCAGCGCCCGCAGCCGCCGCTCCACCGCGATGGCCCATACCACCATCGCCGTGGCCGGCAGCATCACCAGCACAAATACCGTCATGCCGCCCTCCCCAAAAAGCGACGGACACAGCACACCGCATCCGTCGTCAAGCATCGTTTCTCGGCAGGCGTCCGGCGTCGGAAGGGGTATCGCCGTCTCCCGCCTGCCGCTGTCAGTATACCGCATCCAGTCTGCTTCGTGCGCGCAGACACACGAATCGACTATAAAACCGCCCCAATCGTCATTCCTCCCTCACAGCGAGACGCGCAGCGTAAACCGCCCGTTCTCCGCCGAAAACGTATAGATGCCGTTATACCGCTCCGCAACGGAGCAAATACTTCTTACGCCGATACCGTGCCCCGGCACCTCCGTCACCGGCAATCCCTTGCGAAACGTTACCTCCGCCCCGCAGCTGTTTTCCACCTGCAAAAAGAACTTCCCGCCCTTTTCATAGGCGATCAGTTCGATATCACACGCCTGCCCCGCCTGACGCAGCTTCTGACAGGCGTGCAGCGCGTTTTCCAGGGCATTGGACAGCAGCACGCACAGATCCGTCTCCGCCACCGGCAGAAAATGGGGCACCTCCGCCCGTATCCGCAGCGGCACGCCGCTCGCCTCCGCCCGTCCGGCAAAGGAGGACAAAATCAGATTTACCGTCTCATTCTCGCAGAACACCCGCACCCGCTGGCTCTCAATCTCCGAGCAGACCTCGCGGATATACGCCTGGGCCTGAGCCGTCCGCCCGTTTTCCAGGCAGCTGTCCAGATACTGCATATGGTGGCGCAGGTCGTGACGGTAGGTGCTGGCCCGCCGCTCCGACTCCCGCAGCGCGGCGATCTCGCGGGCAGCCTGGCTCACCTGCAGGTGCAGATCCTCCTGGGCCCGCTCCAGCCGCGCACGGGTGTCGTTCTCCGCCGCACTGCGCAGTACAAAGGCCAAATACGCCACACAGCACACAAACGGCATGAATTCCACCGCCGCCGGCGTGCCGCTGGCCAGCAGATCCGTATAAATGCGGGTCAGATAGTCAAAGCCGTAGCCCACCGCCGGGATCAGGCCAAACCGCAGCTGCATGCCGGGCCGATAGCCCGCCACCGTCCGCACCGCCGGCGCCACAAAGTACAGCAGCCCCAGCAGCAGCGGCAGCGTCAACGCCAGCTCCGCCACGTTCTGCACCTGGTCGCCGCCGGCCGCCAGCGCTGCCACCAGCATCGCCAGCCACCGCCGCAGCTGGCAGCACATATAGGCCGTCAGCACCGCGATCACCGGCCACAGCACCCGCTTCGTCAGCGTATACAGCGCCAGCACCAGCGGCACATGGGTTATCAGTGGATACAGCAGCTGCAGCAGCCGCAGATCGGTGGTATAGCCGTACACCACCGCCTGCAGCAGCAAAATCGCGGCCATGGCGATGGCATAATCCCACTTCTTCCGCCGCGTCCACTGGGTATCGCAAAAGGCGGCGGACAGCACCATGCCGTATACACCCACCGCCACATCGTTCAGCAGCGTCACACCGTTCCACAGCGCCGCGCTGTTCCACGCCATCGCATCCGTCACAGCAGCACCCTCTTTCGGCTGAAGGCATACGCCAGATACCGCTCCTTCACCTCCGACAGCTTGCCGTGGGGAATGGGGATCTCCGTCTGATTCGTCAGCTGCAGCCCGCGATAGGAGATGTTCTGCACAAAATCCAGATTCACCAGAAAAGAACGGTGTACCCGCAGGAACCGCTCATCTTCCGCCAGCTGTCCGCTGAACTTATCCAGCCCGCCGGCGCTCTCCACCGTCTGGCCGTTGTCCATGTAAAACCGCAGCGTCCGGCCGATCACCTCGCAATACATCAGGTTCTCCGGCTGGATGCACACGATGCCGCTTTTGCTGCGCAGCACGATCCCCTGCTCCTCCGCGCGGCGGCACTCGTCCAACGCACCGTCCAGCACAGGGAAAAACCGCTCCGCCTGTATGGGCTTGAGCTGATAGTAATAGGCGTCCACGCCGTAGGACTGCACCGCGTACTCCGGCGAGGATGTCAAAAAGACGATCTTCACCCTCTTGTCGTACTGCCGGATCTCCCGGGCGGCGCTGATACCGTCCTCTCCCGGCATGATCACATCCAGCAGCAGCACATCCGGCCGCAGGCCATCCTCCATGGCAGCCAGCAGCTCCAGCGCGCTGGAAAAGGCGCTGCACGACAGATGCACGCCCCGCAGGTGCTGATACTCCTCCAGCAGCGCGGCGATCTGCGCCAGCGAACCGGCGTCGTCGTCACAATATGCGATCTTCAGCAGCATGCAGCGGCACCTCCGGTAAAAGCAATCGTCCCTCGGCACAAAGGCCTTTTTATCTTAATTATAAAGATATCCGCACCTTTCGTCAAGGCGGGCTTTTCGTGAAATCTTTTCTCTTTTTTCTATGCAGCGGCTGGAAAATATGGTATACTGATCTCACTGTATTCTTTTCAAAGGAGGCCGCGCCATGCATCTGTTTGACCATCTGCGTACCGTCCATACCCATCGCCGTCTGGTGCGGCACTATTGCCTCAAGCTGGGGCTGGTCTGGCAGGGCCTGACCCACGACCTGAGCAAATACAGCCCCACCGAATTCTTGCGCAGCGTCAAATATTATCAGGGCTACCGCAGCCCCAACGACGCCGAGCGCATCGCCAACGGCGTCAGCCTGTCCTGGCTCCACCACAAAGGCCGCAACCGCCATCATTTCGAGTATTGGATCGACTACTGTCTCCGCGAGGACGGCACCGTCTACATCGGCGGCTGCAAAATGCCCAAAAAGTACGTGGCCGAGATGTTTTGTGACCGCATCGCCGCCTGCCGCGTCTATCAAAAGGCGCAATATACCGATGCCTCCCCCTGGACATACTACCAGCGCAGCAAGGACACGAAGCACACCGACGCGGGCCGCTATATCCACCCCGACACCTCCGCCCTGCTGGATCGCTGGCTGCTGCTCTTAAAGGAACAGGGCGAAGACGCCGCCTTCGCCCAGATCCGGCAGGAGCTGCGGGATCCCACCTATTGACCCCACAAAATCCCATCAGAAAGAGGTACAACTATGAACGTTTTGATGCTCAACGGCAGTCCCCGCAGCAACGGAAACACCGCCCTGGCCCTCAATGAAATGCAGCAGGTATGGCGCTCCTGCGGCATAGACTCCGAGATCGTGCAGGTGGGCCACCAGCCCGTCCGCGGCTGCATCGCCTGCGGACGCTGCGCCCAGCTGGGAAAATGCGTGTTTGACGACATTGTCAACCAGCTGGCCCCCAAGTTCGAGGCAGCTGACGGCCTTGTCATCGCCAGCCCCGTCTACTACGCCTCCGCCAACGCCACCCTCATCGCCGTTCTTGACCGTCTCTTCTACAGCACCCCCTTCGACAAGACCATGAAGGTGGGCGCCAGCGTCGTGTGCGCCCGCCGCGGCGGCTGCTCCGCCACCTTTGACGAGCTGAACAAGTACTTCACCATCTCCAACATGCCCATCGCCGCCAGCCAGTACTGGAACTCCATCCATGGCCGCGCCCCCGGCGAGGCCGCGGCCGATGAAGAGGGCCGCCAGACCATGCGGGTGCTGGCCCGCAACATGGCCTTCCTCATGAAAAGCATCGCCCTGGGCAAAGCCCAATTCGGCCTGCCGGAGACCGAGCCCCACGTCTGGACACACTTCATCCGTCCCTGATAAAAGCAGCCTGTGAGCACCGCTCACAGGCTGCTTTTTGTCATAAGGTCAGCTCATATTTCTCCTCCATGACAGTCTCGCCGTCCAGGCTCCACTCGGTGTTGGGCTGCTCCCCCGTCTTTTGGAATCCGTATTTCTGATACAGGCGGATCGCATCCACCAGCGGCGCCGCCGTCCAGAGGATCAGCTTTCGATAGCCGCAAGCCCGTGCCTTCTCCAGCAGGGTATTCATCAGCGTCGTTCCCACCCCGGCGCCGCGGTATGCCTTCTCCACCAGAAACAGCCGCAGCTGCCCCACCGCGGGTTCCTCCGCCGCGCAGAGCATGATGCAGCCCGCAGGCTGTCCGTCTATCACGGCGACGAAGAATTCATCCCGCTCGCTTCTTACAAAAGTCTCCGCGATATGGGCCGCATAGTCGCAGAACACAGGCCCCCAACGGTATTCCTCCCGATACACCCGCCGGTGGGCTTCTGCAAAACAGGCGATCTCCTGCTTGTTTGCCGGCCGTATCATCATTTACTCCCACACTCCTCTTTCATGAATACCCTCGATCAACAGGGGCAGTCCGCGAACACACTCGCAGACTGCCCCTGTTCTGATCTACTTCTTATACGGCACGTGCCAGATGGTATCGGCATAGTCCGCAATGGATCGGTCGGCGGCAAAGATCCCGCTGCGGGCAATGTTGATCAGGCTCATACGATTCCAGCTCTCCTGATCGCCATAGGCGTGGATCATCCGCTGCTCCGCCTCGGCATAGGTGGGCAGATCCGCCAGCAACATATACTGATCCGGCGGGCAGTCGCCGCCAAACACCAGCCGCTGCCACAGATCCTCATAGCTGACGCCGTCGGAAAACCCGGTCTTCAACTGATCCACCACACGCCGCAGCATGGGATCCCGCTCATACAGCAAATGGGGATCATAACTGCGCTGCAGATGGGTCACCTCATCGGAGTGCAGGCCGAACAGGAACATGTTCTCGTCCCCCAGCACCTGATGCATCTCCACGTTGGCGCCGTCCAGCGTACCCACGGTCAAAGCGCCGTTCATCATGAACTTCATGTTGCCGGTGCCGCTGGCCTCCTTGCCGGCGGTGGAGATCTGCTGGCTCACCTCGCTGGCGGGCATCAGCATCTCCGCCATGGACACGCGGTAGTTCTCCAAAAACACCACCTGCAGCTTGTCCTTGCAGACGGGATCGTTGTTGATCTCATTGGCCAGAGAGTTGATCAGGTGAATGATCCGTTTGGCCACAGCGTAGCCCGGAGCCGCCTTGGCGCCGAACAGGAACGTGTGGGGCGTAAAGTCCATATCGGGATCGTCCCGCAGCTGCTGGTAGAGGTAGATAATGTGCAGCGCGTTCATCAGCTGGCGCTTATATTCATGCAGGCGTTTTACCTGCACATCGAAGATACCGTCGGTGTTCAGCACCACGCCCTGCTGCCGGAGAGCCCACTTGGCAAAGGCCTCCTTGTTGGCCTTCTTGATCTGGCCCAGCCGCAGCAGCACCTCTTTGTCGTCGGCCCAGCGCTCCAGCCCCTTCATCTGCTCCGCGTGGGTGAGATAGCCCTCCCCCACCGTATCCTTCAGCAGGCTGTCCAGTCCCGGGTTGATCTGACTGATCCAACGGCGGTGATCCACGCCGTTGGTGACGTTCTTGAACTTCTCCGGTTCCATGACGCACTGGTCGCGGAACACGTCCTTCCGCAGAATGTCCGAGTGCAGGGCGCTGACGCCGTTGACAGCCATACCCCCCGCGATGCACAGATTTGCCATCCGCACCGCGCCGTCCCAGATGACGGCCATGCGGCCCACCTTGTCCATGTCGCCGTGATAGAACTCGGTGATCCTCTCCTGATAGCGGCGGGCGATCTCCGTCAGAATCTGCCACACTCTGGGCAGCAGCGACTCAAACAGCTGCTGGGGCCAGACCTCCAACGCCTCCGCCAGCACCGTGTGGTTGGTATAGGCCACGGAGTGGGTGGTGATGTCCCACGCCTCGTCCCAGCCAAGACCCGCGTCGTCGATCAAAATGCGCATCAGCTCCGGAATCACCAGCGCCGGATGGGTGTCGTTGATCTGAATGATGTTCTTCTCGTGGAAGTTTTTCAGGGTGCCGTACTGCTGGATATGCTGGCGGGTGATGGACTGCACCGTGGCGGACACGAAGAAGTACTGCTGCTTCAGCCGCAGGGACTTGCCCTCATAGTGGTTGTCCTCCGGATACAGCACTTTGGAGATCACGTCCGCCATAGCCCGCTCCTCGCCGGAGCGGAGATACTGTCCCTGAGAGAACAGCTTCATGTCGATGGGCTTGGGGGACTTGGCGTCCCACAGCCGCAGGGTGTTCACATGGTCGGTGTCATAGCCCGCGATCTCCATGTCACAGGGCACCGCCAGCACGCGGGTATAGTCCTCGTGCACCACCATCAGGTGGCCGTTGTCCCAGCGGGTGCGCACGGTGCCGCCGAAGTGGACTTCCTCCGTCTCCTGAGGCTTGGGCAGCAGCCATGCGTCGCCCAGAGGCTTCCAGTCGTCCGGCAGCTCCACCTGCTGGCCCTCCACGATCTTCTGCTTGAACAAACCCAGCTCATAGCAGATGGAATAGCCCGTGGCGGGAATCTCCAGCGTAGTCATGCTGTCCAGATAGCAGGCGGCCAGACGGCCAAGGCCGCCGTTGCCCAAACCCGCGTCCGGCTCCATATCGAAAATATCCGCCGCCTTGAAGCCCAGTTCCTCAATGGCCTCCTGCAGCTGGGGCAGCACCTCCAGATTGTAGGCGTTTTTCATCAGGCTCCGGCCCATCAAAAACTCCAGCGACAGATAGTGGACGCGGCGCGCCCCCTCGCGGGCGGCCTTTTCGCGGCTCTCCACCCCGTGCTCGGCCATAATGTCCCGCAGCACCATGGCGCAGGCCTTCAGCATCTCGCCGTCGCTGGCCTGCTGCTCGGTGCAGCCGTAGTTCAGCCGCAGCTT
>CAKTQM010000043.1 GCA_934597125.1 uncultured Oscillospiraceae bacterium
ATCATTTCGCCGATCTTCTTCTCGTCGCCGCCGCAGGCCTCGGAGATCTGGGTGAAGGAAGCGGAGTCGATGTTCAGAGAAGTGACATCGCAGACGATCTCGTTGGAATAGACCTTGGACATGTCGTTGTCGATCTTCCAAGCAGCCTGAGTCAGAACGCCCTTGGGCTCGATGACGCGGTGAGTGCCGTACTTGTTGCCTTTCAGTTCAGCCATTGTAAATATCCTCCTAAATATGTTTTGTTTATGGTATATGGTTTTATAGTATGTGGTTTATATAGGGTGGTTTATATGGTGGTTGAAAGCCTTACTTCAGGGGCTTCAGGCTGAGGATCTCGCGAGCCTCGGCGGGCGTGGCGATCTCGCGGCCCAGCTCCTTGGCGATGCGGACGACCTTGGCTACCAGCTCGCCGTTGGACGCGGCCTTCTGACCCTTGCCCAGATAGATGTTATCCTCGAAGCCCACGCGGACGTTACCGCCCATAGCAATGGCGGCAGCGGCCATCGTCCAGGCAGCGCGGCCCACGCCGGAGACAGTCCAGGTGGCGTCAGCGGGGATCTTGCTGGCAAAGAAGGCCAGGTTCTCCACGGTGGCGGGGGTGCAGCCGTGGACACCCAGGACGAAGTTGAACTGCATGGGATGGCCGGGGACTTCGCCCTTCTTGGCCATGCCGAGGACGGTGTCGATGTGACCCAGCTCAAAGCACTCATACTCGGGCTTGATGCCGTTCTCGATCATGCGCTTGCCGAAGGCGCGCATGGTGGGCATGGTGTTGTCGAAGATCTCGTCGCCGAAGTTGCAGGTGCCGCAGTCCAGAGTGGCCATCTCGGGGAACAGCTCGGTGGGCTGCAGACGCTCCTCGGGGCTCATGCCGGTGGCGCCGCCGGTGGAGGGGATCATGATGACGTCAGGCAGCTCCTTGCGGATGGCGTCCATGACGACCTTGAAGCGCTCACGATTCTGAGTGGGGGTGCCGTCGTCCTCGCGGACATGGATGTGCAGGATGGCAGCGCCGGCCTCGTAAGCGGACTTGGCCTCGCGCACCATTTCCTCGACGGTGTAGGGAACGGCCTCGTTCTGGGCCTTGGTGACTTCCGCGCCGCAGATGGCGGCGGTAATGATCAGCTTTTCCATCATTTTGCTCCCTTACTTCTTGATTTCCTTGCGCTGGCAGTCCTTGGGGGTGACACAGGTGCCGTGAGCGCGGCAGACCACGATGGGCTCGGCCAGCACGTCAGCGGCGGAAGCGCTGATGTCGGGGCGGGAGACGATGACCTTGCGGGCCTCGAACTTCATGGTGCGGGAGGTGTTGCCGATCTTCTCGATCTCGCCGTAGGCCTCGATGTAGTCGCCGGCGTACACGGGAGCCAGGAACTCCACGTTGTCGTAGGCACAGAACAGGCCCTCGTCGCCGTCGCAGGCGATCAGCAGCTCGGTAGCCACGTCACCGAACAGGTGCACCATGTGGGCGCCGTCCACCAGGTTGCCGCCGTAGTGGGCGTCCTTCGCACTCATACGCAGGCGAAGCATAGAAGTGATCTTTTCCATAGATGTTTCCTCCTTCAAAATGATTCTTTCTTACGTTTTGTTCGTATTCCTCATTCAGCTGGCCGGGAACTCTCTTTTTCCGGGAAAAAGCAAGAGCCTGTGGGCAAAGGCGTTCCGGAGGGATCTCCGGACTGGCTTTGACCGCAAGCTCTTAACACGAAAAGAGCGCTGTCGGTCAAGCATTTGACCAATAGCGCTCCATGTCGATAAGATCAACATGACAACAACGCCGTTTACGCGGCGCTGCCAAGGAGACAGCATGGGCGCACTGCATCCTTTCGGCGAAAGACCCCTTCCCGTCCGGCCATCCAGGCCGCCCGCTCCGCTGCCGGACAGTACCCTGTCTTTCGCGCCTCTATTGACTGATATTCAGAATATTACCAGTGTTAATTATGACAGGTATCGGCGCGGTTGTCAAGTAGCTTTGTGACACAAATCACAAAGTGTTTTTTTGTGCAACTCGACAATGGCAAGGAAAAAACTTTCGCCCTGGGAAACCAGGGCGAAAGTTGGGGGTGTTATTTGTTTACAGAGGCAGTATTCCCTCTTGCAGCTCAGTTCCAGCTCACAGTCGTTCCATTAACAACGACGGTGCAGGCCTTCATAGCATCGTCCACATCACCAAGCTTTTCAGCAAAGTTTTCCGCTGTGATCAGCGTATTGTCACCCAGCTTGCAATTGGTAAATGTCAGGTTTTTTCCGGTCGCACCAGCCGCCACCTGATAGCCATCGTTGAAGACGCAGTCTGTAAAATCAGAGTCCGCGTAAGCTACCAGATAAGCATATCCATTGGATTTGCCAAGCTGGCAATTGTCAAAGGAAACTCTTGTCATGCACCCAGAATAAGATGTCCAGCCGTTCAATGTAGAGTCCTTGACTGTCAGCGTCGTGCCGGGTTCGACTGTCTTTGCATTAATGTTGAAGGTGTAAATCACATCTTCAATAATGCAATTCTCAATAACGTTATCACCGCCAATGTTATCCCAGAAGATAATACCACGGAATGCATGAGAAATGTGCGCATTCTTAATTGTTGTATTTGCGCCTGTTACAGAAATGCCCTTCGTATCCCCATTAAAGCCCTGGCCTATGAACTTTACATTGTCTATGACCGTGTTATCGCCGCCAATTCTTAATGCACCATCATTTCCAGCAGGAGCTTTCCCTTTGATAGTCATATCTTTCAAAGTAACGTTATCTTCTTTAACGTTAAACTTCTCCACATTCAATGTAGTCTCATCTTTTCCCACGCCCGCAAGAGTAACGCCTTCTTTAATTGTCGCTTTTTCATCCAGCGTTACATCCAGATTTGCCGGAATCGCAATCGTAGTACCGGCGGCAGCGCCGTTGATTGCTTCATTCAGTTCTTCCTGGCCGCTGATAGGCTTCACGGTCTGACGGGTAACACCATCGGCAGTACTTCCCGTGGTATCAGTCAAATCGTTGTAGCGGCCGACAATATCGCCAACAGTCGTGATCTCACCAGCCTCATAGCCATTTGTGCTATCCTGAATCAGAGTCACATTGTTAACCGTATTATTGGTAATATTCGTCTTTGTTTCCTTATCACCCATCGCGCAACCAACAATTCCGCCGATATCGCGATAACCCTTGATGGTGCAGTCCTCGACGGTGCAGTTCGTCACTGTATCGCCATAGACACAGTAGCCAATGATGCCGCCGGCCTTGTCGCCGTTATCATATTTGCTGTCCACCAGTTCAGGCGCAATGCTGACGGTGGAGTTGGTCACGGTGCAGCTGTCAATGGTCATGCCATTGGCGGTGGAATATCCGGCAATAACGCCCGCCCAGTGATTACCGGTCACAGTGGCGTCGGTCACGGTCAGGTTTTGCACCTTGCCATACATACGACCAAAGAGACCAGCCGCCTCTCTGGCATTGACGGTCAGGTCGGAGATGGTATGGCCGTTGCCATCAAAGGTGGAAACAAAGGGCTTCGCGGCCGTGCCGATAGGCGTCCAGTTTCTGCCGCTCAGGTTAATATCATCGGTCAGCTTGATGGTAACGCCGGAATACTTTTCGCCGTCCACGTTCACGGTCTTGGCGAAGTACACCAGTTCATCGGCGGTGCCGACGAGATAGGCGGTGACGTTGCCGTCCTCATCCTTCTCCGTATTCAGATAAGTCGCATCGGTGTCGTAAGTATTATTGATGCTGTCGAACTCACTGGCAAGCTGGGTAGCCAGCACAGTAATGCCGATACTGTCGATGGACAGATTCTGATACTCATTTCCGGCGTCTGCGCGCATTTTACCGGTAATGGTGATAACACCGGTCTTCTCGCCAGCCAGCAGCGTGCCTTCAAAGTTGTTCAGATCTTTTGCAGTTGTCGGGGTAGCAGCGGTAGCTTCGCCTTCACCCGCAGGCAGCGGAGTCAGGCCAGGTTCTACTACGCTGACAGTAAAGTCGATCGCCTCCAGCAGCTTGGCATCACCAGTCAGGCCGGTAATGGAAATCTTGTATTTCAGCGCCAGATTGCCCTTGTTGACTACGCGCAGGGCGGGCAGCTCGTAAGTACAGCCAGGCTCCCAGAGGATCTTGGTGCCCTCGGTGGGAATCTTACCATTGACTTTGAATTGCAGGGTCTCGCCCTCGGCATCGACCCATTGGTCTTCGTTGTCCTTCATCTGCAGTCCCACCTTCAGCGTACCGGACTGGATCTGGTTGACGCTGGTGCTGGCCGTGTCGGTGAACCACGCGAAGGTGGAGCCGATCAGCATAACCAGACACAGACAAATCGCCAGAATACTGGTTAGCAATGCGCGTTTTGTTGCTTTCTTGTTTGACATTGTTGGTGTACTCCCCATTTCTTTATATATTTACCGGTGGGGCAAACGTCTCCGTTCCGGCTGCGCGGGGACGCCGCTTATGGGTCTGCCCTCCGGTCTGATGGAGCGGGCAGAGCGGTCAACCAAAACGCCCTGCCCGCCCATGTCGGGGAGGTCAGACGCACAAAGACCGCAGGGTTGCCTCTGCAGCCGTTATGCCAACAGGATATGGCGGGAATTCCGCCCTGTTTTTTCTTTCAGAAAAAACAGCAAACCCTATAGGGTTTGGCAGTGATACACGTTTAGTGTATCACTCCGACATAAAATTGCAAGGCATTTTTGCCGTTTGACGTGCATTTTGTGAGGGATTACGAAGAAAATTTGATTTTATTGACGGATCACACAAAAAGCAGGAGACGGCGCGGGGCCGTCTCCTGCTTTTCTGAGGGTTACTCTTCTGTGGGCATTTTCCACGCGGTCAGGTCGGTATGGAGCAGGGCGTGGGAGCGGTGGCTGAGGGGCTTATGGAAGTACTGGTTATACAGGGCGCGCACCTCGGGATTCTCGTGGGAAAAGCGGATGGGGGCGTTTTTATCCAGACTCCACAGGATGTCGCCCCGCTGGGCCGCCAGCTCCACGCCGTCGCGGATGGGCTGGCCGCCGCCGCCCACGCAGCCGCCTGGGCAGGCCATGACCTCTACGAAATCGTAGCTGGCCTTGCCGTTTTTCAGGGCGGTCATCAGCTTACGGGTATTGCCCAGACCGCTGACCACCGCCACGCGGACAGTGCCCGCGCCGGGGATATCGAAGGAAGCCTCCTTCCAGCCGTCCATGCCGCGGACAGCAGTAAAGGCGTCGGGATCGGGGTTCTGGCCGGTGACCATGAAATAGGCGCTGCGCAAAGCCGCGTCCATGACGCCGCCGGTGGCGCCGAAGATCACCGCCGCGCCGGTGCCGGTGCCCAAGGGGCTGTCGAACTCCGTTTCCTCCATGACGGCGGGGTTGATCTGCTCGCCGCGGAGCATGCGCACCAGCTCGCGGGTAGTCAGCACCACATCCACGTCGGGATCGCCGCAGGCATTGTTCAGGTTGGGGATGGCCCGTTCCGCCTTTTTGGCGGTGCAGGGCATGATGGACACCACGTAGAGGTCGTGGGGATCCACGCCCAGCTTTTCGGCGAAATAGCTCTTGGTCACCGCGCCGAACATGGCCTGGGGGGATTTGGCGGTGGACAGGTTGGTGGTGTACTCCGGGAACTGGCCCTTGACGAACCGCACCCAGCCGGGACAGCAGGAGGTGAACATGGGCCACTTATACTGATCGTGATGAGTGAAGCGCTCCAAAAACTCCGCGCCCTCCTCCATGATCGTCAGGTCGGCGGTGAAATTGGTGTCGAACACGTAGTCAAAGCCGATCTCCTTCAGGGCGGTCACCATCCGCTGGGCGGTGGCAAACTTGGGATCCAGATGGTAGTACTCCGCCCAGGCGGTGCGGACGGCGGGAGCCACCTGCACCACGGTGATCTTTTTGGGATCTGCCAGAGCGTCCCAGACCTTGCCGGTGTCGTCATGCTCCTGCAGGGCGCCCACGGGACAGTGGGTGACGCACTGTCCGCAAAAGGTGCAGTCCGACTCACCCAGGGTGCGGAAGCGGCCCACGCCCACGGTGGTACGGATGCCGGTACCCACCACATCCCAGATGTTCATGCCCTGGATCTTCTCGCACACCTGGATGCAGCGCATACAGCGGATACAGCGGTTTTCGATGCGCACCACGGGGTTGGAGAAGTCGGTGGGGATGTTTTTGAGATCCTTAATATAATGGTCGCCCAGCAGGTTATAATCGTTGCACAGGGTCTGGAGCTTGCAGTTGCCGCTGCGGGTACATTTGGTGCAGTTATTCTCATGCTGGCTGAGGATCAGGCGCAGGTTCACGCGCCGCGCCTCGCGGACGCGGGGGGAATTGGTATGTACCACCATGCCCTCCACCACCGCGTTGTCGCAGGCGGGGACGAGGCGGGTATGCCCCTCCACCTCCACCATGCAGATGCGGCAGGCGGCGATCTCGTTGATATCCTTGAGATAGCACAGGGTGGGGATACTGATATTGGCGCTTTTGGCGGCCTCTAAAATCGTGGTGCCCTCCGGCACGGAGAGGGTCTTTTTGTCGATCGTCAATGTTACCATTTGCTGTTCCGACCTCCTCTGAATATCCCGTAGCCATAGTGGTCGCAGCGCAGGCAGCGGGACGCCTCGGTGCAGGCGCCCTCGTGGGTGAGACCACATTCGATGTCCTCAAAGTCGTTCTTGCGCAGGGCGGCCTCCCGCTCGGTGGTGTTGATGCGGCCGTGGGGCGGGGAGTTGTTCAGCCGCGGGGCGGGAATGTCGATCTCCACCGTGATATCGTGGTGGAAGCCCAGATGCTCGTCGATATTGGCCGCGGCCACCTTACCGGCGGCAATGGCGCGGATGGCGCTGGCGGGGCCGGTGACGCAGTCGCCGCCGGCGAACACATTATTCATATTGCCCACCTGGCTGGAGCTGGCCGCCACGAAGGTACCCCGCTTGATGGGCACGCCGGACTGCTCGAAGCCGGCGATCTCGATGCCCTGGCCGATAGCCACCACGATGATGTCCGCCGGGATACGCACCTCCGGCAGGTCGGCCTTTTTGGGGCTGGGACGGCCGCTCTTGTCGGCCTCGCCGGGGATCTGGGGCTGCACCCACAGGGCCACGGCCTCGTCCTGCTGGTTGGCCTCGATGCGGACGGGGGCCATAAGTGTCAGCATTTCCGCGCCCTCTGCCATGGCGCCGGTAACCTCGTCCGGCAGAGCGGTCATATCCTCGATACGGCGGCGGTAGACACAGGAGACCTTTTCGGCTCCCAGACGGATAGAGCTGCGGGTCACGTCCATAGCCACGTTGCCGCCGCCGATAACCACCACTCGCTTGCCGGTAAAGTCGGGCATATCGCCGTCGCCGATACCCCGCAGCATTTCCACGGCGGACATGACGTTTTTGCTGTACTCGCCGTCAATGCCGGCGCCCTTGCCCTGGTGGGCGCCGATGGCGATATACAGGCAGTCATACTCCTGCTGGAGCTGTTCAAAGGTGATCTCCTTGCCCACGGTGACATCGGTATGGGCCTCAATGCCCAGAGAGAGAATGGAGGCGATCTCCGCGTCCAGCTTTTCACGGGGGAAGCGGTAGCTGGGGATGCCGTAGCGCAGCATGCCGCCCAGCTGCTTACGTTCTTCGAACACGGTGACCTTATGACCCATCAGGGCCAGATAGTAGGCGCAGCTGAGGCCGCTGGGGCCGCCGCCGATGACGGCCACGGTCTTGCCGGTGGCGGGGGCACATTCGGGCTGGGGCACGTCGCCGGCATTATCCACGGCGTAGCGCTTCAATCCGCGGATATTCAAGGGCGCGTCGATCATGTCGCGGCGGCAGCGGGCCTCGCAGGGATGCTCGCAGATATAGGCGCAGGCGGTGGGCATGGGGTTATCCTTGCGGATGAGCCGCACCGCGTCGGCGCAGCGGCCGGCGCCCACCAGCGCCATATAGCCGGGCACATCCACCCCCGCGGGGCACAGCGCCACGCAGGGCACCGGCAGGGACAGGCTGGCAAGACACCGGTGGTGCTGGATATGTTCGATATAGTCGTCGCGGAAGCCCTCGAGACCGTCCACCACCAGGCGGGCGGCGTCACGGCCGATGGCACAGTCAGCGGTGTTGACGATGCTGCGGGCGGTTTTTTCGATGATAGCCAGAGTGGACATATCAGCCTGACCGTCCAGCACCAGCTCGATAAGCTTAGTCAGCTGTCCCAGGCCGATACGGCAGGGCACGCACTTGCCGCAGGTCTGGGCATGGCACAGCTGCAAAAAGGTCAGCGACATATCCACGGGGCACAGGCCCGGGGGCGAGGCCGCGATGCGGCGCTCAACGTCGCGGTAAAGGTTATCCACCACGGTTTGCGCTTTGCTGGGGGTCTTGATATCAAGTCGGCTCAAGGTGGGTCACTCCTTCCCTTTCCTGTCGCCCCATAAAAATGGGTATGAGGCGGAATATTATCAGATAGTATGCCACACCTTCTCCTATTCGTCAACATTTTTTGTCAAAACGTAGATTGTCACGAAACAAATTGTGAAGACGCCGCTGGTTTTCCCTGACAGCCCCGTTCCGTGGGGGCGGCGGTATCCGTCAAAAGGGAGAAATCCGGAAAAAGAAGGGCTTTTCGGCGAAAAAGCAGTTTACATTTGCCGCCCGATGCGTATAAAATAGGAGCAATGAATATGCGTACCCAAGGAGGCATCACTATGATCCAACTGACAAACCACGGCATGTATCTGGTCAACGGCGTTCCCTGTGAAAGCGCGGCCCTGTCCCCCCAAGAGGCGCGGCAGGGCACCATGGCATGGAATATCCTGCAGGCGCACAACGTATCCGGCGATCCGGAAAAGCTGCAGATCCGTTTTGACGCCATGGTGTCCCATGATATCACCTACGTGGGCATCATTCAGCAGGCCCGGGCCAGCGGCATGAAGGAGTTTCCCATCCCCTACGCCCTGACTAACTGTCACAACAGCCTGTGCGCCGTGGGCGGCACTATCAATGAGGATGACCATGTGTTCGGCCTGTCCGCCGCCAAGAAGTACGGCGGCATTTACGTGCCAGCCAACCAGAGCGTCATCCACTCCTATGCCCGCGAACAGATGGCAAAGTGCGGCGCCATGATCCTGGGCTCCGACTCCCACACCCGCTACGGCGCACTGGGCACCATGGCTGTGGGCGAAGGCGGGCCGGAGTTAGCCAAGCAGCTTTTGAAGAACACCTGGGACGCCCCCATGCCGGAGGTGGTGATGGTGTATCTGACCGGTGCGCCCCGACAGGGCATCGGCCCCCACGACGTGGCTATCGCACTGGTGAAGGCCACGTTTGAGAGCGGATTCGTAAATAATAAGGTATTGGAATTCGTGGGGCCCGGTATTCGGGCGCTGCCCATCGACTTCCGCAACGGCATCGACGTGATGACTACCGAGACCACCTGTCTTTCCTCCATCTGGGAGACGGACGAGGTAACGAGAGGCTTTTATGCCGCCCACCAGCGCCCGGAGGACTACGCGCCTCTGCATCCGGCGGAGGTGGCCTATTATGACCGGATGATCACCATTGATCTGAGCAAGATCGAGTCTATGATCGCCCTGCCCTTCCATCCCTCCAATGCATGGACGATCCACGAATTTCTGGAGAACGCTCAGGAGCTGCTGTCCAAGGTGGAGGCCGACGCGGCCAAGCGCTTCCCCAAGACCCATCCCCATCTGACAGACAAGATCCATGACGGCGGCGTGTGGGCGGATCAGGGCGTCATTGCCGGCTGCGCGGGCGGACTGTTCGACAACATTACCGAGGCGGCGGACATCCTCAAGGGCGGCAGCACCGGCAACGGTGCGTTTACGCTGGACGTGTATCCCACCTCTGTTCCCGTATCGCTGGAGTTGACCCGGGACGGTGTGACGGCGGATCTGCTGACTACCGGTGCGGTCATCAAGCCCAGCTTCTGCGGCCCCTGCTTCGGCGCGGGGGACGTGCCCGCCAACAACGGCCTGAGCCTGCGGCACACCACACGCAACTTCCCCAACCGCGAGGGCTCCAAGCCGGGCGAGGGGCAGTTTGCCGCCGTTTGCCTGATGGATTCCCGCTCCATTGCCGCCACCGCCGCCAATGGCGGACGCATTACCGCCGCCACCGATGTGGACTATACGCCGGTGCATCGGGACTATCATTTCGACAAATCCGTATACGACAACCGGCTGTACTACGGCTTCGGTAAGGCCGATCCCAGCGTAGAACTGGTGATGGGCCCCAACATCACCGACTGGCCCAGGATGTACGATCTGACGGAAAACCTGCTGGTAGAGCTGGCGGCGGTGATCCACGACGACGTAACCACCACCGACGAGCTGATCCCCTCCGGCGAGACGTCCTCCTACCGCTCCAATCCCCTGCGTCTGGCGGAGTTTACCCTGAGCCGCCGCGTACCGGAATACGTGCCCCGCGCCAAGGCCGTGGCGGCGCAGGAAGCACAACGCCGGGCGGGCGATGTGCCCGCCCACGTACTGGAAGTCCTTGGCAGGGTGGGCGACGCTGAAGCGCTGGCCGCCAGCACCCAGTTCGGCTCCTGCGTGTTTGCCAACAAACCCGGCGACGGCTCCGCCCGTGAGCAGGCGGCCTCCTGCCAGAAGGTGC
This sequence comes from uncultured Oscillospiraceae bacterium, assembly GCA_934597125.1. Taxonomy (GTDB): domain Bacteria; phylum Bacillota; class Clostridia; order Oscillospirales; family Oscillospiraceae; genus Vescimonas. Next base: position 10,589 of record CAKTQM010000043.1, read on the forward strand.
TGGGCGGCTTCGCCAACATCTGCTACGAGTTCGCCACCAAGCGCTACCGCAGCAACTGCATCAACTGGGGTATTCTGCCCTTCACGCTGGATAGAGACACCGCCTTTGACTACGAGGCCGGCGACTGCGTGTTCATTCCCGCCATCCACAGGGCCATCGAGGCGGGGCAGGAGGACATCCCCGCCCAGGTGATCCGCAAGGACGGCAGCGTACACGATCTGCTGCTGCACGTGCGGGGACTGACGGCAGATGAGAAGGAAATTCTGCTGGATGGATGTTTGATGAATTATTACGCGAAGCGGATCTGAGAAAACGATTTATGCGGCAGCTTCAGAGGCCCGCTTGTGTAAAGGGGCTGTCACCGAAGATGACCGGGGGCTGTTACCGGACAACCCCTCCGTCAACGCTTCGCGTTGCCACCTCTCCTTACACAGGGGAGGCTTTGGCGCCTCCACAACATATATGAAAGGACACATTATGGATAAGATCAAAATGACGACGCCGCTGGTGGAGATGGACGGCGACGAGATGACCCGCGTGCTGTGGCAGATGATCAAGAATGAGCTGATCCTGCCTTTTGTGGATCTGAAAACCGAATACTATGATCTGGGGCTGCTGCACCGGAACGAGACGAAGGATCAGGTAACCATTGACGCCGCCAAGGCCACGCAGCGGCTGGGCGTGGCGGTGAAGTGCGCCACCATTACCCCCAACAAACAGCGGATGGAGGAATATCCCCAGCTGACGGAGATGTGGAAGAGCCCCAACGGCACCATCCGCGCCTATCTGGACGGCACGGCCTTCCGCGCCCCCATCGTGGTGCCCTTTATCCACCCGGTGGTGAAGAACTGGGAAAAGCCCATCACTGTGGCCCGCCACGCCTACGGCGACATGTACAAGGCAGTGGACATGCTCACGGAGGAGCCCGGCACCGCCACGCTGACCTTCCGCGGCGAGAGCGGCGCGGAGAAGACGCTGACCGTCCAGACCGTGAAGGGCCCCGCCGTGTGGCAGGGACAGCACAACACCGAAGAGAGCATCCGCGCCTTTGCCAGAAGCTGCTTCCAGTTTGCCATCGACAACAAACAGGATCTGTGGTTCTCCACAAAGGACACCATTTCCAAGGTGTACGACGGCACTTTCAAGCGTATTTTCGAGGAGGAGTACGTGAACACCTACAAGGCCAGGTTTGACGAGCTGGGCATCACCTATTTCTATACCCTCATCGACGATGCGGTGGCGCGGGTCATCCGCTCCAAGGGCGGGTTCATCTGGGCGCTGAAAAACTATGACGGCGACGTGATGAGCGACATGATCTCCACCGCCTTCGGCAGTTTGGCCATGATGACCTCGGTGCTGGTGTCCCCCGACGGCACCACAGAGTTTGAAGCCGCCCACGGCACTGTGACCCGCCACTACTACAAGCATCTCAAGGGTGAGGAGACCTCCACCAACCCCATGGCCACCATCTTTGCCTGGACGGGTGCCCTGCACCGGCGGGGACAGCTGGACGGTCTTGACGAGCTGTCCGCCTTTGCCGACAAGCTGGAGCAGGCCTGCTTCACCACGCTGAACCAGGGCACCATGACCAAGGATCTGGCCGGTCTGGTAGACGAGGGATTCGAGGCGCATGGCGTCAGTTCCGGTGAATTTATCGCCGCCATCCGGCGGAATCTGGAGGCCGCGCTGTAAGGCCGTCGATTTTCACGGCAAAACACTTGCAATCCGGCAGCGGACAGCGTATAATAGAAGTCTGGTTTTTTGACCGGAAAACAACCATTGTAATAAGGAGTGTGAGACAATGACCGAGGAAAGAAAGACCAATACCCCTGAGACCGAGGCGGTGGCGGAGAGCAAAAACTTTATTCTGAACTTTATCGACGAGGACATCGCAGAGGGTGGTCAGTTCCAGGGAATGACCGTCCACACCCGTTTCCCGCCGGAGCCCAACGGCTATCTGCACATCGGCCACTGCAAGGCGCTGTGCATCGACTTCGGCACCGCCGAGAAGTACAAGGGCCTGTGCAACCTGCGCATGGACGACACCAACCCCGCCAAGGAGGACACTGAGTACGTGGACGCTATCCAGCAGGATATCCACTGGCTGGGCTTTGACTGGGGCGACCGGTTCTTCTACGGCAGCGACTATTTTGAAAAGGACTACGAATACGCGGTGGAGCTGATCAAGAAGGGTCTGGCCTATGTCTGCGAGCTGACGCCGGAGGAGTTTAAGCAAAACCGCGGCGATATCGGCATCCCCGCCGTGTCCCCCTACCGCGACCGGCCCATTGAGGAGAACCTGCGGCTGTTCGAGAAGATGAAAAACGGCGAGGTGGAGGAGGGCAAAATGACCCTCCGCGCCAAGATTGATCTGGCCAGCGGCAACTTCAACATGCGCGACCCCGTCATCTATCGCATCCGCTTCATCAACCACCACCGTCAGGGCACCAAGTGGTGCATCTTCCCCATGTACGACTTTGCCCACCCCATTCAGGACGCGCTGGAGGGCATCACCCACAGCCTGTGCTCTCTGGAATATGAGGAGCACCGTCCTTTGTACGACTGGGTGGTGAACAATGTCTCCATCCCCTATCACAAGCCCCGGCAGATCGAATTTGCCCGGCTGAATATCGACCACACGGTCATGTCCAAGCGGAAGCTGCGCAAGCTGGTGGAGGAACGCTACGTCTCCGGCTGGGATGATCCCCGCATGCCCACTCTGTGCGGTCTGCGCCGCCGGGGCTACACCGCTGTATCCATCCGCAATTTCTGCGAGATGATCGGCGTGGGCAAGACGCCCAGCGTCATTGAATACGGCACGCTGGAGCACTGTCTCCGTGAAGATCTGAACGCCACCGCCGAGCGCACCATGGCGGTGCTGCATCCGGTGAAGCTGACCGTCACCAACTATCCCGAGGGCAAGAGCGAGGTGTTCTCCGTGGAGAACAACCCCACCGATCCCACTCAGGGCACCCA
>CAKTQM010000044.1 GCA_934597125.1 uncultured Oscillospiraceae bacterium
ACATTCTCGCCAAACACCGCCTTGCGGTCATAGTCCGCGAAGTGCTCCTTCAGGGCTTGCAGGTGTTCTTCCGTCATAGCGCGGAAAGCGTCCTCCCGCCACAGAGCCTTTGCGGGATATATGACCTCCAGCACACCGAAGGGTACGCCGCACAGCGCGTCGTCTTTTTGAAATTGCAGCATGGTACAGACCTCCTATAATAAAAAATAGCGGGATAAAATCCTTCCGAATTCTACCCCACTTGAATCGCGCCGGTATGGCTCGATAAGTCCTCTGATAAAACAAATTTCTGCTTTATTTTGCATGAGTATAACACCATGCTTTACAAAATGCAAGAGAAAATTATCCGTTCACATACCGCTCACCGTCCACGCGGTCATAGACCTCATAGGACACGTCCCGCTCGTAGTAGACCGCCAGCAGCTCCCGCAGCGCACGGATGGCGGGATTCGTCTCCTCCTCCAGACGCTTGCGGTAGAAGCCAATGCCGATCAGCGCCACATCCCGCAGCGCCCACCGCCACAGCATAGCGTTCCCGGTGATACAGTAGATGGGTTCCTCTATCAGAGGCACATTGCTGCCGCCTGTGCCGTAGTACAGCACAGAACTCCCCAAAGTAAAAGAGCCATTTTGCAGGCACAAATCGCTGCATTTTCCTGTCAGTAATTCTAATATCCATTATAATATTCCGTAGCTTTACTTTTCCTGTTAAATAATCTACTATATAATCACAAAAGGAAAACAACACCAAAACAAAACATAAAAACATTCTTTAAGGAGGAATCTACCATGAAGAACATCAACACTTACATCCTGACCGCTATCGTTTCCCTCGTTCTGGTGGTCGCTACCTCTTTCCTGATGACCGCCGCTGACGAGCCTATCCGTCAGGCCGGTTACTACCTGCCCGTGGTGTTCGGCGCCGTAGCCGCCTGGGCCGCCGGTAAGGCTGGCTTGCTGGAGCTGGACTACGAGGAGCGCGCCGCCCGCCGCAACGCCCACGCCGCAGCATAAGGTAATCACAAACGGCCATCTCTTTTCTCTCTAAATTCCATGCATACAAAAAGGACTGACACGCAATGCGTGTCAGTCCTTTTTGTACCGCAGCCCTCCAGCAGCAGCGCACCCATGATCTCCGCCGCCGCAGAACTGGATGACGACACACTGGAGACCGTTCTGCCGGTGATTGCCACACAGACGGAGGACTTCGGCACGCTGGCGGCGCTGGTTGGACAGTACGGGACAGGCGGCGCCGCAGATGCAGGGACTGGTGGACGAGATGCTGACCCTTGCCGCCGCCCAGCGGGGAAATGAGACTCCACCGGTGCCTGTTAACCTTTCTGACGTGGTGGAAAAAGCTGCTTTGCAGCTGGAATCGGTGGCCTATGAAAAGCAGGTGACGCTGGAGACGGAGCTCGCGGCGCACGTCATCACCGTGCCGGGCAGCACGGAAGCCTTACAGCGCATCGCCGCCAGTCTGATGGAGAACGCCATCAAGTACGAGCCGTCCGGCGGCAGTGTAGCTGTCCGGCTGACCGCCGCCAAACGGCAAGTTCGGCTGGAGGTGCGCAACGGCGGGGCGATCATCCCGCCGGAGGCGCTGCCCCACATGTTTGACCGTTTCTACCGAGGTGAAAAAAGCTGCAGTCCCGTAGCGGGTCACGGTCTGGGGCTTGCCATTGTCAAGCATCTGACGGAGAATCTGGGCGGCAGCATTCCCGTCCGCAGCGACGAGACAGAGGGCACAGTCTTTCTCGTTACCCTGCCTGGAAAAGAAATCACACAAAATTGAAAAACTCCGGTTTCTTTAAGTCCGCTTTAGGGAACGGCGGTATGATACAGCCACAGCAAGAGAAGCAAAGCTGTTTCCTTTTTCTCCATAACCATACATGACGAAGGAGGTCATTTCCATGAAAAAGTTCGTATCGATTTTATGCGCAGGCGTTATGCTGTTGTCGCTGGCGGCCTGCGGGGCAAAGGCGGATACCGCCTACGCGGGCCAGACCATCACCGGAAAGGTCACGGCGCTGGAGGGCACGTCCGTGACGCTGGCGCTGGGTGAGCTGACAGAGAACGCTGCACCTGGCGGTGACAGCCAACAGCCGCCGGAGATGCCCGGCAGTGACGATCAAACCGGCGAGCAGCCCACCGGAACCCCTCCGGAGAAGCCGGAGGGTGCCTCTGACAATAATCAGAGCGGCCAGCAGCCGCCGGAAAAGCCCGACGGCGACAGCAGCCAGCAGAGCGGCGGCCAGCCGCCTGAGATGCCGGAAAACGGCGAAAACGGGCAGCCGAACGGCACCCCTCCCGACATGCCGGAGGGCGGCATGGGCGGCAGCAGCTTCACCGAAAGCGGCGAGACGCTGACCATCGACATCACCGACGCCGCCATCGTGAAGAACGGCGAGACTGTCTCCGCCACAGAGCTGGCGGTGGGCAACGTGGTGCAGGTAACCTTTGACGACAGCGGCAGCGTCGTCACCGTGGAGATCGTCTCCGGCGGCAAGAACGGCGGCTTCGGCGGAAGCAGTCAGGTAACGCAGGGCAGCAGCGCCAGCACCATCAGCGAGGATGGGACGTACACCGACACCACCTATACCTCCGCCGGCGACGACGAGAACGCCCTGCGGGTGGACGGCGCGGTGGTGACACTGGACGGTGTTACCGTGGACAAGAGCGCCGGTGCCACCTCCAACACGGAGAACGGCGACTTCTACGGCGTCAACGCCGCCCTGCTGGCCACCAACGGAGCGAATGTGACCATCGCCAACGCCACAGTCACCTCCTCGGCCCAGAACGGCAACGGCGTGTTCAGCTACGGCAGCGGTACCACCGTCAACATCTCGGAGTCCGTGATCACCACCACCGCCGACAACTCCGGCGGCATCCAGACCACCGGCGGCGGCACCACCAACGCCACTGATCTGGTAGTCAGCACCTCCGGCAATTCCTCGGCGGCCATCCGCTCTGACCGGGGCGGCGGCACCGTCAACGTGGACGGCGGCAGCTATGTGTCCAACGGCTACAACTCCCCTGCCGTGTACTCCACCGCCGACATCACCGTGAAAAACGCCATTCTCACCGCCAACAACTCCGAAGCGCTGGTGATTGAGGGAAAAAACAGCATCGCGCTGGAGGACTGCGACGTCACCGGTAATATGAGCGACACCAAGGGCAGCAGCTCCGAGGAGAACGTCCACAATGTGATGATCTATCAGTCCATGAGCGGCGACGCGGACGTGGGCACCTCCACCTTCTCTATGACCGGCGGCACACTGACCGACAAGAACGGCGACATGATCTACGTCACCAATACCCACTGCGTGCTGACCCTCAGCGGCATCACCATCCAGAATGAGGACGCCGACGGCGCGCTGCTGCGGGTGGTGGGCAACTCCGCCAGCCACGGCTGGGGCACAGCGGGCAGCAACGGCGCACAGGTGGAGTTCACCGCCGACGGCCAGACACTGAACGGCAATATCGTGGTGGACACCATCTCCACGCTGAACATGAAGCTGACAGGCGGCAGCACATTCACCGGCACCGTCAACATTGTGGACAACGCCCAGGGCGGCACGGCGGTCAACAATAATGCCGTTGTCACCATCGAGAGCGACTGCACCTGGACGCTGACCGGCGACTGCACCATCACCAGCCTCACCAACAGCGGCACCATCAACTTCAACGGCTATACCATCACTTTGGCTGACGGTACGGTGCTGCGCTAAGCAATTCAGGTTTTATTTCTGTAATTTCATATAAAACCGTCTCGAACGTATGTTTGAGACGGTTTTTGTGATTGCTCACAGGTTTAAGAAGGCCAATGTGATTTCACTTCGCAGCCACCGCTGTATCACATATCCCGGAGCATCCTCACTGTGCGCGCGAGCGATCTCAGTCAGAGAAATATAACTCTCGTCCCGCTGCGCCGCTGATTTCCTTCGCCCCACGCGCTCCAATACCTCTCGCTTACTCATGCCATAGTCGGCAATAGGGGGAGATTTATATTCATGCTCAGCGATATCGTTTCCATACAGGCAAACAGCCGACCTGATAGGCTGGCTGTTTGTGTCAGTCTGCCGGGAATCCCGGTTGCGGCCTATTGCATGCCCCGTTTCCTCGGCAGACTGAGGGGGAGGTGCAAAGCACCTCCCCCTCTTGCGCAGAGAGAAATCAGGAAAGAAAATGAGCTCATTTGTTGTCGGCCGGTTCGTGCCGCTTCTCAAGCCACGCCGCGCCGTAGTTGAACAGCAGCACACCAGCCAGCGTGATGCCGCCGCCCACCAATGTGGCGGTATTCGGCATCTCGCCCAGGATCACGATGCCCAGCAGGCTGGTGAAGAACAGCGTCAGCACCGTGTAGTTGCTGACCTGCGAGGTGCGCTCCGCCTTGGAGAACGCCACAGACCACGACACATAGGCGATGGCACTGGGGAACACGCCCAGCAGGAGCACATAGACGTACTGTATGGCCGGAGCCGCTGCCAGCTCCCGAAAGGCTGTGGGTGAGAAGATCGCCAGCATCAACGTTCCTGCGAAAATACTGTAGGTAGACGCCTGCATGGCGGTGTATTTCTTTGTGAGCTTTCGCTGCAAAATGTTGTAGGTACTCAGAGACAGGGCCGCCAGAAACAGCCACGCCAGACCGCCGCTCTGGGTCAGTCCGCCGCTCATGGCCGTCAGCACCACCACGCCGATCAGCTCCACGGCAACCGCTGCCCATTGGAAACCCCGTACTCTCTCCCGATATACCACGCCCGCGATCAGCGCGGTGACCACCGGAACGGTGGCGTTGACCACGCTGGCGGTGGCCGCAGGGACAGAGGACAGGCCCTTATTGAACACGATCATGTACAGGAAAAATCCGAAAAAACCGCTGCCCAGAAACAACGGCCAATCCGCCAGCTTCGGCGGCTTCATCTTTGTCACGATGGCAATGACGATCAATGCCGCCGACGCCACCAGATACCGCAGAAAACCCAGCGATGCCGCTGAGAAATACGACAGCGTCATGCGGGTAAACACAAATGCCAGCGCCCAGCAGAACACCGTAGCCAACGCGTAAGGCTGATATCTCTGTTTTTTCATGGATACCGCTTCCTCTCTTGCTTTGTTCTTGTTTCTGTGATACGATTACATCACATTTTTTGAACAAGTAAAAGATGCAATTACGGCCAATTTTTATTGGGTCAATCTAAAGGAGGTTCCCATGCTGCACATCCCACTGGAGCGAACCGCCAAACGCACCTATACCAAGCAGATCTACTATGCCATCCGACAGAAGATCCTGGCCGGTGAACTGGCTTCCGACGAGGCACTTCCACCCTATCGGGAGCTGAGTCAGGAACTGGGCGTCTCCAAGAACACGGTGCTTGCCGCCTACGATATGCTGGTGGCGGATGGCGTACTGCGCAGCTCGGCCGGATCTGGGTTCTATGTGGAGGAGGGTATGCTGCGCCGCCCGCCTGCCCCGCCTGTTATCCAGCGGCAGTCCGCTGCGCTGTCCGATCAGATCATCCCCGACGGCGTCATCAACTTTGACAACGGCCAGCCTGCACTGGAGCTGTTTCCCCGCGCCAGATGGAACAAGGCGGTGTCCGCCGCTATGCTGGACATTCCCGCCGCCGCACTGGGGTATGATTTGCCGCAGGGGCGTCCCGAGCTGCGGCAGGCACTGTGCGAATACCTCCGGAAAAGTCAGGGGCTCTCCTGCAAGACGGAGCAGATCGTCGTTACCAGCGGTGCGAAGCAGGCCATCACGCTGGCGGCGGAGTGCCTGCCGGCCGGGCAGAAAGAGGTATGGATTGAAGCCCCCGCGCCTGCGCTGCTGCGGCAGCTTCTGGCGTGTCACACGGAGCGCGTTATCTCCTTCCCTGTGGACGAACACGGTCTTGACCCGGCGAAGTTTTCCGCGGATAGACGGCCCGTGCTTATCATCGTTTCTCCCGCCCGTCAATTCCCCACCGGCGCTGTCATGCCCATGAAGCGCCGTATGGCGCTGGTAGAGTTCGCGGAACGAACCGGCGCGTATCTGCTGGAAGATAACTTCGAGAGTGAATTCAATTATGACGCGCCGCCGGCCTCTTCCCTGTATGAGCTGGCGCCGGAGCGGGTCATCTCCGTGGGAACCTTCAGCAAGGTACTGTATCCCTCCGTCCGGCTGGGCTACCTGATTGCGCCGCCGGAGCTGCTGCCGCTGCTGTGCGAACGCAAGCGGCTCTCCGACCACCATACCAATCCGGTCTATCGACTGGCGCTGGCCGCGTTTCTGGCGGACGGTACGCTGGAAAGGCACATTCGCCGTATGAAGCGGGAATATCGCGCCCGCCGCGATCATCTCATTGCGTGTCTGCATCAACAGTTTGGAAACGCCGTCTGCATCAGCGGCACTGCATCGGGCATGAACCTCATCGCCGCCTTCCGAGACGTGTGCTTTACCGACAAGGCCATACAGGAGCTGCTGCGCGGCGGTGTGTACGCCGTTCCCGTAGAGCGTCAGGGACAGCGCACCAACGAACTGATCCTGCGCTATGCGGGACTGACGAAGGATGAACTGACCCTTGGCGCGGAGCACCTGCGGATAGGGATTGAGGGGATCCTGCTGTGATCTTGCCACAAGAAAAGACCTCCACGAAACGTGAAGGTCTTTTCTTGTGGGTGTGCTTGCCTACAGGTTTCGCTGTCCGCTTTCGCGTCCGGTCATCACCAATCGCAGTTATCCGCTCGTGAGATGCCGCCCAGCATACCGCAGGCCAGCGGGATGTCATTGATGAGGATGCTGATTTCCATTTTGTTCTCACCGGTCATCTCCGCCAGCTTGTCTGTCAGAGCAGTCATGATAGCGTTCTTGGCCTGCTGGGTGCGATCTGGAATCGTCGTCCAGTCGATGCGGACAATGGGTGCGGTCTTGCGAACATCCTCCAGCGCCATCTCATGGATATAGACATACACATTCTTCAAAGGAGTGCTGGTATTGCCATGGATCGTGGCAGCGGCAAAGTCCATCAGTTCCTTCTTCCACTCAGGGGTGTGCTTTCCGGTTACGGTAACATGTACATGCGGCATAGTTGATTCCTCCTATTATGTTTATCCTCTCATTTGCTGATTGATCTGATCCTCGCTTGCTTTCATGGCTCCCAGCCAAGTCGCTGTGCCGCCTTCTTCAGCAGGATTTGTTCCCGTGTCAGTGCAAAATTCATCGTTTTCACCCACCCTTTCCATTTGGTGTATTTGTGTTCAAAAAACACTTGCAAAGCAACACGATAGATGATAATATAATTTATCATTCGGTAAATTAAAATTACTATAATAAAACAAATTTGTCAAGTGGTAAAATATATTTTGTGGTGAATGCTATGGAAATCAGCCAGATATTAGCAGAAAATCTGAAAACGATACGCGCACAGCGGAATCTGAGCCTTGCTCAGTTGGCAGAGCGCAGCGGTATGAGCAAGGTCATGCTGGCACAGTTGGAAAAGGGGGACTCCAACCCCACCATCAATACCATTTTGAAAATCGCCAATGCGCTGAACGTGCCCTATATGACACTGCTGAACTCCACGGGAAGCTCTGCTGTTGTGGTATCCAAGAAAGACCTTCCCCTGCAAAGCAGCGGCGACGGCCACTGCCGTGCCTACTGCTACTATGTTGGAAGCGCGGAGCGCAGTTTTGAGTGGTATCAAATGGAGATCGACCCCGGTTATGATTATATGTCCATAGGGCACAGCGGCCGCGTATTGGAATATGTGGTCGTGCAATCCGGCGATATGACCATGGTCGTCAACGGCGCACAATATGAACTGCATACCGGAGACTCCATCAGCTTTCAGGCATCAGAGGAACACCACTACATCAACCCCGGCACCGAAACCACCTACGCCAGCAGTCTGCTCTATTATCTGCCCTGAGGCGTTTTCTTTGGATATAAGAAAAGACCTCCACGAAATGTGGAGGTCTTTTCTTGTGGGTGTGGTTCCCCACAGGTTTTGTTGTCAGTGAATCAGCGCTTTTTGTCTTGCTTCTCCGGTGACGTAGTCGTTCCTTCCAGCAGATCTGTCACAACCTGATTGAGCTGTGCAGCGTTCTTGGAGGTAATGACAGGGACGCCAGTTTGGCTTTCGATGGCTTTCCGTGCATCACCTGCCACCTTGCCTCCAGCACGCGCTACATCAATGTTTTCCGAAAATGTCTCCGGAGCTTTCTGCTTGGATATCTCTGTGGTGGTTGCCTCTGCCAGCATATTCAGCACCAACTCCAGCGTGGTCATGTTGTCGCGGAGGTTCTCTTTCTTCAAGCCCTTGAGATTTTTATATTGCCGTGTAGACATTCCCGACCATGCACGGGAAATCTCGTCGGTAAGTATTGCGTACTCCACGCCCTTCTGTACACCACGGGCATCCCATTCATCCGTCAGTTCCTTTCGGACTTGGATGGCTTGCAACCGCTGGTTGATCCATTCACGAGTATAGCCTTTCTTGAGGTATGTTTCCAGGGCTCGTTCAATGGTCAATTCCGGATCAATGGTCTCTTCAATGCGTTCCCGTCCAACCTGCGCCAACCACAGCTTGAACGGTTCCGCTTTGGGGGAAGGAATGGACTGGATGATACGGAGAAGCTGCTCAGTGTCGGCTACATCGGTCAGACGCTTTTTGCCATCTGAGGCGGTCATTTTCAAACCGTGACAATTTGTCACGGTTTCATTGCCTTCAGCTTTCAAGCGTTGCTTGAGCTTGCGCCAATACGTTGCGGGATCAATACTGTCCGTCAGCACACCAACAACATCGACGATAGAAAAGTACCATTCTTCCTTTTCTTCGTCCCATGCGGTGCGAATGCGTTTGTCGTCGAATAGCTGGATTTTGTCATTTTGTGCCATTCTGTTCACCTCGTTTCTGCAATAACTCTCTCAGTAATACATGGCAGCCTGCCATCACATCCTGCCATGTGGCCTCGAAATCATCGGTGTACCACGGGTCGGCCACATCGCGGGGATGGCCGGTGTAATCCAGCAGCAGATGTATCTTGCCATCTGGGTCACCACCGCAGATACGCCGCATATTCTGTAGGTTGGCTCTGTCCATGCCGATGAGCAGATCGAATTCTTTGTAATCGTTTTTGGTGAGCTGCCGCGCCGCGTGGCCGCCGCAGGATATACCGTGTTCTGCCAGCTTACGTCGTGCCGGAGGATAGACGGGGTTGCCTATCTCCTCACGGCTGGTTGCAGCGGACTCTATATGGAATTGGACTGCCAGCCCCGCTTTTTCTACTAAGTCCTTCATTACGAACTCAGCCATTGGGCTGCGGCAGATATTGCCGTGGCAAACGAATAGGATTTTCTTCATATCACGGTGTCTCCCAATTATTATCTTCGCTTTCAGTATAGCAAATGACCCCCTGTCCGTCGAGAGAAAATATGTAAGAAGGACTCCGTTTCTCGACAGAATATCCGGGAAACGGAGCCCTTTCAAAAGATCATCTCTCTTCCAAGAATTCGCTCAACAGTACGTCTTCTTTTCTCTCTTGCAGATTCCGAATTTTTTCAGATATATACGCCCTATGTTCAATGAATTGTATTCCTCTTAAACTGTCTTTAAGTTCAATTAAAAATGCAATGCGTTGTTCTAAAATGGGAACTTCACTACCACTCCAAGAGGCATGTGTTGGTACTATATGAATACTTCGGAACGCATCAAAAGCGGGATTACATTGGCAAAACGTCACAATCGCGGGTAATCGTTGTCCTTCTGGCAAATTGCAGACGATCCCAAATAAAAAGCTCATTGACTCTCCATCACAACAATTTGCTTCGACATAATACTTGATCCACTCATTACGCCGTTTATTAACTAAAGGCATATTTATAGGTGAACTCAGTAGTTCCTCCGCTAAGGAATCCCATGTAAAAAATGGTTCTGTTGTGTTCTTTAGACACTCCATTACGATAGAGATTAGCTTTAGATAGTCATCTTGCTGCCACAAAACATCGAAAACATCCCATCCATCTCTCTCAATCCGCTTTCGTTCAACCTCGTGCACATAATCTGTCAAAAACTCAGGGTCACTTCGTACTAATGCCAAAAAAAGTTCTTCATCAAAATCGCAATAGAGTCTTCCTTTTCATCAAAATCGCAATAGAGTCTTCCTTGACGTGCGTAGATATAAGCTGTACATAGCACTTTACTGCACTAACGGCAATTCTTGCAGTTGTATTATCTTCTGTAGACAACGATTCATTTGTTTTTTTCCTGATCCGGCATAAACACCACATAGCCTCGACGAGATTGCTCGATTGCCCATCCAATCAAGTTGTATGCTGTTGTATTTCTGCCATGGAAATCTACAATTGCTGGGGCGGGATTTTCGTCTGTAACTCCTTTAGGCACAAACATCCATCCACTCATTGTTGCACCGCCATTGCTCACAAATTCTGTGCGGGAAATCCGAACATTACCCCAAGACGAGGTGATTCCCCATGCCACAATCGTTAGCACGAGCAACACCGCGGCGAGAAGTGCCAGTACTCTTGTGGCCTTCTTAAACTTTACCTGATTTTGGCAAACTAACTCACTCATGTTTATTTCTCCTTCTCTTTCTTATTTTAACACAGCGCCTTCGTCGGCGGAAGATACCATTCTCTGATAACGGGCCAGCCAGCCATTTTTTACCCAGCTCTCGTGGGGCTTCTGCTCCGCTCTGCGGCAGGCGAACTCCTCATCGGTGACGCGGGCGTTGATGGTGTACTTGTCCATGTCGATGTCGATAATGTCGCCGTCCCGCAGCAATCCGATCTCGCCGCCGGCCGCCGCTTCGGGAGACACATGGCCGATGGACGCGCCCCGGGACGCACCGGAGAACCGGCCGTCGGTGATGAGGGCAACATCCTTGTCCAGTCCCATACCGGCCAGTGCCGAGGTGGGCACCAGCATTTCACGCATGCCTGGGCCACCCTTGGGACCCTCGTACAGGATGACCACGATGTCGCCCTTCCGGATCTCACCGCCGAAGATGGCCTTCACCGCCGCCTCCTCGCCCTCGAACACACGGGCGGTGCAGCTATGTACCCGCATCTCCGGCGCCACGGCGCTGCGCTTCACAACACAGCCGTTGCGGGCGATGTTGCCGAACAGGAACGCCAGACCGCCGGTGGCGGAATAAGGCTTGTCCAGCGGGCGGATGATCTCGGGATCGCGGTTGTCCGCGTGGGCGATATTCTCCCCCACGGTATAGCCGGTGACGGTAGGCAGTTCCGTGTGCAGCAGCCCCATGTCCGCCAGCTCCTTCATGACGGCGGACACGCCGCCGGCCTCGTCCAGTTCCTCCATGAAGTGTTCGCCCGCCGGTGCCAAATGGCACAGGTTGGGAGTTTTCTCGCTGATTTCATTGAACTGCTTCAGATCGATGGTCAGCCCCGCCTCGTGGGCGATGGCAGGGATATGCAGGGATGTGTTGGTGGAACAGCCCAGCGCCATATCTACGGTGATGGCATTATGAAACGCTTCTGCCGTTACGATGTCCCGGGGACGGATGTTTTTCTCCACCAGCTCCATGACCTTCATGCCGGAATGCTTGGAGAACTGGATACGAGCGGAACAGGGTGCGGGAATGCTGCCGTTGCCCGGCAGCGCCATGCCCAGCGCTTCGCACAGGCAGTTCATGGAGTTGGCCGTGAACATACCGGAGCAGGAGCCGCAGGAAGGACAGGAGGACTGCTCACATTTCCGCAGACCCGCGTCGTCCAGCTTCCCCGCCTGATAGGCACCTACCGCCTCGAACATCTGGGACAGGCTGGTCTTCTTCCCATTGACATGACCCGCCAGCATGGGGCCTCCGGAGCATACCAGCGCAGGGATGTTCACGCGGATGGCTCCCATCAGCATACCGGGCACGATCTTGTCGCAGTTGGGGATCAGCACCGCGCCGTCGAAGCAATGGGCGGTCAGCAGTGTCTCCACTGAATCTGCGATGAGTTCGCGGGAGGCCAAGGAGTAGTGCATGCCCTTGTGGCCCATGACGATACCGTCGCACACGCCGATGGCGGGCACCACCACCGGCGTACCGCCAGCCGCGTAGATGCCAGCCTTTACCGCCTCCGCGATCTTGTCCAGATGGATGTGGCCCGGGATAATATCGCTCTTGGCGGACACCACCGCAATCAGTGGGCGGGCCATCTCTTCCTCCGTCAGGCCCAGCGCGTACAGCAGCGACCGATGGGGCGCGCGGTCCGCTCCCTTTTTGATCTGATCACTTACCATTGTTATTCTCACCTCTCGATGTATATTTACTTGTTTGCTTGTTGGACAAGTAAACTATAATAACTTCTGCACTATTTGTCAACGGTGATCTGCCCCCTTTCCAGAAGCTTGTCGCATCCACTGAAATTTTAGCCGCAAACTTGTATACTATTCACACAAGTTTGACTTGCTTTTTGCAGTGAAAGTCCGTATACTGGAGCATGAGAAACTATAGGAGGATCGCACTATGATGAGAAAAGACCTGCCCCATCAGGTGGCGGACAGCTTATATAAGATGATCGCGGACACACAGGAGTTCCGCCCCGGTGACAAGCTGCCAGGAGAAAACATCTTGTCGGACAGGCTGGGTGTCAGCCGTTCCACCCTGCGGGAGGCTATCAAGGTGCTTTGCTCGCAGGGCGTGTTGGAGGTCTATCGTGGCAAGGGCACCTTCGTATCCGAAAGCATGGAGAGCTTTATCAGCTTCGGCTTGGATGAATTGGATCTGAACCGCAGCCGTGTGAAGGATCTATTCGAGGCCCGTCTCCTGTTTGAGCCACAGTTGGCAGCTATGGCCTGCCAGCGCGCCACGGACGAGGAACTGGGCGCCATCATGGAAGCAGGAAAGCTGGTAGAGGAGCAAATACGGCTCCACGCCGACCGCACTTCTGCCGACCAAGAATTCCACCAGCGCATTGCTGTGGCCTCCCACAACCGCTTTATGCTTCAACTTTTGCCCATCATCCACAGCGCTGTGTCTGAGACCATCATGCTCAATGAGCACCAGGAGTTGCTGTCGGACATCACCCTGCGGGACCACGCGCTGCTGATGGATTTTCTCGGCAAGAGAGATGCTTTCGGCGCGGAAGCTGCCATGCGCATCCACCTGCGCAGCGCCATGAATGCGCTGGCCTTGGCAAAATGACGAACGAAAACCGTATTCAAATAGCGCCCTTGCGTAAACATAATCATTCCGCATTTTAAGGATTTTTGCTGTGCATGCCTCCAATCATCAAAAAGGCCCTGATAGATCAAGGCTTTGCGGATAAGAAGAACTCCGTTTTTCGAAAAAAAGTTCGAAAAACGGAGTTCATTCATTTGTGATTGCCCACCACTTTTGCTGTCAGTGAATCAGCGCTTTTTGTCTTGTTTCTCCGGTGACGTAGCCGCTCCTTCCAGCAGTTCTGTCACGACCTGATTGAGCTGTGCGGCGTTCTTGGAGGTAATAACAGGGACGCCAGTTTGGCTTTCGATGGCTTTCCGTGCATCACCGGCCACCTTGCCTCC
>CAKTQM010000045.1 GCA_934597125.1 uncultured Oscillospiraceae bacterium
GTCACATACTTTCCGTTGGCGTTGCCGATCACGCTGCCATCCGAATCGGTGATGAAGAACTCCACATCGGAAATGGGCGCGCCGGTGACGGCGTCCTTTTTGATGATCAACAGAGAGCCCATCTTATCATTGCCGAAGGTCACGGTGATGACGTCCTGATCCTTACCGGAGAGATAGACCGTTTCCGTGGCGTCGGTGATCACATACCCGTCCGGAGCAGAAATTTCCTCGCAGACGTAAGTGCCTGCTTTGAGGCCGGTCACAACGATGGTGCCATTGCTCGACGTGCGGTACTCGCCGATAACCGTGCCACCCGTACCGGAGGTGCCGCCAAGGTAGCGGATTCTAAACCATGCACCTTCCAGCGGCTGACCGCTCTCGCTGTCCACCTTGCGGATGATGATGGCGGAAAGGGGAGCGTTTTCAAAGGTCAGGACTTTGCTCTCACCACCGGAGATGAAGCATTCCTGTGTGGCAGGCTCCTTGATGGAGTAGCCGTGCGGTGCTTCCAGTTCCGTCACTTTGTACCAACCATCTTTGACTTCGGGGAGAATGATCTTGCCGCTTTCATCAGAAAAATAGGTACCGAGGTCGTTCAGTTCACCGGTATCGGTGTGGTTGCTGGCATACCAGACCTGGAACTTGGCTCCCTTAACGGGATCGCCGGTAACGCTGTCCACCTTGCGGATCTCCAGCGTCGGCTTGAGGGCGTTGAAGAAGGTGACGGTGGAGGTTTCGCCGGGTTTCAGTGCCACTTCTTGGGGAATCTCGGAGAGAATGACATGGTTGGGAACATTGATCTCCGTGACCTTGTAGCTGCCCACAGGGATGCTCTCAAGGAAAATGCGCCCATGGTTATCCGTGGTAGCGCTGGTGGAGAAACTTCCGTCGATCTGCTCGATACGGTAGGTCACGCCCTCGATAGGCTCTCCGTTGGCGATGTTCTTCTTGACAATTTCAAGACCGGGCTTTTCATAGTCAACGAAAGTGACCTCAGAGGTTTTGCCGGGACGCAGCGCCACGGTCTGCTCGGTATTGGTTACGATGTACGGCTCGGGAACGGATTCCTCACGCACAACATAGACACCGGCAGGAATGGCCGAGAGCGTTGCGGAACCGTCCGTCCCGGTCGTGGCGGAGGTGGAATAGCTGCCGGTGACGGACTTCACCGAGAACACCGTGCCAGCGATGGGCTTGCCGCTCATGGCGTCGCGCTTGGTGATCTTCATATCGGGGAGCGCGTAATTTTCTGCCGTAACGGTGTACTGCTTATCGCCGTCCGTGGTGTCCACATAGACGCTGATAGGGGTAGAGTCCGCGCAGTACCCGACCGGAGCCTCCGTTTCTACGAAGCTCCACAGGCCCTTGGTGACATCGTTGACCTCGATGATGCCGCCGTTTGCCGTTACATCGCTGCCCACGATCTGACCGTCCCGGTAAATCAGAAAGCGGGCACCATCTAAACCACGGGTGGTTCCTGCGGCAACCTTCTTCAGCGTAATATCGCCTGTACCCGCAGGGGGAATATCCGGTTCTCCCGGCTGCGCTTCAAGAGAGAGTTTTCTCGGCGCGTAATAGTTGAAAAAACTCTGGCGGCCCTTTACGCTGGACTTTGCCCACACTGCCCATTTTGCGGTGTCATCTTCAACAACCGTAGCAATGACGCCCTGTGCGGCGTACTCCTCGATCTGCTTCTGGAAGGCTGCGTCCTCCTTTGCTTTTTCGGCTAACATCCAGTCAATATAGCCGAGATAGGTTTCATAGGTATCCGCATTAGCAAAGCCTCCGCCGTCGATATCGCCGTCGCCCTCACCCTTGAAGGTCTGGTGATCCCACACATAGGTCTGTGCTGCAAAAAAAAGGCTGCCAGGAATATCTCCCTTGTAATCGACGATATAGGTCATCATCCACTTGAAGTTTTCGAGCTGCTGAGCATCCAGTTCTCCCATGCCGCTCTGCGCCAGCGCTGTTTTCAGGACAGCGTCCGCGTCTGCGCCGGTGGCGGATGTATAGGTGTAAGAGTTGAGGAACGACGGAGTACCCCAGCGGTAGCCATAGCCGCGATCCAGGCAGTAGAGCATTTTCCCCGCTGCCATGGGCGGCTTATAGCTGTACGGCGTTCCGTCATGGAGCAGGCGGGTCGTCCAGTAATTTGTGTTGCTGGTCGGTTTGATGCCGGTACCGGTGCTGGAGGCCGCCAATGCCGAGGTAGGCAGCAGGCTCAGAACGGTCACCAGTACAAGCAGCAGTGATAAAAGTCTTGTTCGCATCTTTTTCAAGGTCTTTTCCTCCTTTTTCGCAAAAGATAAGCAGACCAAGTTTCCTCGGTCTGCTTGGTTGTGTTATGAAATTGTTCATCGTAATTGGACTTCCGTTAATGTCAACTGATTATGCGAAGTTACTCTTTTGCTGCGGGCGCATCCACCCATGTGACATTGTAGCCGTCCAATAAGAAAAGCTGAACGCAATACCAGTAGGGCTCGCCCATGACAGTGCCTTGTGAAACACCAACGCCGATCGCATGGTATCTCGTATTGAGCATATTTTTCAGATGTGCTGCGCTATTCTTCCACGCTTCAACTGCAAAGGACGGGAGCGAAGAATCTCGAATCTGCCATTCTCCGATCAAGTGAATATTTTCACCGATGTATTTGCAGTCCGTGACTGTTGTATACTTTCTCCCGTCCGGCCTTGTGTGAGAGTAGACACCGCTGGCCGCCATCTCCTCTGCCCGCACCTGCGCTGCCTGCATGAGCTTTTCATTGACGGTCAGGGCAGCTACGCCGTTTTCGCAGCGCAGAGCGTTGGTTCGGTCAATGATGTCCTGCTTGGCCGCAGCAGCATCGAAGGGCTCTGCTGTTTCCTGCACGGCGGCTGCGTCCGATGTTCCATTGGCAGAGAGATTTGGCTGTGCAGTTTCGGACAATTTCACGTCATAACCAAGCCTTGCCAACGTGTGACAGATCAGCACCGCCATCTTTCCGCGGGTAATCTCGGCGTCCGCAACAGTTTCTTCCGCAGCAAGTCCCAACTGAACGGCAGTCTGGCAGGCAGACTGATAATCCCATACAGCATCAACATCATTCAAGCACCGCAGCATCACCGTGCAGGCCGCCGCAGAAGTAACAGGGTCATTGGAGCCGTAGCGTCCATTGCCATACCCTGCAACCAGATTATTTGCGACGCAGTAGCCCACATAGCTTTTTGCCCATTCCGGAACATCCGTAAAGCTGCAAAGGCTGCGGTAAAAGGCGCTGTCCGTTTCAAATTGCTCGGGATCTGTGACAATTCGGGTGAGCAGCGCCGCCATCTGCGCCCGTGTCAGCCCCTGCTCCAGCATCATGTCGCCAGACTCGTTGCCCAGCATAATGCCGGCTTCACTCAGATAGGCGGCAGCAGACTGCTGCGGACTTTTTTCGGCGGCAAAAGAAGTTACTGTTAAGGATAGTGCAGCAATTACAGCGAGGGAAATAACTCGGATCCGCTTCAAATGATCACGCCCCTTTCCGGTAAAAGACGGTGGTTACACTTGCGGTCATGCGTCGGGTAGCTTCGTCAAAGGTGCATTGATCAAACTCGCAAATGCCCATCCGTTCTGCCTGTTCCGCGACTTCCGCGGGAAGGTCAACAGTGATGTCCATTTTGACCCGTATTTCGTCATCTTTCCTATTTGGTCTGAAATTCTGTACCAAACTGATACTTCCTTTTGATTAAGATTCTCCGGAGTAATTTGAGGATAATACAGAAGGTTCAGGCTGTCAAAGGTTTATTTTAAATCCTTACGCCGATAAAACGGAGACACAACATTTTTTGCACAATTCCATCCGTTTTCCATCATTTTATTGAGTTATTTGCACTGCTTGAACGCAAATTCTTTTTTCAGGCTGATTGGCGAGGCAGGTGGTAAGCGTGATACGGTTGTCTGCTGTCGCCTGCAGATAGCTCCAGTCGGAATTGGAGATGGTCTTTACCAAAACGACCTCATATGTGCGGGTGCCGTAGATCGTGGTATAGGTGATGGTGTCACCGATTTCCAGATCCTTGATGCTGCCGATGGTGTACTTGGCGCCCCGGTTATGGCCGCACACGCCGATATTGCCGTCCCACGCTGAGGTGGAGCTGTAATGCCCCAGTCCCTTTTTCATGCTTTCTTTTGTTTCTCCTTCCCAGACCTTCATGTTGATGTCCAGGGATGGAATTTTCAGGGTGCCGATGCTGCCGTCCTTTCGATCCATATCTTTGGCACTTGTATAAGCAGGCTCCTGATAGGACGGAATGACGGGTGTGACCGCTGGGATACCTACGCCACTATCCACACCGTAGATACCGGTAGCCGAACCGCCTACAGTCTGCTGTAGGCCGGGGAGTCGGAGCTTTTCCATGACGCCGGTTTGTGTGGTGCTGAGAACGCCGTAGGGAAGTTCGGGAATCTGATAATCCACAAGATTTTTGCTGCCGTAATGATACGCGGTACCGTAGGTGTCCTCATAAGAGGTCGAAGGGTAATAGTCGGTGTCCGCGGCTGTGTCAAAGGTATAGTCCGCGGCAAAAGCGCAAATAGAAAGGGATGCTGTTGCTGTCGCCGTCAATGCCATGCAGACCAGTTTCTGAAAGAGTTTCATGTTTTTACGCCTCCTGATCTTCTTCGTTTTCCTCTGTTTCATCCGCTTCACATTCTGCTTTCACTACGGCCTTTCGGCGGCATACAAGCAGCGTGCCGCCAACAGCGGCGCAAATCAGAACGATTCCACCTAAGATCCAAGGAAAGTGATCCGCAAAAAACGCTCCGACCTGAGCGGCAGCCGCGCCCTTGTGGTTCGCTTCTGTCCCGATATAGGTCAGTACATAAGTAACGCTTTCGACGCCCTCGTGGGTCACATCGCCAACATACTCCGCTGTTGTAACATAGCCTGTAGCCGCCTGATAGGACGCTTTCGCAGAGTAGGTAGCAACAGCCTGATATTGAGAGGGCATCAGCGCCTCACCCACAAGATCGGTGCCGGTGACCTGCCACTCTACATTGGCGAGGCTCAGGGTTCTGCCGTTCTTGATGGTTGTCGCGGGGACATAGGACATATCGTTGCGGTCAAGCTGTCCGATGGTTTTGGTTTCCGTCACCGTGTAGTTTTTCGTGGCATAGCCGGCGGCTACGGTATTGAGACTGGTGTGATCCAATGCGAGGGTACCCTGAAATCTGCCGTCATCATACTCGATGGTGGGCTTAAGCTGCTCCAGAATCAGAGCAAGGTCATCTTTCGTTGTTTCAACGGTGATAACCTCGGTATGAATCCGCTTTTCTTCCACGGGATTCTCACTTTTTACAATGTCCGCAAAGGTGTAGAGATACCCTTCCAGCTCAAAGGGCTCCTCAATTAGTGCCGCAGGGTCCTGCTCAGGGGATACTGTAAAGGTTTTGATCGCTTGCTGACTGCCGTTGAGGTTTTGAACCACTGTGTCCGTAGGCACCTCCAACGCAAAGGCATTGGAGGTAAGAACCAGCATCAGCAGCACGCAGGATATTACTCTTTTCATGTTTGGGAGAGCCTCCTTCTCAAATAATTTTTGTGATGCGCATTCCTGCCATACGGTCAGGCGATATGCCGGATACCTGCTTCATGACGCTTTCTCCTCCTTGATCTTGTATTCTACCGCGCGCTCCGGATGTTCCCGCAGCGCGTCAAGTATTCTGATAGACTGCTCCAGCGCCTGCATTGTATCCCGCTTCTGACGCTTCACAAAGCCATGCAAAAGCAGAACATCTCCATTGGGAAGCGTGCAGAAAATGATGCGTATGAGCACTTTGCTCTTCACCCGCAGCTCCCAGAGATCCCGATAGCGCTCGATTGAAAATCGCTTGAAATGCGGTTCTTTCATTTCCGGCTTTTCAAGCTGGGTCAGGAAATACAGCCGCAGGAGGATTTTTTCCCGCAGCCGCGGATCAAGCCCATCAATAAAATCGGCGAGCGGAGCGGACTTGCTTGTTGGCTGATAGATTAGGATTCCCTTCATGGCTCCGTCACCTCCATTGCCTTGCTCAGCTTCTTCAGATGGCAGATAAAACGCTCTGCAAAGTCCCCGGCAAGCTCCGAATCACCGCTTATCCACCAAATTGGATTGGGAAGCGGCTGAGAGAGCGCGTCGTATTGCAGACAGATCAGCAGAAACTTTTGCCGTGGTTCGGCCTGCTCCGCAGCTTCATATAGTCTCCGAAGAATCTCTGTGATCTCACAAGAATTCTGGCAAGTGTCGCACAAGTCATCAAACAATAGGCCGGAATAGGCGCGGCTCAAGGCGTTCAATGTGGCTTCGTCCACACTTCCATCTATCCTCAGAAGGCCCATACGGTGCAAACGGGCCTTCGCCCCATCGTCAAACGGATTTTGCGGTCGTGTTTTGTGGAACTGTATATTCATTTCTTTCATCTTGTACCTCACAATGGGATAGAAAAAGGCCCGGCACCTTGCGGTGTCGAGCCTTCTGGCATAAGTCTTATTATTCTTTGTCATCTGCTTCGGCTTGCGCCGGCAGCGCGGCGGCTTCTTCGATCATGCCCACAACCAAGGTGTTCATCTGTGCGGCGTTCTGCGCAGTAATAACCGGAGCGCCGGTGCGCTCCTCAAGAGCCTTTCGCGCTACGCCGGCAACCTCACCGCCCTGGCGGGCGACCTCCATACTGCCGGAAAAGCCTTCCGGCCTGGAGGCTTTGGAAATATCACGGGTGGATGCCTCGGCCAGCATGGTCAAGACCAATTCGGTATCACTCATATTGTCCCGCAGGTTTTCCTTTTTCAGCCCCTTGAGATTCTTGTACTGCCGCGTGGTCATGCCGGACCATGTGCGGGTGATCTCATCAGTCAGAATCGCAAATTCACGACCCTTTTCCACGCCGCGCTTCTGCCACTCATCGGTAAGCTCATTCCGAATGCGGATGGAGAGCAGCCTCTGATGAACCCAATCAGGGTCATACCCCTTTTTCAGATAAGTTTCCAACGCACGGTCGATGGCCTGTTCCGGATCAATAGTCTCCTCAATGCGTTCCCTGCCGACCTCTGCCAGCCAGCGTTTCACCGGTTCCGCGCGGGGTGATGGGATAGACTGGATAATGCGGAGAAGCTGCTCGGTTGTGGCAGCGTCGGTCTTATAGTTCTTTCCATCCGACGATTTCATTTTCAGTTGTACGATATTTTCGTACAACTGAGTTGCCCCCTCAGACTTCAACTTGCGCTTCAAGTCACTCCAATATCTGCGAGGGTTTTCACTTCCAGTCAGTGCATGGATTACATCGACAACAGAGAAGTACCACTCCTCTTGTTCTTCATTCCAAGCCGTGCGAATGGGTTGATTTTCAAAAAGCTGAATTTTATCCTGTTCGCTCATAGCGTTGCTATCCTTTCTCTTTCTTTTTTCGATTATACATCAGCCAATTCGCTGCCGCAAGAACTCCAGAAACAGCTCTTCTAAATCTTCATCGCCGTTCAGTTTGTCCAGATAAGGTGCAAATTTCCTACGGTCAAAGGCGATTTTCTTAGGTGGTGCAGCGCGGCGCATTTCCTCGTCTGCCCGTGCCTGCCGCCAAGCCGCGTAAATGTCTTGATGCTCAGCGGATGGAGGTGGGCAGGTATGGGCGATCTTCTGTATGGTTGACTTATTGAGTACATATCCCTCAATGGTGCACATTTCTACAAATGCCCTTTGAGAGTCTGCATCATAATCGGCAATAAGTTCCGCACAGGCAATCGGTAACTTGCGTGGACTGTTCTCCAAAATATCAGCAAGCGGCGGAATCAGTGCTGCCAGCTTGATGGCCTTGCGGATCTCATACTCCGTCACGCCGAAGAAATCTGCGACGATCTTGCGGGCATTGTACCTTTGGCGATTCTCGCCAAAGGTCTCGCCATTGCTATCTCCATCTAACTTTTGGCGAGAATCGCCAAAAGTTGTTGAGGATGGTGTTGCGTTCCGTTGCCCGTGGCGATTGTTCTCATCAAGCAACGCCCGATACGCTTTGCCACGTTCAATGATGGTGAGGTCCTGCCGCCGCAGGAGATTGGTGGCAACGGCAATGGAAATCGCTCTTGCGTCATCGGCCTCCACGACCTCCGCAGGAATTGTTGAGTGTCCGGTCAGCCGCCACGCTTCAGTACGATTGTGTCCGGCAAGGATCTCATACTGCTCACTATTCGGAATCGGACGAACAATAATGCGCTCGTAGATGCCCTGCTCGGCAAGCTGCTGAGAGAATGCACGGAGTTTTTCGGGCGGGTAGGGATGAAATCCAATGTCTGCCGTGCGAAAAGGGCAAAGGCTTTTGATCGGCAGTTCGCAAAAGCGGGGAGCTGCCGCATCCGCCTTTGCTTGAAACATGGTTTCATAAGCCTCATTGCCTACTTCCAACTCTGATGCTTGCTGCGCTGCGCTCATGCGCCGCTTTAACAGGTCATCCATGCTTTTTTTAGCCAAGCCGCAGCACCTCCTGGGCAAGGGAGCGATAGGAGTCAGCGGCAGGATTCTTAGGTGCATAATCCAGAATGCTCATGCCTGCTGCCGGACACTCCGCAACCTTGATCGTCTGCTCAATGGGGCGGTCAAATACATGAATGCTGTCACCATAGATCTCTCCCACGCTGGAGCGAACGCTTTGGCAGAGCTGCGGGCGGGACTGATACATGGTCAAGAGAATGCCCGCAATCTTCAAATCGGGGTTGAATCGATTCTGTACATTGCGCACCATTTCTAAAACATCGGGAATCCCTTCACTGGCGAGGAAGTGTGCCTGCACCGGAATGATGCAGTAATCTGCCGCAGCCAGAGCATTAACGGTCAATAGTTCATGCTTCAGTCCACAGTCTATGATGATGTAATCATACAGTCCACACAGGGATGCTAACAGCTTGTCCAGCACCTTCTCGCAAGGGTCATCCGAGATGCCAGATGCGTTATACTGTGAAAGCTGCATAACCTGCAAGCGGGCTGCAGCGTCCGCTAACCGCTTGTTGGCAGGGATCAGGTCAAGGCCGCTGCTGGTATGTAGTACAGCACGATCGAGGTGGAGTTCCAGATCCTCCGGAGAGTCAATTTGGACAAGCAGCAGCTTTGCCAGCGTATTCTTCTGTTCCCCCGGCGTATAGCCGAGGGCTGCGGTGAGATTGCCCTGGGGGTCATTGTCGATCAGCAGGACCTTTTTATCTTCAGCTGCGAGGGCAGCCGCAAGGTTCAAAGCGGTAGTTGTTTTTCCAACACCGCCTTTGGAATTGGTAATTGAAATGATCTGACATTGTTTCATGCCTATTCCTCCATCTTTGGCATTATAATGTTGTTCCGTTCACAATCACCTACTTTCTCCTATGTAAAGTTGTTCCCATTCAAATTGTCAATGAAGAAAGGGATAACAGCAGAAACACCCTTTACCCTGTTTGTAAAAAAGGAGTTGTCCCATATTGACCTCGTCTGCACCTCACCGGCGCTCCTATTCTACAAGCCCGCAAAGCCTTGCGGCGCAAGGGTTTCTCTCCTGAGTTGTCCCTATTATAACTCACTACCATCCCCTGGACGATGCCGCCGGTGGCGGAGAGCAGCTCCGGGTCCGTCACCGTGACCAGGAGGTTCCGCTCCTCCCCGTCCCCCAGGCGGCGGAGCTCCACCTGATAGTCCTTCACGCAGTCACCCGCCACGTTGCTGCGGATGACGGCAGGGCCGTCCCGGACCTCGGTGCTCTCCGCCACGGGGACGGCGTCGCCCTCCGTCAGGGCGCAGGGACTCAGCTCCCCGAAGATGCCGCTGGCGGTGTTGGCCCGGAGGGTGCCGAGATCCGTTGTCAGATCAAATTTTCCCTTCAGCTCCCCGGCGGCCCCGGCCTGGCCCCGCTTCACGGCCTTCACCGTGGAGGGCAGGACGCTGCCGCTGGCGAAGGGCAGCAGCTGGGCGGTGTCCGTGTCCGTGACGCCGTGGCCCAGGGCGCCGAAAGCCCCGGTGGCGGGATCATAGTAGGTGACGGTGCCGATGCCCGCCATGCTGTCCCGGATCCAGGCGCCGATGACCCAGGCGCCGTCCTCATTCTGCTCCGGCTCTGCCGTCAGCGTTTTTGCGCTGCCGCCCCGGCGGACGGCCAGCTCCACTTCCTCCTCTCCCTGGAGGAGCTGCTGGAACTGCTCCGTGGAGGTGACGGCGGTGCCGTTGCACTGCAGGATCACATCCCCTTTGGCCAATCCGCACTCCTTCGCCGGGCTCTTCCCCTCCGCAAGATCCACCACCAGGACGCCCCGGGCGAACATCTTGATGCCCACGGTGTGGCCCACGGGGACCAGCTCCTTCGGCGTCTCCGCCGCCCGGGCCGGGAGGCTCAGTCCCCCCACGGCCAGGAGCATGGCGAGACACAGCGCCGCCCCGGACCGCCGTCTGCGCGAAAAACCGTCTTCATGCAATGAGATCACTCCTTTCCGACTCGTCTGCCGGTCTCACGCCGGCACGCTTACTCTCTGCAGTTTCGCCGGAAAGGCGCGGCACAGATATCCCCAGCGCTGCCAAGGAAGCCGCGGCAGGAAAAGGAAAGGCCCCGCGGGCACAGCCCGCGGGGTCCGGTCACAGCATTTTCCGTGGAAGCTCAGTCACGGTTCTGGAAAATTTTAAAAATATCCTCAAAGGGATCGTTCTCCTCCGGCTTGGGCTCCTCCATCTCCAGGGGCTGGGGCGGCTCGGCGTGGGGCGTCTTCTCCTCCGCCGGAGCGGCGGCAGGGGGAACGGTCCCGGCGGGCACGGTACTGACCGGGGTCTTCAGGCCGGGGGTGACAGGGGTCTCCTCGGTCTTTTCAAAGCCGGTGGCAATGACGGTGACCCGGATCTCGTCGTCCATGGTCTCGTCAAAGGTGGCGCCGAAGATGGTGAGGGCGTCGGGATGTACGGCGGCCTGAACCAGGCTCGCAGCCTGCTCGACTTCCTCCAGGCCGATGTCCATGGAGCCGGTGATGTTGATGAGCACGCCCCGGGCGCCCTCGATAGAGGTCTCCAGCAGGGGGCTGGAGATGGCCATGCGGGCGGCCTCCTCGGCCTTGCCCTTGCCGGCGGCCCGGCCCACGCCCATGTGGGCCATGCCGGCGTTCTTCATGATGGCGGTGACGTCGGCAAAGTCCAGGTTGATAAAGCCGGTGTCCCGGATCAGGTCAGAGATGGACTGCACCGCCTGACGCAGCACATCGTCCGCGATCTCAAAGGCGTTGGCAAAGGTGATCTTCTGGTCGGTGGCGTACTTCAGCCGCTCGTTGGGGATGATGACCAGGGAGTCCACCTTGTCCCGGAGCTCCCGGATGCCGGCCTCCGCAGCCCGCATCCGCCGGGGCCCCTCAAAGCCGAAGGGCTTCGTCACGACGCCCACGGTGAGGATGTCCATCTCCTTGGCCACCTCCGCCACGATGGGGGCGCCGCCGGTGCCGGTGCCGCCGCCCATGCCCGCGGAGATGAAGACCATGTCGGTATCCTCCAGGGCCTTGGCGATCTGGCTGCGGCTCTCCTCGGCGGCCTTGCGGCCCACCTCGGGATCGGCGCCGGCGCCCTTGCCGTGGGTCAGCTTCTCGCCGATCTGGATCTTATAGGTGGCGCTGGAGACGTTCAGGGCCTGCTTGTCGGTGTTCACCGCCACGAACTCCACACCCTTGGTGCCGGACTTCACCATGCGGTTGACCACGTTGTTGCCGCCGCCGCCCACGCCGATGACTTTGATATTGACGACGGTCTCGGGACCGGTTTCCAATCCGAATGCCATTGTGCTTCCTCCCACTATCTGTTGTAGACACGGGGCGCCAGGCCCCGGAAAAGTATCGATATCCTGTGGGTCCGCCGGGACCCCGGGTATTTTTCTATTGTAAGCTACTTTCCCCGGCAGGTCAAGTATTCCGGACGGATTTCCGGCCCGTTCCGGAAAATTCCTTCCGCCGGGATGCACCGCGCTTCGCCGGGATGCGTCTCAGTTCGGGCGGAAGTGGGGTTCTCCGTCCCGGGTGAGGTCGATGACGCCGGTGAGGTTGGTCTCCAGCTCCTCGATGACCAGGGTCAGGTAGCGGAGGAGCCGGGGGTAGTCTGCGCCGTAGGGCATCTCCACGGTGAAGCGCTCGGTGTAGTCCATGCTGAGGACCGTGGGGTCCCCCAGGTGGATGGCCCGGACATCCCCGGTGAGTTCCGCGCTCTCCAGGGCCGTCAGCAGGGCAAAGAGGCTCTCCTGCCGGTTCTGGAGCTCCAGGGCGAAGCTCACGTCCCCGCCGAGGGACGGGGCCAGCAGCTCACAGCCGTCGATGATTGGCGTGTCCCCCCGCTCCGCCGCCGTCTCCACGATCTTGCCGCCGGAGGTCAGAAGCCACACGGTGCCCTCCTGCTCCACGGCGTAGACCGTGGAGAACTCCGTCACCTGGACGCAGAGGGTGTTGGGCAGCCGCCGTGTGATGCGGACCTCGTCGATGTAGGGGAGCTGCTGGTGGAGCCGCTGGACCATGTCGGGCTTGCTGAGAAGGTAGAGGTTATCCCCCAGGCTGACACCGCAGGCGTCCTGGATCTCCTGGGCGCTGTAGCGGCTGTTGCCGGTGACCTCCACGCTCTCCACCTTGAAAAAGAGGGTCAGGGCCAGCACCGCCGCGGCGCAGACCACCACCAGGGTGAGGAGCTTATAGAGAACGCCGAAGCGCCGTCCCCGGCGGCCTCTGCCGTGTCTTCTGGCCATGCCCTGTTCCCTCCCTTCGTCTCTTTACTCGATCTCGTAGACCGCCGCTCCCAGGGCCCGCAGGTCCCGGGGCAGGTCCTCGTAGCCCCGCTGGATGTGCT